>NZ_CP108143.1:5808159-6109936 GCF_036206005.1 Streptomyces sp. NBC_00178
TGGTCTTGCCGGTGGAGTGGGTACCGGGCGTTCCTGGCCGGATACGCCCAGGAACGCCCGCTGCCAACAGATTTTGCCGCGCCCCTGGAGCCGTACCTGCTGCTGAGCGACGCGTTCGTGTTCGTCCTTACGCCGCCCGGCGGTTCCTTCTGCAGGTCACCCCGCTTCCGAGCCCCGGCTGCATGCTGATGGGCACGGCACACCGTGGAGTCGACGCTCAGCTCCCACGTGATCGCACTCTTCGCATCAGCCAGGGACTGGAGCTGGGTAAGGCCCCGGTGCCAGGTGCCGGCCCGCTGCCATCGGCGGAACAGGTCGTGGATCCGGCCCCACGGCCCGTACTCAACGGGGACGTCCCGCCACGGAACCCCTGTCCGGACCCGGAACCGTATGCCGTCGACCAGCTGCCGCCGGGGCCAGACGTGCGGCCGTCCCGCCTTCGTGCCCCTCGGCAACAACGGCTCCAGCACCGACCACTGTTCATCCGTGAGATCTCCCCGCGCCATGAACCACAATCATCCATCGCCAAGATCCACTTTCGATACACGGCCTACGATCGGCGACCATCACGGCACCGGCCAACTCGCAGTCGATGCCGCAAGCCTCGCCCTCACCCAGCGCCGCACCGACCCCTTCGGCAGTGCCCGCGGCGATGTCCCGACGAGCTGGCCCAGCACCAAGGGCTTCGTCGGCGGCACCACCGACACCAGCACGGGACTGACCCACCTCGGTGCCCGCGAGTACGACCCGGGCATCGGCCGATTCATCAGCGTCGACCCGATCATGGACCTCGCCGACCCGCAACAGATCAACGGCTATAACTACGCCAACAACGCTCCGGCCACCCTTTCCGACCCCACCGGCCTGCGTCCGGACGGAATCTGTGGCGGTAACAGCAGCACGTGCGTGCCAAGCAACTCGGTATCAAAAACTACTGTCACCTACAACGAATCCTGGACCAAGAAAAAGAGCGGCTGGTACTGGAAGAAGTACGACGAAAACAAGGCCGCAAAGCGCTACTACACCCGTGGGTGTCTCGGCTGCAAGAACTGGATCGACAGGACCCGGGTCATTCCGTGGACCGAAGTCGTCGAGGCTGTGGGAATCTTCGTCCCCGTTCTTGGGCCGGCCGCTGATGCCGTCCTAGGAATCAACGACCTCATTCAGGGGAACTACCAAGCAGCAAGCGAGAGAGCAGCAAGCGCCGTTCCTCTGGTAGGTGAGGCGCGGCTAGCTAAAAACCTGCTCAAGAAGACGAGATGTGAGCCCAACAGCTTCGTGCCCGGCACGAAGGTATTGATGGCTGACGGCAGCACCAAGCCGATCGAGGAAGTCAAGATCGGCGACAAGGTTCTGGCAACCGACCCCAAGTCCGGCAAAAGCAAAATCGAGACCGTCACTGCCGAGATAAAGGGCGAAGGCACCAAGCGCCTGGTCGAGGTCACCATCGACATCGATGGCGACCGGGGCTCCAGCACGGCAAGCATTACCGCCACCTACAACCACCCGTTCTGGGTCCCGGATATCGGCGAGTGGATCGACGCCACCGATCTTGAATCCGGCCAGTGGCTCAAGACCAGCGCCGGTACCCGGGTTCAGGTTTCCGCCATCAGGCGCTGGACAGCCCAGCAATCTACCGTCCACAACCTGACCGTCAGCGACCTGCACACCTACTATGTGCTGGCAGGGAGCGCGCCAGTCCTTGTCCACAACTGCAATCATGCGGAAGAGTTGGCCAAACTTCCTACATGGGGCGGCGGGCATACGACAGGCTCCGGAGTGGGGCCTGATGGCGTAAGGCATGATTTGACGAGTGGACGCCACGGAGGGCAAGACACCGACTTGATCTCCTGGGTAAATGACACCCTCAAGAAAAGGGGAATTACTTCGTCAAACTCTGGGCGTGCCGTGGATGTAGAGCAGAAGTTTGCAGCCATCATGGACAGGGACGGTCTTGCTCATGCAGACTTGTATATCAATTTCCCGACGGGGCCATGTACGGTGAAATTGGGGTGTAATCAGGTTCTCCCCGCCCTGCTTGGGCCAAATCGGTCGCTCACGGTACACTGGCCAAACGGCCGGCATACATGCCATGGGGTGGGCTAATGAAGGCGCGAGCTGAAGCGCAGTACCGCTATGAGCACGGGGAGACGCCGAGGATCCTTTACTCGATCGACGACATCGATTCCGTGATTGACGATCTGCTTGAGTCGACGCAGGGGTTGATGAAGGAAAACCTGGCATCGATCTACTCGCTCGACCGGGTCCTTTTGCCGGCTGGAACTCCTGATCATGAGCTCATGGTGGGTGTCGATAGAGGGCTGGGTGTCGGACTGGTTGCCTTTAGCGATGCGGGTGGAAATTTCGTCTCTAAGGGATCTTCTGATACCAGAATCGACCCGGTATATTTCCAACACGGGCATCTGACCGAATTCTCGGAACATTCAGAGGTCCCAATTCCTCTAGTGCGTCAGGCGGCCAAAGAGTTTCTAACCTCCGGCGGGCTGCGCCCCACGTGTGTTCGATGGCAGGATTTGGACGCCTGGGGATAGGCGATCAATTTTTTGGTTGTGAGGGCCCGTCAGCATACCGATGGGCCCTCACACCTTTTACGAGGTGTCCCAGATTATCGGCCGAGGGTAGTTGATCATGCGTGATTCCGTTCCCGGACGCGACAAGAGCCCCGACCCACTCCCGAAACCGATGAACCTGGCGGAGCATCGGCTGCGCCCGTGGTGAGAGTGGCAATCCTTGCCCGCGATGTTGTGGAGGCGGATCGCTCCAGCTATCCGCCTTAAAGGTCGGATGCGACGGAGCAGCAGGGCTTGATCAATTTCTAGTGCGCTGTGACTTTGCGGACCATGATCGGCTGGATGCTGGTTACTGTCGTTGGTGACGTCCTCCACCGGGCGGTCGGCGCCTATGCCTCGCGGGTTGGCGCGAGGCTACCGGGGACAGGGCGGGATGCGCCGAGCGATCACTGAGCCTTTTCCATCTTGATCAGGTGGCGAGTTCGAGGGCGATGACGGCGCGGACGACGGTGGTGATCCGGGTGGTGCTGCAACGGAGCTTCCGCAGGAGCCGCCAGCATTTGAGGGTGGCCATGGCTCGTTCGCCGAGGCTTCGGATCTTGGCGTGATCGCGGTTGTGACGCCGGCGCCAACCGCGCAGACCTTTGCCACGGAACGGGACGCGGACAGCAGGACCTGCGCCCTGATACGCCTTGTCCGCCCAGCACTTGATGCCATCGGCGGCGAGAGCGGCGGGAATGCCGTGGGTCCGGGCCGCGGTCAGATCGTGTACTGCCCCGGGCAGCGCGTCCGAAGCCCAGATCAGACGGCCGGCTGGATCCGCGAGTACCTGCACGTTCATCCCGTGGTGCTTCTTCTTCCCCGAGTAATACGGCTGGTCGGCAGCGATGCGGTCGATCGGCAGCACGGTGCCGTCGAGGATCACGTACGCCTTCCTCCGCACGGTCCGCATCGCCTGCTCCAGCGTTGGTGCCTGAGCGGCCAGGAGGTCGACGGCCTCGCGTATGTATCGGTAGACCGTCGCTATCCCGACGCGGAAACCTGCTGCAAGGCGGGCGTAGGTGTCGCCGCAGCGAAGGTGCGCCAAGACGAGCAGGGCTTGCCGGCCGCAGGTCAGGCGACGCCATCGGGAGCCGATTCGACGGCGGTGACCTGCGAGGAGACCGGAGAGGTGCTGCAGGGTGCGGCTGGACAGATCGATGCCGGACGGGTAGACAAGCACGCGAAGGCTCCTGGCGGACTGGTGATCTTGGTCGTGAACCCGTCTACCAGGGGCTTTCTTCATGTCCGCTGCCGGGGCCGCCCGTCTAACCTCCCGTCAGGTTGGAAACAGCTCACTGTTGACGGCAAGGTGCTGAAGGGATCGGCCCATCTGGCCGCTACCCACAGGCGCCTGCTCTCCGCGGTTACCTACTATCACGCCGCAACTCTCGCCCAGGCGGAGGCCGGGCCGGTGACGGGGTTTTCCCGGTACGGCGCGAAGCCGTTGGCGCCCATGCCCGAGGAGTTCCTCCGCACGGGTGTGGGGTGTTGTCGGTTGGCGGGCATGGCCCACGATGTTGGTCGTACAGATGGTGCGGAGCATGACAGGTGGGCTGGCGTCCGGCGCCGACGGGTGTGGACCCGGGTGACGTGGCTTCGATGGCCGTTTTGCCAGCTGTCTGCAATGACGCTCTGGGCAGCCACACGGAGGGCGGCGAGCTGAGAATTGGTCTCTGACCTGGGTATTTTCATCACGTCTTCAGGTCGACATCTTTCCGATGACTCATCATGTGAAAAGCGCGGTGCACGGAAGCCGTCGCTCCTGGTTCAAAGTCCCAGAAAAGTCCCAGGGACTCCGTCACGCCCCTGCTCGCCTTCCATTTGTGCAGGTCAGCAGGGGTGTGACGGCGCTTCTTCTGAAGGCTTTCAGATGTCCCGGAAGATCTCGATCTGCGCCCCCACCGAGTTCAGCCGCTCCGCCAGCTCCTCGTACCCCCGGTTGATCACGTACACGTTGCGCAGGACCGACGTCCCCTCTGCCGCCATCATCGCCAGCAGCACCACCACCGCCGGTCGCAGTGCGGGCGGGCACATCATCTCGGCGGCGCGCCAGCGGGTCGGGCCCTCGACGAGGACGCGGTGCGGGTCCAGCAACTGGAGTCGGCCACCGAGGCGGTTGAGGTCGGTGAGGTAGATCGCGCGGTTGTCGTAGACCCAGTCGTGGATCAGGGTCTTGCCGTGTGCGGAGGCCGCGATCGCCGCGAAGAACGGCACGTTGTCGATGTTCAGGCCCGGGAAGGGCATCGGGTGGATCTTGTCGATGGGGGCCTCCAGCTTGGAGGGCCGCACGGTCAGGTCCACCAGGCGGGTGCGGCCGTTGTCGGCCGCGTACTCGGGCGTCCGGTCGCAGTCGACGCCCATCTCCTCCAGTACCGCGAGCTCGATCTCCAGGAACTCGATCGGGACGCGACGGATCGTCAGCTCGGACTCCGTCACCACGGCGGCGGCCAGCAGGCTCATCGCCTCGACCGGGTCCTCGGAGGGGGAGTAGTCGACGTCCACGTCGATCTCCGGCACGCCGTGCACGGTGAGCGTGGTCGTGCCGACGCCCTCGACCCGCACCCCGAGGGCCTCCAGGAAGAAGCAGAGGTCCTGGACCATGTAGTTGGAGGAGGCGTTGCGGATGACGGTCGTGCCGTCGTGGCGCGCGGCGGCCAGCAGGGCGTTCTCGGTCACCGTGTCGCCGCGCTCGGTCAGCACGATGGGGCGGCCCGGCCGGACCTCGCGGTCGACCTGTGCGTGGTAGAGCCCGTCGGTCGCGGCAATTTCCAGGCCGAAGCGGCGCAGCGCGATCATGTGCGGCTCGATGGTGCGCGTGCCGAGGTCGCAGCCGCCGGCGTACGGCAGGGTGAAGCGGTCCATCCGGTGCAGGAGCGGGCCGAGGAACATGATGATGGAGCGCGTCCGGCGGGCGGCGTCCGCGTCGATGGCCTCCAGCTCCAGCTGGGCGGGCGGCAGGATCTCGAGGTCGACGCCGTCGTTGATCCAGCGGGTGCGCACTCCGATGGAGTTGAGGACCTCCAGCAGCCGGAAGACCTCCTCGATGCGGGCCACCCGGCGCAGCACGGTGCGGCCCTTGTTGAGCAGGGAGCCGCAGAGCAGCGCGACGCAGGCGTTCTTGCTCGTCTTGACGTCGATGGAGCCGGAGAGGTGGCGTCCGCCGACCACGCGCAGATGCATCGGTCCGGAGTAGCCGAGGGACACGATCTCGCTGTCGAGGGCCTCGCCGATGCGGGCGATCATCTCAAGGCTGATGTTCTGGTTGCCGCGCTCGATACGGTTGACGGCGCTCTGACTCGTGGCGAGCGCCTCGGCGAGCTGGGTCTGTGTCCAGCCGCGATGCTGACGGGCGTCACGGATGAGCTTGCCGATACGTGCGAGGTAGTCGTCTTCCATGCCCGGAACGCTATCTCACATATGAGATGAAGATCGTGCCGGGGGTGTCCGAGTCGCGTAACAACACCGTGCCGGGCCGCGAATGGGCGCCTGATACAAGGATCAGGCGCCCGCCGCGACCCGGCGTGTGGTGTTCCGCCGATCGGGTGAGTCAGCTGCGGCGGCTGCGCTTGGTCGTCTTGCGCCAGCCGAAGGGCCCGGGCAGGTCCATCGACGTGGTGCGCCGGCCGGTGCTGCTGTGGGTGCGCTTGGGGCCGTGCCGTCCACCGGTCGTGACGGACCACGAGCGACGGTTGATGTTCAGCCGGACGCCCGGAAGGATCTGAAAGCTCTTGCGGAATGTGAGCGGCATCTGCGCCTCCTCTGTCGGGAGTACGGGTATCCCGAAGCGGCCGGGTCATGCGCGCGAAATCAAACGGACCGGTCCGTGCCCACACCGTACGTCGCCGCGTCACGCCAGGGGACCCGGTGGCAGGCCGGCCGCCGGCGCGGGCAGGGGTCACCGCCTGACCTGACGTCGCGTCAGCCGACCGGGTCCGGGTATTCAGCTGACCGGGTCCGGCCCCCGCAGTGCGTTGGCCAGGGGTGCCACCACGTGCCATCCCGTCGCCTCGTACAGGGCCCGGCCCTCCGCCGTCGACGCCAGCAGACCCACCGTGGCTCCGCGCTCGGTGGCCGCGTCGACGAGCGTGTGGATGATCACCCGGCCGAGCCCGCGGCGCCGGTGGGCGGGATGGGTCTCGATCTTGTCGACGACCGCCGTGGTGCCGTCGACGGAGGTCTGGCCGCGCGCGGCGACCGTGCCGTCGGGCGCGTGCACCCGGGCGTGGACGACGCCGGACCGTGTCCAGCTGCGGAGCCGGTAGCCGCCGGGGAGCGGGGGCGGGGTGCGGACGGTGTTCGCGTCCAGGTCGATGGACATCAGGCATCCGGGGGCGCTGGGCACGGACCAGCCCGGCCCGATCCAGGAGGCGAGCGACTCCGCCGGCACGAAGGCCTTGAGCCAGACGCCGGGGCCGGTGGCGCCTCCGGTGAGCTCGCGCACCGTCGCCTCGTCCGCGGTGGGCAGGACGTGGCTCATGACGTGCCCGGGCAGTCCGAGGGACACGGTGAACCCCCAAGGCAGGGCCGCCGGTTCGACGGCGCCGCGCGAGAGGGCCCAGCCGCGGACCCATGCCCGCACTGCCTCGGTGGTGTTGGTGAAGTGCACGGCGCCTTCCCGGGCGTGGTCGTCATCTGTCTGTGCCTGCCCCACCGGGCGCGTGGAGCGGAGCGCTCGGTGACCGCTCGTCACGCTGAGGTGCGCGCGTCCGGCGTCCCCGCGAGGGCGCGGCCCCCGCCAGGGTGCGGCGGGCTCCTTACGGCCCGGGTGCGGCCGTGCGTCATCGCGGAGTGGCGCCGGACACGGGCGCCCGGGCATGACCGCGCGGCGGCGATGTACTAGAGTTATCTCGACATCGAGATATCTGCCGAAGCGCACCGCAGCCGCCGCTCGGTAAGGGTTACCTAACTAATCCTTACCTTAGCGGATGGTGGGGGCCGCAGGCGGCGCCGGCCGCACATGAGGCGCGGCGCGGTTGAACGCGCACATTGAAGAAGGAGACTGTCGTGTCGGCGAACAGCTTCGACGCCCGCAGCACGCTGCGCGTGGGCGACGAGTCGTACGAGATCTTCAAGCTGGACAAGGTCGAGGGCTCCGCGCGCCTCCCTTACAGCCTGAAGGTGCTGCTGGAGAACCTGCTCCGCACCGAGGACGGCGCGAACATCACCGCCGACCACATCCGGGCGCTGGGTGGATGGGACTCGCAGGCCCAGCCCAGCCAGGAGATCCAGTTCACGCCGGCCCGCGTGATCATGCAGGACTTCACGGGCGTCCCCTGTGTCGTGGACCTCGCCACCATGCGTGAGGCCGTCAAGGAGCTCGGCGGCGACCCGGCGAAGATCAACCCGCTGGCCCCGGCCGAGCTGGTCATCGACCACTCCGTCATCGCCGACAAGTTCGGCACCAACGACGCGTTCGCCCAGAACGTCGAGCTGGAGTACGGCCGCAACAAGGAGCGCTACCAGTTCCTGCGCTGGGGCCAGACCGCCTTCGACGAGTTCAAGGTCGTCCCCCCGGGCACCGGCATCGTCCACCAGGTCAACATCGAGCACCTGGCCCGCACGGTCATGGTCCGGGGCGGCCAGGCGTACCCGGACACCCTCGTCGGCACCGACTCGCACACCACCATGGTCAACGGCCTCGGTGTGCTGGGCTGGGGCGTCGGCGGCATCGAGGCCGAGGCCGCGATGCTCGGTCAGCCGGTCTCCATGCTCATCCCGCGCGTCGTCGGCTTCAAGCTGACCGGTGAGCTCCCGGCCGGCACCACCGCCACCGACCTCGTGCTGACCATCACCGAGATGCTCCGCAAGCACGGTGTCGTCGGCAAGTTCGTCGAGTTCTACGGTGAGGGCGTCGCCGCCACCTCCCTCGCGAACCGCGCCACCATCGGCAACATGTCCCCGGAGTTCGGCTCGACCGCCGCGATCTTCCCGATCGACGACGAGACGCTGAAGTACCTGCGCCTGACCGGCCGCGACGCGCAGCAGGTCGCGCTCGTCGAGGCGTACGCCAAGGAGCAGGGCCTCTGGCTCGACCCGGCCGCCGAGCCCGACTTCTCCGAGAAGCTCGAGCTCGACCTGTCCACGGTCGTCCCCTCCATCGCCGGCCCGAAGCGCCCGCAGGACCGCATCGTCCTCGCGAACGCCAAGGCGCAGTTCGCCCAGGACGTCCGCAACTACGTCGCCGACGACGAGGAGGCGGGCAAGGAGTCCTTCCCGGCTTCCGACTCCCCGGCCGCCACGAACGGCGTCCCGTCGAACCCGGTCACGGTCACCGCCGCCGACGGCACGTCGTACGAGCTCGACCACGGCGCCGTCACCGTCGCCGCGATCACCTCCTGCACCAACACCTCGAACCCGTACGTCATGGTCGCCGCGGCGCTCGTGGCGAAGAAGGCGGTCGAGAAGGGCCTGACCCGCAAGCCGTGGGTCAAGACCACCCTCGCCCCGGGCTCGAAGGTCGTCACCGACTACTTCGACAAGGCGGGCCTGACCCCGTACCTCGACAAGGTCGGCTTCAACCTCGTCGGCTACGGCTGCACCACCTGCATCGGCAACTCCGGCCCCCTGCCGGAAGAGGTCTCCAAGGCCGTCAACGACCACGACCTGGCCGTCACCTCGGTGCTCTCCGGCAACCGCAACTTCGAGGGCCGGATCAACCCCGACGTCAAGATGAACTACCTGGCGTCCCCGCCGCTGGTCGTCGCGTACGCCATCGCCGGCTCGATGAAGGTCGACATCACCAAGGACGCCCTCGGCGTCGACCAGGACGGCAAGCCCGTCTTCCTCGAGGACATCTGGCCCTCCGAGGCCGAGGTCAACGACGTCGTCGCCAACTCCATCGGCGAGGACATGTTCAACAAGTCCTACCAGGACGTCTTCGCGGGCGACGCCCAGTGGCAGGCGCTGCCGATCCCGACCGGCAACACCTTCGAGTGGGACTCCGAGTCCACCTACGTGCGCAAGCCCCCGTACTTCGAGGGCATGACGATGGAGACGACCCCGGTCGAGGACATCGCCGGCGCCCGGGTGCTCGCCAAGCTCGGGGACTCGGTCACCACCGACCACATCTCCCCGGCCGGTGCGATCAAGGCCGACACCCCGGCCGGCAAGTACCTCACGGAGCACGGCATCGAGCGCCGGGACTTCAACTCCTACGGCTCGCGCCGTGGTAACCACGAGGTCATGATCCGCGGCACGTTCGCCAACATCCGCCTGCGCAACCAGATCGCGCCGGGCACCGAGGGCGGCTTCACCCGCGACTTCACGAAGGACGACGCCCCGGTGTCGTTCATCTACGACGCCTCCCAGAACTACCAGGCCGCGGGCACCCCGCTCGTCATCCTGGCGGGCAAGGAGTACGGCTCCGGCTCGTCCCGCGACTGGGCGGCCAAGGGCACCGCGCTCCTGGGCGTCAAGGCCGTCATCGCCGAGTCCTACGAGCGCATCCACCGCTCGAACCTCATCGGCATGGGCGTCCTCCCGCTGCAGTTCCCGGAGGGTCACACCGCCGAGTCCCTCGGCCTCACCGGCGAGGAGACCTTCTCCTTCACCGGCGTGACCGAGCTGAACGACGGCACCACCCCGCGCACGGTCAAGGTCACCACCGACACCGGTGTGGAGTTCGACGGCGTCGTCCGCATCGACACCCCCGGTGAGGCGGACTACTACCGCAACGGCGGCATCCTGCAGTACGTGCTCCGCAGCCTGATCCGCAAGTAGAGGCACCGCGAAGTGAGCGAGGGCCGCACCCCCGGGGTGCGGCCCTTCGCCGTTAGGGTCGAAGGTCTGATGAAGAACAACCTCGCCTCTCCCGCCGCCAAGGCCGGGCACGAGTCCGTGCGGCGCCACAACCTGAGCCTCGTCCTGCGGACCGTGCGCGACGAGGGCGAGGTCACCCGGGCCAGGGTGGCGAGCCTCGTGGGGCTCACCAGGGCCGCCGTCTCCTCCCTCGTCGAGGAACTCCTCGCCCTGGACTGCCTCAGCGAGTCCGGCAAGACCTCCAGCGGCTCGGCCGGGCGCCCCGGCACCGTGCTGAAGCTCTCCAGGACCGGCCCGGCGGGTCTCGGGGTGGAGATCAACATCGACTACGTGTCGGTGTGTGCGGTCGACCTCACCGGTACCGACCGGGTCCGCGTCACGGAACACACCGACCACCGCAACGTCCCGCCCGCCGAGGCCCTGGCCCACGCCGCCCGGCTCACCAGCCGCGTCATCGCCTCCACCCAGGAGCAGGAACTGCGCGTGGTCGGCGTCGAGTTGGCGCTTCCCGGCCTCGTGTCCGGCGGCGTCGTCCGGCAGGCACCCAACCTGGGATGGAGCAGGGTCGCGGCCGAGGGCATCTTCGGGCAGGCGCTTAGCACGCTGCGCCCGGCCGGCCGGGCGCTCGCGGTCGGCTCCGACAACGAGGCGAACCTGGCGGCGCTGGCCGAGCTCTGGTTCGGCGGGCTCGACGGCGTACGCACCTTCCTCTACCTCACGGGTGAGATCGGCGTGGGCGGCGCACTCGTGGTGAACGGCGAGATGCTGCGGGGCGCGCACGGCTTCGCGGGAGAGATCGGGCACGTCGTCGTCGACCCCGACGGCCCGCTGTGCCGCTGCGGGGCGCACGGCTGCCTGGAGCAGTACGCGGGCAGAGCGGCCCTGCTGCGGGCGGCGGGCATCGACCCCGCCACGGGTGTACGCGGGATCGCCGAGCTGGAACAGCGGGCCACGGCGGGCGAGGCGCGCGCCGTCACCGCGCTGAGCGAGGCGGGGGACCGGCTGGGCGTGGTCCTGGCGGGCGCGGTCAACCTCTTCGACCCGGAGGCGGTCGTGCTGGGCGGGATCTACCGGAACCTGATGCCGTGGCTGGAGGGGCCGGCCGACGCCCAGCTCACCCGTCGGGTGGTCTCGGGCCGCTGGCACGAGAACGGCAGCCGCCTGAGGGCGTCGTCCGTCTCCGGCGACGCGGCGCGGGGTGCGGCGGCCCGGGTGGTGCAGGACGTGCTGGGCAATCCGGCGGCGTACGCGACGCGGTGAGGGGGCGGGCGACGGCGGGCACTTCGGGAAACCCGTCCGTCGCTCAGAGGTCCAGGGCTCGTGGAAGGGTGGCAGTGACCGCTGCCACATGAGAGGGAAGGTTCTCCGAGACCCATGATGTGGCCAGGTCCAGGAAACTCTCCAGATCGCGCTCCGCGCCTTCGACGAGCCGGCGGAGCTCGATGACGGAAAGCTCGATCACCGGGCTGTCGCCCTGCTCGCAGTCGACGATCAGCCGCACGTCCCCGCCCACACGCTCGGCCACCGGGTCGGGATCATGGCCGAAGGAGACCCGGCCACAGCCCTCGATGACGTCGTGCCACGCACGCCGCTCCTCCAGCCCGTGGCAGCAGCCCGGCGCGAAAGTGATGCCCGCGAGCGTGTCGGTCACCCGCAGGCCTCCGGCCACGAAGAGGTCTTCGAAAGTCAGCAGCCCGTGGAGAAACGATCCGAGGGGGTCACCCGGCCTTGGGGGCCGGCCGTCGTGCTCGGGGTCCAGGTCGTTGCTTGCGGCGATACGCATCACCCCGGCCGCGACCTCGTCCGGGGTGAGACCGCCGTCGAGGACCAAGTGGTCCGTGCGACCGGCTTCGGCCACGGGCCAGAGGGTGAAGTCACGGGTGGAGAAGGTTTCCAGGACGGGCTGCATCACGAGCATGGAGCCAGTCCTCCGTGATGCCCGCCGTCGCCGCCGCTGAATTGTCGGCGGGCGACCGCGCCGCGTGGAGGCCTACCGCAGCCCCCGGCGGTCCGCCCAGGCGGAGATCGCGGCGGCGATCTCCGTGGGGCGGTCCTCCGGGGCGTGGTGGCCCGCGGTCCCGCAGTGGACCGTTTCGAGCGCGGCCATGTGCGTGGCGCACCACGTGGCCGTCTCGGGGCCGATCAGCAGCGTCGGCGATCCCTCGAAGGTCATGAGCAGCTTCGGGACGTCTTCGCTCTTCGCGAGCCACGCGTCGTACGCCTCGATGCGGGTGACGAGCTCCGCGGGCTCGCCGTCGAGGGGGATCTGGCGGGCCCACGCGAGCAGAGGCAGGCGGCTCCGGGCATCCGGGAAGGGCGCGAGGTAGGGAGCCAGCGCGGCTTCGTCCAACGGATTCAGCACGCCTCCGGTGAAGGCCTGGCGGATGAACAGGTCGTCGTCCAGGACCAGTTCCTCGCCCCTGCCCGGGGTCCGGATCGTCTCCGAGCGCCTGCGGGCCTGAGGGGAGAGGTCGTCCCCTGTCATGGGCTTGACGATGCTCTCCAGGAAGGCGACGCCGAGCACCCGGCCGGGATTGCGGGCCGCCCAGTCGAAGGCGAGCGCTCCGCCCCAGTCGTGGCCGACCAGGACCACCCGGTCGAGCCGGAGTGCGTCGAACCAGGCGTCGAGGTAGCGGGCGTGGTCGTCGAAGCGGTAGGCGATGTCCGGCTTGCCGGATCTCCCCATCCCGATGAGGTCCGGGGCGAGCAGGCGCCTGGCGCCCAGCCCGGGAATGACGTTCCTCCACACGTGCGAGGAGCCCGGGTTGCCGTGGAGGAGGACGAAGGCCGTCCCGCTCCCGGTGTCCTCGTAGTACAGGGTCGAGTCGAGTACGCGTAACGCGGGCACGGGCTCTCCTTATGTCAGGCCGGCGGGCCGAGAGGTGTGTCGAGGAGCGTCGAGAGGTCGCGCACCAGCGCCGCCGTTCGCAGGTCGTCCATGCCGCCCAGCGGGGCGAGGAGTCGGTCGTGCAGCGCGCGGACCGTGCGCATCGCCGGGCCGATGGTGCGGTGGCCGTCGGCCGTCAGCCCGAGCCGCACGACACGGGTGTCCGCAGTGTCGCGTTCCCGCCGGACGAGGCCCGAACTCTCCAGGGACCGAGCCAGCTTCGAGACGTACAGCGCCTCCAGACCGGTGTGGTCGGCGAGTTGTCGCTGACTCGGCAGCGGACCGGCTCGCTCCATGCCGAACAGGGACGACAGGACGACGTACTGAGCATGCGTCAGGTGGAGCGGCGCCAGGGCCTGATCCACGGCTACCCGCCACTTGATCGACAGCCGCCAGACCAGATACCCGGGCGTCATCCCCCGCGTTCCCTCGCTCATGAGAAATAATGTACATGGCTACCATGTTCATGGCTACTAAATGTCGGGCCTGCGAACCCCGGCGAAACGCCGACGGGGGCGTACGCGCGTCACCGCGCGTACGCCCCCGGCAGGGAGTGGAGTGTCAGGCCCGGTGGGCCGCGATCAGCTGCTGGTAGTAGCGGTAGCTGTCCTTCGGCGTGCGCTCCAGCGTGTCGTAGTCGACCCGGATGATCCCGAACCGCTTCGCGTAGCCCAGCGCCCACTCGAAGTTGTCCAGCAGCGACCAGACGTAGTAGCCGCGTACGTCGACCCCGGCGTCCATCGCCGCCCGCAGCGCGGTCAGGTGGGTGCGCAGGTACTCCACCCGGTCCGCGTCGCGGACCGACCCGTCCGCCTCGACCTCGTCGAACTCCGCCGAGCCGTTCTCCGTGATGTGCACGGGCGGCAGCGCGTCGCCGTACGTCTGCTTCAGCGCGGTCAGCAGGTCGGTGAAGGACTCCGGGACGACCGGCCAGCCCATGGCCGTCCTGCGGACGTCCGGGTACTGGCCCTCCGTGTAGCGGTTGTCCGTGGCCACCCGCAGCGCCGGGTCCGCCTCGCGGTGCGGGGCCGCGGCGACGACGATCGGCCGGTAGTAGTTGATGCCCAGGAAGTCCATCGGCTGGGAGATCAGCTCCAGGTCGCCCTCACGGCGGAAGTCCTGGCCCGTGATCAGCTCGCCCCAGGTCTCCTCCTCGGTGGCCGGGTAGCGGCCCGCGAGGAGCGGTTCGGTCCACACCAGGTTGTGCTGGGTGTCCGCCCGCACGACCGCGGCGAGGTCGGCGTCCGACTCGGTGGCCGGGACGTTGCGGTCCAGGTTCAGCGTGATGCCGGCCTCCCGGACACCCGCCGCGCGCAGCGCGTTCATCGCGTGTCCGTGCCCGACCAGCAGGTGGTGCGCGGCCGCGAGTGCCCCGCGGCCCTCCTGGGCGCCCGGTGCGTGCCGGCCCACCGAGTAGCCCAGGAACGCGCTGCACCACGGCTCGTTGAGCGTGATCCAGCGCGGCACCCGGTCGCCGAGGTGCTCGGCGACGATCGCCGTGTACTCGCCGAAGCGCTCCGCCGTCTCCCGCACACGCCAGCCGCCCTTGTCCTCCAGGGCCTGCGGCAGGTCCCAGTGGTAGAGCGTGGCGGCCGGCTCGATGCCCGCCTCCAGGAGCGAGTCGACGAGCCGGGAGTAGAAGTCGAGCCCCTTGGGGTTCACGGCGCCGCTGCCCGTGGCCTGGATGCGCGACCAGGCGATCGAGAAGCGGTACGACTCGACACCCAGGTCGCGCAGCAGTGCCACGTCCTCGGGGTAGCGGTGGTAGTGGTCGCAGGCGACGTCGCCCGTGTCACCGCCGTCCGTCCGGCCGGGCGTGTGGCTGTAGGTGTCCCAGATGGACGGGCCGCGGCCGTCTTCCTCCACGGCGCCCTCGATCTGGTACGAGGCCGTGGCCGCGCCGAAGACGAAACCGGGCGGGAAGACCGGGAAGTCAGTCATGGAAACCCTCACTTGACCGAGCCGCCGGTGATCCCGGCGGCGATGTACTTCTGGGACAGGACGAGGAGCACCGCCGCCGGGACCGCGGAGAGCACGGACGCGGCCATGACCGAACCCCAGTCGCCGACGTGCGCCCCGATGTACTGGTAGATGCCCAGCGTGATCGGCTTGACGTCGTCCGTCGTGTTCAGCGTCAGCGCGAACATGAAGTCGCTCCACGCGTAGAGGAACGAGAACAGCCCGGCGGTGATCAGGGAGTTGCGGCTCATCGGCAGGACGACCTGGACGAACGTGCGGATGCGGCCCGCGCCGTCGACCTCGGCCGCCTCGATGACCTCGCGCGGGATCGACACCATGAACGAGCGCATCAGCACGATCGCGAAGGGGATGCCCAGCGAGGCGTCCGCGAGCATCAGGCCGAAGTAGGAGTTGACCAGGCCGAGGTCCACGTAGGCGCTGTACAGGGCGTTGGCGATGACGATGCCCGGGACCATCTGCGTGATGAGCGTCCCGAAGACGATCGTCCGGCTGCCGGGCAGCTTGAACTGCGCCAGCCCGTACGCCGCCGGCGCGGAGATCACCAGGCAGATGGCCACCGCTCCGAGCGCCACCGCCAGCGAGGTCAGCAGGTTGGTGCCCTGGTCCGTGATCGCCGAGGTGAAGCCCGAGAAGTCGACGCCCGTCGGGACCGGACCCACGTCGACCAGGCTCGCGTCCGGCTGGAGCGCCGTGTTGATCATCCAGTACAGCGGGAACAGCATGACCGCGAGGACGGCCACGCCGAAGACGGTCGCACCCAAGCGGCGCTTCGGCCGGTGGACGGCCGCGGGAGCCGGGGCGGCGGGGATCTGGGTGGTGGTCGCCATGCCGGTCACTTCCCCTCGTTGCGGTTGACCCGCAGGTAGAACACCGCGAAGACGGCGGAGATCAGGATCAGGATGTTGCCGACCACGGCACCGGCCCCGAAGTCCATCTGGACGAAGGAGTTCTGGTAGGTCAGCGTGCCGAGCGTCTGCGTGGAGTCGGCGGGGCCGCCGTCGGTGAGGGCGAGCACCAGGTCGAGGATCTTGACCGTCGACATGAAGCCGAGCACCAGCACCACGGTGATGACGGGCTTGAGCATGGGCAGGGTGACCGAGCGGAACGTGCGCCAGGCCGAGGCGCCGTCGAGCGCGGCGGCCTCGCTCAGCTCCTTGGGGACCTCCTGGAGGCCGCCGTAGAGGATCACCATGTTGAACGGGATGCCGATCCAGATGTTGACGAGGATCACCGAGATCAGCGCCATGCTCGTGCTCGTCAGCCAGGGCGTGTCACCCGGCAGGCCGACGGTGCCGAGGAACGAGTTCAGGACACCGGTGTCCTGGTCGAAGATGCGCCGCCAGACGATGCCCGAGACGACCATGGGGACCAGCCACGGCAACAGGATCAGCGAACGGAGGATGCCGTTCAGCGGGAAGCGCCGGGTGAAGAAGACGGCGAGCGCGAGACCGATGGAGAACTGGCCGAGGAGCGATCCGACGGTGAAGAGGATCGTCTGCCACAGGGCCTTGCCGAACAGTCCGTCGCTGAAGACGTTGTTCCAGTTGTCCAGGCCGTTGAACGGCGCCTCACCCGTGAAGAAGGTGGACGGCGAGTAGTCCTGGAAGCTCATCACGATGTTGCGGACGAGCGGGTAGCCGAAGAACAGGGCCATGAAGATCACGGCGGGGGCGATGAAACCCCACTGTGCGAGCGTCCTGCGCCGCTTGGCGCTCCGCGGGTTCGCGGGCGTCCTGACCGCGGGGGCCGCGGGGGCCTTCGCGTCGGTCGGCAGCGGGGCGGCCGAGGCTGTGGTGGATGACATGGTTCGTTACCTCAGTTCCCGCTCGTGACCTGCTGCTGGGCACGCTTCAGAGCGGCCTCGCTGGACTCGCCGGTGAGGGCGGACTGGAAGGCGCTCTGCAGGGCGAGCGAGACGGACGACCACTGCGCACCGACCTTCGCCGTGCGGGACCGTGCCGTGGAGACCTGTCCGGCCAGGGCGGCCAGCTCGGGGGCCTTCGTGCGCCAGACCGCCGCCGCCTTGGTGTTGGCCGGGACCATCCAGCTGTTCAGGGCGTAGGTGATCTGCTCCTGTTCGCCCGCCATGCAGCCGATGATCTTGGCGGCGGTCTTCTCGCGCGTGCTGTCGCCGGTGTTCGGCACGGTCAGCACGCCACCGCCGAGCGGGCCCACGGAGTCGTCGCCCGCTTCGGGGACGGGGATTCCGGCGATGCCCCAGTTGAGCCCCTTCTTGGCGTTCAGGGTCTCGACCTGCCAGGGGCCGTTGATCATCATGGCCGCGTTGCCGGCCATGAACTGGTCGTTCACGTCCGCCTGGGTCCAGTTGACCGTCGACTTGGAGAGCGAGCCGTCCTTCAGCAGGCCCTTCCAGTAGTCGAGCGCGCCGGCGACCTCGGGGCTGTCGAGCTTCGTCTCGTCGCCGCCGTTGGACCACATGAACGGGGTGAACTGGAAGACGCCGTCCTCCGCACCGCCGGCGCTGAGCGCCACGCCGTAGCGCTTGCCCTGCGTCAGCTTCTTGGCGGTCGACTGCATCTCGGCCCAGGTCGTGGGCACCGGCAGGCCCGCCTTGGCGAGGGTGTCCTTGTTGTAGAACAGCGCCAGGGTGTTCACGGTGCGCGCGGCCCCGTAGTACGTCCCGCCGTACGAACCGAAGTTGACGATTCCCTCGGGTATGTCGGTCGTGGTCAGCCCGACGTCCTTGAGCGGGATCAGCCCGCCGGCCTCGGCGAACGTCGGCATCTCGGAGGCGTCCAGCTGCAGCACGTCCGGCAGCGACTTCGAGGACGCCATGCGAAGCGCCTTCGTCATCAACTGGGCGGCGGGCACGCTCTGCTGCTCGATGGTGATACCGAGCTGCTTGCCGCAGCGTTCGAGGGTGTCGCCGTCCCAGCGGTGGTACGACTCGTCGGTCGACGAGTTCATGACGGTGTAGACGTCCTCGTCCCGCTGCTGGCCGCATCCCGACAGGACGGGGCCGGCGACGATGGCGGAGACGACGGTGAGGGGGACGACGATCCGCCTGGTGCGGCGGCTGCGGCGTCCGGACCGCCCGTCCGGGGAAGGTTCTGTCACGGTGGTGCCCTTGCGGTGAGAGGGGGGCCGGGACCCATGGGAACGCTCCCACGGGATGCTCGTCAAGCCCCCGCGCGGATCCGGCGGTGTCGCGGCGGGGGAGTGGGAGGTGTCCGGCGGCGCGGCCGCCGGACACCGGATGTCAGCGGAGGCCGAGGAGGTGTTCCATGGCGAGTTGGTCGAGGGCTTCGAAGGCCATGGTGCGTTCGGCGACGGTGGTGGCGTCGAAGTCCTCGTAGGCGGTGCGGTCGGCGAGGAGGGCTTTGAGGCCGTCGTCGGCGGTGGGGCGGGCGAGTTCGGTGAGGCGGGAGGCGGTGAGGGCTTCCTGGACGGCGGGGTCGGCGCGGAAGCCTGCGGCGCGTTCCTTGAGGATGAGGTAGTTGCGCATGCAGTTCTTCGCGGATTCCCAGACGCCGTCGATGCCGTCGGTGCGTACGGGCTTGAAGTCGAAGTGCCGGGGCCCTTCGTAGCCTGCGGTTTCCAGGAGGTCGACGAGCCAGAAGGCCTGGCGCAGGTCGCCGGCGCCGAAGCGGAAGTCCTGGTCGTACTTGATGCCGGACTGTCCGTTGAGGTCGATGTGGAAGAGTTTGCCGGCCCACAGGGCCTGGGCGATGCCGTGGGGGAAGTTGAGTCCGGCCATCTGCTCGTGGCCGGTCTCGGGGTTCACGCCGACCAGTTCGGGGCGCTCCAGGCGCTCGATGAAGGCGAGGGCGTGGCCGATGGTGGGCAGGAGGATGTCGCCGCGGGGCTCGTTGGGCTTGGGCTCGATGGCGAAGCGCAGGTCGTAGCCCTGCTCGGTGACGTACTCGCCCAGGAGGTCGAAGGCTTCCTTCATCCGGTCCAGGGCGATACGGATGTCCTTGGCGGCGCCGGACTCGGCGCCTTCGCGGCCGCCCCAGGCGACGTAGGTGGTGGCGCCGAGCTCGACGGCGAGGTCGATGTTGCGGATGACCTTGCGCAGCGCGAAGCGGCGGACCTCGCGGTCGTTGGAGGTGAACCCGCCGTCCTTGAACACGGGGTGGGTGAACAGGTTCGTCGTGGCCATGGGGACCTTGAGGCCGGTGCGGTCCAGGGCGTCCTTGAACCGGCCGATCAGCCGGGCCCGCTCACTCTCGTCCGACCCGAACGGGATCAGGTCGTCGTCGTGGAAGGTGACCCCGTGCGCGCCGAGCTCGGCCAGCCGCTCCACCGACTCGACCGGGTCCAGCGCGGGACGGGTCGGCTCACCGAACGGGTCGTTGCCCCGCCAGCCCACGGTCCAGAGCCCGAAGGTGAACCTGTCCGCAGGAGTGGGAGTGAAGCGGTCCGACATTGCACAGCCTCTTGTCGACGTCATGCCGGAGCGACGGCAGGCGCCGCCCCGATCAATTTGTTTGCTTGCAGTACTAATACGTCATCCTGTCGACGGTTTCTAGACCATTTCCGTGACGTATCGGTCACGTGGCGCCAACATGGCAGATCCGGGGCTGACCTGCCGCCGGGCGGCCACTCGGGCATTCCGGCCGATTCCCATGCCCATCGCCCCTGGCGGGTGCATTTGTTTTGTGTACGATCAAAATCGAGAGGCCCGCAGCCGCGCTTGCCGCAGGCACCCCCGCCTCCCCCGCAGTCCCGCACCTTCCGACCGGCTAAGGACCACCCCCATGAAGTTCACCGACGGCTTCTGGCAGTTGCGCAGCGGTGTGCACGCCTCGTACGCCACCGAAGTCCGCGACGTCCGTCTCGACGCCGACCGCCTCGCCGCCTACGCCGCGGTGAAGCGGGTCGAGCGGAGGGGCGACACCCTGAACGCCCCGCTGATCACCGTGGAGGCCCACGCCCCGGCCGAGGGTGTCATCGCCGTACGCCTGACCCACCACGCGGGCAAGCGCCGCAAGGGCCCGGACTTCGAGATGCCCGGAGCCGCCGCCGGGTCGGCCGCCACCACCCGCACGGACGGCGCCACCGCCGAGCTGACCAGCGGCCCGCTGACCCTGCGCCTGCCCACCGAGGGCACCTTCGGCATGGAGTTCCTCGACGAGGCCGGCCGTGTCCTGACCTCGGCCGGGCGCAAGGGCAGCGCCTTCGCCACGGTCGACGGCGGCGGGCACCACATGGTCGCCCAACTCGCCCTGGGTGTCGGTGAGACGGTCCACGGCCTCGGCGAGCGCTTCACGCCGTACGTGAAGAACGGCCAGGTCGTCGACATGTGGCAGGCCGACGGCGGCACCAGCAGTGAACAGGCCTACAAGAACATCCCGTTCTACCTCTCCTCCCGCGGTTACGGCGTCTTCGTCAACCACCCCGGCAAGGTCTCCTTCGAGGTCGGCTCCGAGGCCGTGGGCCAGGTGCAGTTCAGCGTCGAGGACCAGACGCTGGAGTACTTCGTCATCGCCGGCCCCACCCCCAAGGACGTCCTGGCGCGCTACACCGCGCTCTCCGGGCGCCCCGCACTGCCCCCGGCGTGGTCGTT
The DNA here is from genome assembly GCF_036206005.1 of Streptomyces sp. NBC_00178. NCBI lineage: Bacteria > Bacillati > Actinomycetota > Actinomycetes > Kitasatosporales > Streptomycetaceae > Streptomyces > Streptomyces sp. NBC_00178. The sequence continues at coordinate 5,828,888 of NZ_CP108143.1, forward strand.
CGGCCTCTGGCTGACCACCTCCTTCACCACCTCCTACGACGAGGCGACGGTCACCTCCTTCGTCGACGGGATGGCCGAACGGGGCATCCCGCTCAGCGTGTTCCACTTCGACTGCTTCTGGATGCGCGAGTACCAGTGGTGCGACTTCGAGTGGGACCCGGCCGTCTTCCCGGACCCCGAGGGCATGCTCGCGCGCCTCAAGGACAAGGGCCTGAAGATCTGCGTCTGGATCAACCCGTACATCGGGCAGAAGAGCGCCCTGTACGAGGAGGGCGTCCGTGAGGGGTACTTCGTGCTCACCCCCGAGGGCGACGTCTGGCAGTGGGACAAGTGGCAGGCCGGCATGGCCCTGGTCGACTTCACCAACCCCGCGGCCACCGCCTGGTTCCAGGCCAAGCTCAGGACGCTCCTGGACCAGGGCGTGGACGGCTTCAAGACCGACTTCGGCGAGCGCATCCCCACCGACGTGGTGTGGCACGACGGCTCCGACCAGGAGCGCATGCACAACTACTACACGCACCTCTACAACAAGGCGGTCTTCGAGCTCCTGGAGGAGGAGCGGGGCCAGGGCGAGGCCGTGCTCTTCGCCCGTTCCGCCGCCGCGGGCGGCCAGCAGTTCCCGGTCCACTGGGGCGGCGACTGCTGGTCCTCCTTCGAGGCGATGGCCGAGTCCCTGCGCGGCGGCCTCTCGCTGTCCCTGTCCGGCTTCGGCTTCTGGAGCCACGACATCGGAGGCTTCGAAGGCACCCCCGACCCGGCCGTCTTCAAGCGCTGGCTCGCCTTCGGCCTGCTCTCCTCGCACAGCCGGCTGCACGGTTCGTCGTCGTACCGCGTGCCGTGGGAGTTCGGTGACGAAGCGGTCGACGTGGCGCGGCAGTTCACCCGGCTGAAGCACCGTCTGATGCCGTACCTCTACGGCGCGGCGGTCGAGACCCACCGCACGGGCGTCCCGACCATGCGGCCCCTGCTGCTGGAGTTCCCCGACGACCCGACCGCGCGTGTGGCCGACCGGCAGTACCTGCTCGGCCCCGACCTGCTGGTCGCGCCGGTCTTCTCGCAGGACGGGACGGTCGAGTACTACGTCCCCGAGGGCACCTGGACCCGCTTCCTCACCGGTGAGACCGTCACGGGACCCGCCTGGCGGCAGGAGACCCACGGCTTCGACAGCCTCCCCCTGCTCGTCCGGCAGGGCGCCGTGCTCGCCCTCGGCGCCGACGAGTCCCGCCCGGACGGGGACTGGCTCGACGGCCTCGAACTCCGTGTCCACGCACCCGAGGGCACCGGTGACTTCACGCGCACGGTGACGGTCCCCGACCTCACGGGCGCGGTGGCCGCGACGTACGAGGTCGTCCTCAAGGACGGCGAGGTCAGCGTCACCACGGACACGGACCGGCCGTACAAGGTCACCCTCGTCGGCTGACCACGGGAGCCGGCCCCGACCGGGGCCGGCATCTCCGGCCTGCCCGCTGGGGAGCCGGAGCGCGCCGCCGGCCACGGCGCGCACGAACGGCGTCCAGCCCTCCGGGGCGAACGCGAGCACGGGTCCGCCCGGGTCCTCGGTGTCCCGCACGGGCACGAGCCCGGGGACGCCGACGGCGGCGACGGGCTGTGACGCACGGGTCAGGGCGCGGGCACGAGCCTCGGTCTGCCAGGGGCCCGGCACCAGCATCGGCGCGTATGCGCAGAGGGACGTCGCCCGCTTCTCCAGCTCCGCCGCGTCCGCGACATATCCGGCGACCTGTGACGTCCGGGTGAGTCCGCACAGCCGCTGCAGGTGCTCGCCACTGCCCAGCAGCTCGTCGAACACCCTGGACACGTCCAGCTGCGGCCGGCGCTCCGCCGCCTCGAACATCCCGATGTACGAGCCCGAGCAGAACACCCGCTCGCCGAGCTGCCCCTGCGACATCGAGGCAGCCTCGCGCAGTCGTCGCAGCTCGGAGCCGTAGAAAACCCGAGCGTCGGTGCAGGGGTCGAGTTCCCTGGCGTGCGGGACGACCCGGAACGCAGTGGGCGGGCGCCCGGCCAGGGGCGGGATACGAATGCGTGCCACCCTCTCGGGGCGAGTCGCCCCGGGCGGGGCCGGGAGGAATGCGATCGTGTCCCGGCGGGTTGGCACCAGCGGCACCACACGAACCACGAGCACGGCGTACAGAGCGGAAGAAGTAGTCATGGGCGAGCTGATCCTGATCCGGCACGGCGAGACCGAGTGGTCCCGGTCCGGGCAGCACACGAGCTACACCGACCTGCCCCTGACGGAGCTCGGCGAGCGCCAGGCCCGGGCACTCGTTCCCCTGCTGGAGGAGCGGCAGATCGGGCTCACCCTGGTCAGCCCGTACCTTCGGGCCCGCCGCACCGCCGAGCTGGCGGGGCTCACGTCCCTCAGGGAGATGCCCGACCTGCACGAGTGGGAGTACGGCGCCTACGAGGGCGTCACCACGGTCGAGATCCGGCGCACCCGCCCGGACTGGGACCTCTGGACGGACGGAGTCGCGCTCGGCTCCGTCGAGGGCCACCCGGGCGAGTCGCCGGACGAGGTCGGGGCCCGCGCGGACCGGGTCCTCGCGGAAGTCCGCGCGGCACGGTCCCGGATCGGGGACGACGACATCGTGCTCGTCGCCCACTCCCACTTCCTCCGCGTCCTCACGGCCCGCTATCTGAACCTGCCCGTCACCGGCGGCGAGCTCTTCCAGCTCGCCACGGGAGCCGTCTCCCGCCTGGGCACGGAGCACAACAAGCCGGTCATCAAGTCCCTGAACATGTCGCTGCCCGAGCGGCTGTTCAAGGCGATCGACTGACGCGGAGCCACGGCTGACCCGCAGCGTGCGCGGGCGCCGGCGGCCCGCGCGTCACCCTGCCCGGTGGCTCACGGCACCAGGTCGGCCCGCAGTGTCTCCAGACGGGCCAGCGCGTCGCTCACGGAGGCGCGTTCCGCGTCGGTGAGCGGAACCGCGCCCGCGCGGCGGAGCAGGGGCACGGCGCCCTCCTCGTCACCCAGGCGGACGGCGACGTCGGCGCGCAGCGTCAGGAGCTGGAGCAGCTGTGCGGGGGCCGGTGTCCCCGCGGCCGGGTCCAGCACGCGATCGATGATCTTCGCCGCGGTGGCGGGGTCCTCCTTGGAGTCGGCCATCAGCGACGCGTGGTGCAGGGCCCGGGCGAACGTCTCCCGGGGCGCGCGACTGTGATGCAGGTCCTCGGCGATCCGCTGTCCCACGCGCACGCAGTTGCCGCCCGGGTCGGTCATGAGGAACTGCCGTACGCCGTACGTCGTGTCCTTGAGTGCCCCGATGCGGGGGATCCCGCTCGACGGCACCCTTCCGTACGCCTCCTTGAGTCCTGCCCTGAACGACGCGTACAGCCCGTCGACGTCGTCCGTCAGGACGTAGCAGGTGCTGTACGAGCCCGCCGGGTCGAATCGCTTCATCCCGAAGAACTGGAGCCGGATACCGCCGCGTTCGACCGCCGCGAACGGGTTCGGGCTCTTCTGCCGGAACGTCACCTCGAAGCCGAGGGCGGTGTAGAAGTCGAGCACGGGCTGGATGGCCGGACACGGCAGGATCGGCACGCACGTTTCACTCATGGATCCATCTAATCAAACTTGATTAGTGTGGCGACAGGGTGAGCGGACAGGAACTTTCCGTTCGACCCGCAGACGACCCGCCGGCCGGCAGGCGACCCGTCGGCCCGCAGACGATCCGCCGGCCCGCAGACGATCCGCCCGACCCCGAAACGACTCGCAGACCCGCACGGGACGCCCTGACGCGCGGACGGCCGGCACCTCGCCCCCGAGGTGCCGGCCGGTTCCGTGCGGTGCGCCGTCGTTCAGGCCGCCTTCTTCGTGAGTGAGGTGAGATGGGCGAAGACGACGACGTTGGCCGAGTAGCCGCTCTTCTTGTCGAAGCGTCCGCCGCAGGTCAGAAGTCTGAGCTCCGGACGGCCGGTCGGCCCGTACACCTGCTCGTCCGGGAACTTGTCCTTCGTGTACGTCTTCACCTTGTCGACGGTGAAGACCGCGGTCCGCCGGTCCGCCCGGGTGACCTTCACCGTGTCGCCGCGGCGCAGGACGTTGAGGTTGAGGAAGATGGCGGGCCCCGTCGCCGTGTCGCGGTGGCCGACGAGCAGTGCCGTCCCCGACTCCCCGGGTGACGGTCCCTTCCGGAACCACCCCACCAGTTTGGGTCTGCTCAGGGGCGGTGCGCCGAGCCGGCCCTTCGCGTCCAGCGCCAGGCCGGTGACCGGCGCCTCGATGAAGATGGCGGGGATGGCGACCTTCAGTGGACGCGAGTGCACCAGTGGGGCGTGCGAGGCGGGCACCTTCTCCTGAGGTTTGTGCGGTGCCCTCCGGAAAGGCGGCGCCCCGCCGCCCGCGGCGTCGCTGCCGCGGGCGGCGGTGACCGACGAGGCGTCCTCGGGCGAGTCGGAACACGCCCACACGACGCCGGTCACCAGCGAGAAGGTCACACTCAGGGTCATCGTGAGCCGGCATGCGCGACTCGGACCCCGTCGTCGCCGTCGGCCCCGCGTGTTATGCCTCGTTGCGGGCACGACGCCGGGCGGATCGACGGACCATGATCAGCCCCGCGACACCGGCGGCTCCGGCCACGAGCGCCGCCGAGGTCCCGATGCCCGAGTCGCTCTCGGAGCTGACGCTCGTCATGTCCGGGACGCCGCCGCCGCCCGCGGGAACCGCGCCGGACGGCTTGTCGTAGATCTCCGCGGCGCTCTTGTCGCTGCTCTTGTCGGCCTGGGCGCCGGCCTCGGACGAACCCCGGCCCTCGCCGCCCTCCGTGCGGCTTCCGCCCTGACCACCCTGAGCGCCCTGACCACCCTGAGCGCCCTGACCGTTCTCCCGCTCAGGCCGGGAGCAGTCGACCTCGAAGCTCTTCTGCTTCAGCGGCGCGCCGGCCACCAGCCACGTCAGCTTGTACGTGCCCTCGGGCAGGAGGTATTCCTGGCTGCGGGCCTTGCCGTCGATGAGCGGCAGCGACGCGGTGAGCGTGTCGCCCGGGGGGACGGTGGGGGGCTGCTCGGTGATCGTCCAGGTGACGAACGGCAGTGCGTCGAAGTTGTTGGCCACGAGCGCGAACTTGCAGACCTCGACGCCGTCGCGGTCACCACGGGAGTGCCAGCTGACCGAGCGGATGTCGATGTCGCCGCTCTCGCCGACGGCGAACGCGGCGGGAGCACCGGCCAGGGTGGCGACACCCGCCACCGCTACGGCGGCAGCGACCTTGATGCCCGTGCGGGCGGTGCGGGAGCGGGCGGAAGCGGAAATACGCATGCTGGACCCCTTCGAGCCGAGATGATTGTCGTACTGATCACCTGATCGCCTAAGGGATGACACGGATCTTCGGCAGAGGGTGTCGGGACACCGTGAAAGCGATGAAAAATACCCTGACTAGCCCAAAGGGTGCGGGGTGCGGCGGCCGGATCCGGGCGTGGAACCGGGCATCCGGGCCGGACCGGCGGGGAACCGCGCGCCCGGCGGGCGGCAGAGCACGCCGTGCCGTGCCGCCGAACGTGTCCGCGGTGACGTGCGGAGCACGCGTACGACCGGGGGCGGCCACCCTGCGTGCGGGTGGCCGCCCCCGGCCGCGTGCATGTGGTCGAGCGGTTCAGACGGTCAGGAGATCAGCTCGATCTCCGCCAGCGTCGCGGCACTGTCGGCGACCAGCCGGTACTGCGTGTACGTCCCCGGCGCGTGCACCGAGAACACCCGGGTCTGCTTGTCCCAGGCGAACGTCTGGCCGGACCGCTTGTCGAGGTCCTTCCAGGACTTCCCGTCCGTCGAGCCCTGCAGCACCCAGCCCGTGGGGGCCTTCGCCGCGGTGGCCGAGGTCAGGGTGTACTGGACGGCGTTCGTGCCCGTGGCGACCGGCAGGTCCGCCGTCTCGACCGTGGCCGAGGTGCCGGAGGAGTTGTCGTACAGAGCGCCGTCGCCCTTGAGCACGTCACCCCTGGGCGCGGGCACCTTGTCGTCCTTGGTGATGGAGACCGGGGCCGCGTCCTTGCCCGTGCCCCACGCCGACGGCTTGGAGCCCATGTCGAAGTCCAGCACACCGCCCTTGGCGAGCAGGTCGTGCGGCAGCGAGGTGGAGGTCCACTTCTTGCCGTTGACCTTCAGGCCCTGGACGTAGATGTTCGTCGAGCTGTTCTTCGGCGCCTTGACGACGAGGTCGCGGCCGTTCTCCAGGTGCACGGTCGTCTTCGTGAAGAGCGGAGAGCCGATCGCGTACTCGCCACTGCCCATGACCAGCGGGTAGAAGCCGAGCGAGGAGAAGAGGAACCAGGCCGACTGCTCGCCGTTGTCCTCGTCGCCGTGGTAGCCCTGGCCGATCTCGCTGCCGGTGTACAGCCGGCCGAGGACCTCGCGGACCTTCTCCTGGGTCTTCCAGGGCTGCGAGGCGGCGTCGTACATGTACGTGGCGTGGTGCGCGACCTGGTTGCTGTGGCCGTACTGGCCCATGCGGACGTCGCGTGCCTCGGTCATCTCGTGGATGACACCGCCGTAGGAGCCGACGAACTCGGGTCCGGCGGTCTCCGGGGTGGAGAAGTACGTGTCCAGCTTCTTGGCGAGACCGTCACGGCCGCCGTAGAGGTTGGCCAGGCCCTTGCTGTCCTGCGGAGCGGTGAAGGCGTAGCCCCAGCCGTTGGTCTCCGTGTAGTCGTAGCCCCAGACACGGGGGTCGTACTGGTCGGAGGGCAGGCGCCAGTCGCCGTTCGCCTTCCTGCCCTGGAAGAAGCCGGCCTTGTCGTCGAAGAGCTTGACGTAGTTCCGGGCGCGGTTGAGGAAGTACTCGGACTCCTCCTTGTAGCGCTCCTTCTTCGTCTTCTTGTAGAGCGCCTGGCCCATCTGCGCGATGCCGTAGTCGTTGAGGTAGCCCTCCAGCGACCAGGAGAGGCCCTCGTGCGTCGAGGTGTTGGCGTATCCGGTGAAGACCGACGTCTCCATGCCCTTGCGGCCGACGCCCGAGGAGGGCGGGGTCACCGTGGCGTTCTTGACCGCCGCGTCGTACGCCGCCTCGGCGTCGAAGTCGACACCCTTGACGTAGGCGTCGGCGAAGGCCACGTCCGAGCTGGTCCCGGTCATCAGGTCGGAGTAACCCGGGGAGGACCAGCGGGAGATCCAGCCGCCGTCCTTGTACTGCTGGACGAAGCCGTCGACCATCTTGCCGGCCTGCTTCGGCGACAGGAAGGAGTACGCCGGCCACGTCGTCCGGTAGGTGTCCCAGAAGCCGTTGTTGACGTACACCTCACCCTTGACGATCTTCGCGCCGGTGTGGGTGGGGGTGTCGGACCCGGTCTGCGGCGAGAACGGGCTCGCGTAGGTGGAGACCCCGTCGACCTGCTCGAAGCCCGAGTTCGGGTAGAGGAAGAGCCGGTACAGGCTGGAGTAGAGGGTGGTCAGCTGGTCGGCGTTCGCACCCTCGACCTCGACCTTGCCGAGGATCTTGTCCCAGGCCTTCTGCGCGTTCTTGCGCACCTTGTCGAAGGAGGTCTTCTCCGGAAGCTCCATGGCGAGGTTCTTCTTCGCCTGGTCGACGCTGATCAGCGAGGTGGCCAGGCGCAGACCGACCTTGTGGTCCTTGCCCGCGTCGAAGCGGAAGAAGCCGGTGACGTCGTCACCGCCGCCGCCCTTCAGCTTGCCGCTGTCGGTGACCGGCGCGTCGAAGGAACCGTATACGAACAGCCGGGTCGCCCCGGTGGAGCCGCCGCTCTTCACGTCGGAGTAGCCGGTGAAGGAACCGGTCTCCGGGTCGAGGGTGAGGCCGCCGTCGTTGGAGATGTTGTCGAAGACGAGGCTCGCGTCGTCACCGGGATAGGTGAACTGCATGCGCGCCGCGTGGTCGGTGGGCGTCATCTCGGCCTTGAGGCCGTTCTCGAACGTCACGCCGTAGTAGTGCGGCGTCGCGGTCTCGTTCTCGTGGCGGAACGGCAGCGCGCGGGCCGTGCGGGAGGCGTCGGGGGTACCGGCGGCCACCGCCGGCATCAGCTGGAAGGTCTGGCGGTCGCCCATCCAGGGGCTCGGCTCGTGGCTGGCGCTGAAGGCCTGCAGGGTGGGCAGGTTGTCCGCGTTGTTGCCGCGCGAGTAGTCGTAGAGCCAGCTCGTGGTGCCCGCGTTGGTGACCGGCGTCCAGAAGTTGAAGCCGTGCGGGACCGCGGTCGCGGGGAAGTTGTTGCCGCGCGAGAAGCCACCGCTGGAGTTGGTGCCGCGCACCGTCGAGGCGTAGTCCGAGAGGTGCGCCTTGCGCTTCTCCGGGGCCTTCGGGGCGAGCGAGATGTCGTCGATCCAGCCCTGGAACTTCGACGGGCCCTTGGGGGAGTCGTACGCCACCAGGATCCGGTCGACCGTCTTGCCGGCGGCCACCGTGCCGATGCGCGAGGCGACCTTGTTCCACTGGTTGACGTACAGCCGCTTGGCGTCGGCCTGGCCCTGCGGGGTGAGCAGCCCGCCGTGGGAGTCGGTGGCCTTCAGGTCGCTGAGGTACGTGCCGTCGGTGAACGCGAGGTCCACGGCCACGTGCGTGGCGGGGTAGTCGAGGTCCGTCTCGGTCATCTGCGGATAGACCAGGTAGGACAGCTGCGTGTCCTTGGTGACCGCCGTGTCGACGTCGAACACCTTGTTGTACGAGTACGCCCGGCCGTCCGGCTTGTGCGTACCCGCGTAGCGCAGCGCCTTCTTCCCTGTGAAGCCGGCGCCCTGCTTGGCGGTGGGGGAGCCCGACGGACCGCGGTCGGCCTGGCTGCGCATCTCGGCGGGGGCGGGCGTCGTCGTGTCCCCGTCGGAGAACTGGACGTCGGAGAGCTGGATCGCGTCCGAGGCGCCGTTGTTCTTGGTGAACTCCAGACGGAAGTGCTGGTAGGCGGTGTCCGTCTCGAAGTCGTACGACTTGGTCTGGTGGCGCTCGGAGAACGCCTCACCGGTGCGCGAGTCCAGGTCCGTCCAGGCCTTGCCGTCGGCGGAGCCCTTCAGCGTCCAGTCCTTCGGGTCCCGCTCGGCGTGGTCGTTGGCCGAGGTCAGGGCGTAGGTGACGACCTTGGTGGGCTCGGAGAGGTCGAACTCGACCCAGCCGGTCGACGCGAAGGCCAGCCATTTGCTGCCCGGTTCCACGTCGACCAGGTTCTCCTTGACCTCACCGGAACCGGCGTTCTCGCCGCTCGCCCGCAGATCCGTGACCCGGTCGGTGACATTGCCCGGTATTCCGGCGGTGAATCCACCGTCGACACCCGATGCCCGCTTTTTTCCGTCCCGGCCTTCTTCGACCGTGTTGCGCCAGTCCGGCTGCTTCTCGTCGGATTCGAAGGAGGAACTGAACGTCGTTTCGCGGGACGGTTTATGGGCGGCGGCGGACGACTGCGCGAAGGCCGTCGTGGGCGCTGCGAGAGCCAGCACGAGAGAGGCCGCGAGGACCGCGGCCGAGGTGCTTTGTCTGTGGCGCGAGCCTTGCTGGGGACCACGTAGGGGCTGCATACGGAGCCATTCCTCCCGGGGACATGCTTGGACAACGTTGTCATCATGCAATACGTGTTCCAGTAGGGAGCCAAGTGACCGCATGTGTCAAGGGTGTTGCACGGGGTCGCCCTGGTGATTCGACCGTATTGCGAGAAACGGTGCATCCGTGCGAGGGCGCGCGGTGCCGAGGCGTCCGCGAGGTCTCAACTCGGGAAAGACTGCCGCTCAACCATGCATTCGATCTTGCTCAGTTGGCGGCAAGTGGACTATACCTGTCGGCGTCTGCACAGCCGCTTCACAACGGCGCGCGGACGCGGGGGAGGGCGCACGTCCGCGGGGTCGCGAGAAGCGGCCTGCTATACGGTTCCCGGAACTCCTCCACTGCATCCGGTATGACGAAATGTGCACGACCCCAGCGCAACCGACCGCGGTGGCGGGACCCTTCGCCTGAGGCGAATTCACCATGGGTGACCGGTACACCGCCTGAGTCCTGTAGAAGGCGAGGACTTGAGCATGGGATCCACCTCAGGCCGCACGAATGAGGGCCTTGGCCGTCGCGATCTGATCAAGCGTTCTGCCGCACTCGGCCTGATCGCTGTTCCGACGATGAGCTTCCTGTCGGCCTGCGCGAGCAGCGACGGCGGAAGTGACGAGAAGGCCGAAAAGGGCACCAAGAGCGCGAAGAACCCGCTCGGTGTCAACGAGACCGCCGCTCTCGAGGTCGTCATCTTCAACGGCGGGTTCGGTGAGCAGTACGCCATCGACGCCGAGAAGAAGTACAACGAGGCCTTCCCCAAGGCGCCGAAGGTCAAGCACGCCGCGACCGAGAAGATCCAGTCGACGCTGCAGCCGCGCTTCAACGGCGGCACCCCGCCGGACCTCATCGACAACTCGGGTGCCGAGCAGATGGACATGGGCGTCCTGGTCGGCAAGAAGCAGCTGCTCGACCTCACGCCGCTCATGGACGCCCCGTCCTACGACGACCCGGCCAAGAAGGTCCGCGACACGCTGCGCCCCGGTGTCCTGGAGATGGGCCAGTTCGACGGCGACCCCGTCTGGATCATGTACTACGCGTACACGGTCTACGGCGTCTGGTACTCCCAGACCAACCTCGAGAAGCTCGACGCGACGTACCCGGAGAACTGGGACGACATGCTCGCGCTCTGCGAGAAGGCGAAGAAGAAGGGCATCGCCGGCTGGACCTACCCCGGCAAGTACCCGTACTACCTGCCCTTCTCGCTGTACCCCTTCATCGGCAAGATCGGCGGCCGCGAGGTCCTCGACAAGATCGACAACCTCGAGCCGAACGCCTGGAAGGACCCGGCCGTCAAGGCCGCGTTCGAGGCGTACTACGAGCTCTACAAGAAGGGCTACATCCTCAAGGGCACGCCCGGCCTGACCCACATCCAGTCGCAGACCGAGTGGACCAAGGGCAAGGCGCTCTTCATCCCGAACGGCTCGTGGGTGGAGAACGAGGCCGCCCCGACCACGCCGGACGACTTCAAGATGATGGTCGGCGCGCCGTCCAGCCTCGACTCGTCCGACAAGCTGCCCTTCGGCACCATCTGGGCGTCCGGCGGCGAGCCCTTCGTCGTCCCGGCCAAGGCGAAGAACCCCGAGGGCGCGATGGAGCAGCTGCGCATCATGCTCAGCGAGGACTCCTCGAAGAACTTCACCAAGTCGGTGAAGTCCCTCAGCGCCTTCAACGGCGGCACCGACGGGCTGACGCTCTCCACCGCCATGCAGTCCGGCGTCGACGTCCTCAAGACGGCCGGCGACAACGTGGTGAACCCGCGTCTGCAGGACTGGTACGTGAAGCTCCAGAAGGAGCAGATCGGCATCGCCGGCATCGGCGAGATGATGGCCGGCCGCGCGACCCCGGCGGAGACCATCAAGAAGATCCAGGCCTTCGCGGACGCGGCGGCCAAGGACCAGTCCATCAAGCACTACAAGCACCAGTGAGCAACCGTCACCAGCGGCGGCACCCGCTCAGAGATCGGGGTCGGTAAACGATGCAGCACGGCAAGTACCGGTTCATCGCGGGATTCCTCGTGGTCCCGCTGGCGTTGTACGCCATCTTCGTCATCTGGCCCTTCGCCCAGTCCATCTACTACTCGTTCACGGACTGGACCGGACTCAGCCCGGACTTCCGGATGGTCGGCTTCGACAACTACAGTCGGATGCTCGACGACGACATCTTCTGGAAGTCCCTGCAGCACAGTGTGCTGCTCGCCCTGCTGCTGCCGCTGGTGACGCTGGGCCTCGCGCTCTTCTTCGCCTTCATGCTCAATGTCGGCGGCCGTCGGCGCAAAAGCGCCGCGGTCGCCGGGGTGCGCGGCTCCTCCTTCTACAAGATCGCGTACTTCTTCCCCCAGGTCCTGTCGATCGTGATCGTGGCCCTGCTGTTCCAGTTCGCGTTCAACCCGTCGTCCGGAATGCTGAACGAGGCACTCAAGGCCGTCGGTCTCAAGAGCCTCCAGCCGGACTGGCTCGGCGACCCCGACCTCGCGCTCTACTGCGTGATGGTCGTCCTCATCTGGTCGACGGTCGGATTCTTCGTCGTCCTCTTCTCCGCCGGCATGGCGTCCATCCCGAAGGACTTCTACGAGGCGGCGCTGCTCGACGGCGCCAGCCGCATCACGACGTTCTTCAAGATCACGCTCCCGCTGCTCTGGGACACCGTGCAGTCGGGCTGGGTCTACATGGGCATCCTGGCGCTCGGCGTCGAGGCCTTCACCGCCGTCCAGGTCATGACGGTCGGCCCGGGAGGCCCGGACTACTCCACCACCGTCCTGCCGCTGTACGTCTACCAGACGGCCTTCCGGGACGCCCAGGCCGGTTACGCGACCACGATCGGCGTCGGTCTGCTCATCGTCACCATGCTCTTCGCGGGCATCGTGATGCGACTGGGCCGGCGCGAGCGGCTGGAGTTCTGATGCCGGGCCCCTCACGGCACGGCGACCGGACGACCGGCGGCAGGCAGAACAGTTCGGTCCCGGTGGCCGGCTCGACAGTTGTACGAGGTGAGCACGCATGAAGGTCACTGAGACCCCTCCCGCCGTCCCGGCCCAGCGCTCGCCGGTGACGAAGACCGGCGCTCCCGCAGGTGAGACGGCGAAGAGCAGCGAGGGCAAGGTCCTCAACGTCTTCTCGCACGGAGTGCTCATCATCTGGGCGGTGCTCGTCGTCATGCCGCTGCTCTGGGCGGTGATGGCGTCCTTCAAGACGGACGACTCGATCCTGTCGACGCCCTGGTCGCTGCCGGACAAGCTCCACTTCGAGAACTGGTCGCGCGCCTGGAACCAGGCGCACATGAGCGACTACTTCCTCAACACCATCATGGTGGTGGGCGGTTCGCTCATCGGCACGCTGCTGCTCGGCTCGATGGCGGCGTACGTGCTGGCGCGGTTCGACTTCCCGGGGAACCGGTTCATCTACTTCCTCTTCATCGGAGGGATGAGCTTCCCGATCATCCTGGCGCTGGTCCCGCTGTTCTTCGTCATGAACAACATGGGGCTGCTGAACTCGGTGCACGGACTGATCCTGGTCTACATCGCCTACTCGCTCCCGTTCACGGTCTTCTTCCTCACCTCGTTCTTCCGGACCCTGCCGACGTCGATCGCGGAAGCGGCCATGCTCGACGGGGCCTCGCACAGCCGCACCTTCTTCCAGGTGATGCTGCCGATGGCCAAGCCCGGCCTGATCAGCGTCGGCATCTTCAACTTCCTCGGCCAGTGGAACCAGTACATGCTGCCGACGGTGCTGAACACCGACCCGGACGGCAAGGTCCTCTCCCAGGGCCTGGTCGAGCTGGCCACCAGTCAGGGGTACAAGGGCGACTGGTCCGGTCTCTTCGCCGGTCTGGTGATGGCGATGCTGCCCGTGCTCCTGGCCTACATCGTCTTCCAGCGGCAGGTCGTCGCCGGTCTGACGGCGGGGGCGCTCAAGTAGGACCACGACGGGACGATCTCCCGCCGCTCACGCACACAGGAAGGCCGCGCCCCGTGAGGGGCGGGGCCTTCCTGCGTGTTCGTGGGCAGGGGGACGGGTGCCGAGGCGCCGCCCGTTCCGGATTCCGGGGAGACGGAGGGCTCCAGTCCCGCATTCCGGAACTTCAAACATGGTTCGCGTACTGGTTCGGCACCGGTCCGGGTGCGGGAGCGTCACAAGATCTGGTCCGTACCAGGCATACGTACCGCACCCGCTCGAAGGGGACTTGATCCGCCGTCGGGTGTGGATGAAGGTGGACGCCGGGTCACTTCGGTGACTTCAACAAGCGCTTACTGAGCGGCTGTTGGTACGGGGGCCAAGGGGGGCACCGCGTGGGCGGCGGGCGGCGGATCCATCATCCGTCGCGTGGCCGACGCGCGTAGACCGGCATGCGCCGAAACAAGAACTCTCTCCTTGCAGCGCTCCCGGACGTCTTCCTCCGGTCCCGTGAAAGGGGAGTTCATGGCTGACGAGATGGTGCTTCGCGCCCAGAGATTCATCAACACCACGTACGGCAACGGCGCGACCCTCGGCATGTCGAAGCTCGACGAGAACGGCCGGACCAGCTGGACTGTGATGTACGCCCTGACCCGGGCCCTGCAGTACGAGATGGGCATCGGGTCGCTCTCCAACAACTTCGGCGACGGCACCCTCGCCGCGATCGCGTCGAAGTACGGCAAGCTGGACGCGAGCACGGTCCCCTCCGCGAACTTCTGCCGGATCCTCCAGTCCGCCCTGTACTGCAAGGGGTACGACGGCGGTGACATCGACGGCACGTACAACTCCCGTGTCCAGGCCGCCGTGGCGAAGCTGCACCAGAACATGGGCGTGGACGTCACCTACCCGGGCGGCGCCCTCTGGCCCAAGACCGTCAAGGGCCTGTTCAACATGGACGCCTACGTCACGGTCAACTCCGGGTCCGACACCATCCGCTCCATCCAGCAGTGGCTGAACGGGCGTTACGTCCTGCGCAAGGACTTCTACATCATCCCGTGCGACGGCCACCACTCCCGTGACGTCGCGAAGTCGATGCTGTACGCCATCCAGTACGAGCTCGGCATGGCCGACGGCACGGCGAACGGGGTCTTCGGCCCGGGCACGCAGACGGGTCTCAAGAGCCACACGCTGTCCACCGGCAGCTCCGGCGTGTGGGTCCAGCTCTTCACCGCCGGCATGGTGCTCAACAAGCGCCCCGTGGCCTTCTCGTCCTCGTTCACCTCCTCGCTGGCCTCCGCCGTCAGCACCTTCCAGTCGTTCATGCACCTCGCCGACAACGGCACGGCCGACTTCCGCACCTGGTCCTCACTCCTGGTCTCCTACGGCGACCAGACGCGGCAGGGCGAGGCCTGCGACGGCGTCACGAAGATCACCCCGGCCCGTGCGCAGGCGTTGAAGAGCGCCGGCTACAAGTACATCGGCCGCTACCTCTACAACCCGTCCACGACCGACCTGCCCGAGAAGGAGATCCAGCCCGGCGAACTCGCCACGATCAAGGAGTACGGGCTGCGCTGCTACCCCATCTACCAGACGTGGGCCCGGTCGGTGGACTACTACAGCCCGCAGCAGGGCGTCACGGACTGCGCGAACGCCGCGTACAAGGCCGAGGAACACGGGTTCAAGCCCGGCAGCCGGATCTACTTCGCGGTCGACTACGACGCGGTCGACGACGAGGTCACCTCGCACATCCTCCCGTACTTCAAGAGCGTGGCGGACCAGATGAGCCGGATGGGCAACCCGTACAAGATCGGTGTCTACGGCCCGCGCAACGCGTGTTCCCGCATCTCCGACGCCGGCTACGCGGGAACCAGCTTCGTCTCCAACATGTCCTCCGGCTTCTCCGGCAACCTCGGCTACGCGATGCCGGAGAACTGGGCGTTCGACCAGATCGTCACGAAGTCGATCGGGTCCGGCGACGGTCACATAGAGATCGACAACAACATCGCCTCCGGGCGGGACACGGGACAGGGCGACTTCGACGCGCCCCCGGCCCAGAAGCTCGACATCGGCTTCGACCTCTCCTACTGGGAGGCACTCGCCGACGAGGCCACCGAATACATGAAGTCCATCGGCAGAGGCGAGCAGTCGAACAACATCTACACCCGCAGGCAGTGCCTGGAGACGATCATGTCGCTCGACGACGTCATCACCTCCACCGCCCGCCGCTACCGGATGCGCAAGGCCCTCATCCAGACCACCGCCTTCTGGGAGTTCTGCCACTACGGGCAGGAGGACCTCATCAAGGACGGCGGCGTCGGGTTCTACTACACCGGCACCGTCCCCGACTGGGCCCAGAACCTCCCCGGTGTCTCCAAGGTTCAGGACAGCAGCACCGGCGTCGGCCAGATCCAGGGCCGCATCGGGATCCTCGCGTGGAACAACTCCATCAACGCGGGCCTCGCGGACGGAACGATCCTCGACCCCGCGGACGTCCGCCCGAGCCCGGACTCGGACCGGTACAAGATGTGGATCAAGCTCCTGGAGGACAACGCCTACAACGTCCGGACCGTCGCCCACATCCACATCTGGGGCGCCGACGGCAAGCAGGGTGACGCGGAGGAGATACCGCAGCGCCGCCCCGCCCTCGACTACACGCAGACCGAGATCTACGAGGTGCTCCGCCGCTACCAGGGCCCGGTGGAGCCCGCGTTCAGCGACGCGACCCTGCGGATGCCCCTCTACGCGATCTTCGAGAAGTACAACAGCGCTGTCCGGGGAGCCTGACGTTCCGTGTTCGCAGCATCAGACCCCTACCAGGGGCACAGCTTCACGGCGCTTCTGGCGATCCTGATCGCGGGAGCGGCGGCCTTGTGCGCCATCGCCGTACACCTGTGCTCGCGGCTCGCGCGGCGGAGCCGTCAGGCCCGTACCCCGGCGTCGACGTGGCGTGACGTCACGCTGCTGGCGTCGGCCGGCGCCCTCGCCCTGTACCTGTGGGGCTGCCTCCACCTGCTCCTGCTCGACCGGCAGGAACGCGGCACACGCTGCGCGTACGTCGACGGCGAGCTCCAGAGGCCGGGTGCCGAGGCGGCCACCGGAGACTTCATCCCGCTGCGGCTCGTGTGCCGCATGCCCGACGGCACCAGCCACACCGCCGTCGTCCCCGACTACATCAACCCGACCATCGCCGTACTGCTGCTGCTCGCCCTGGGAGCGGGGACCGTCTCCCTGCTGCTCCACCGCAAGCGGCAGGCGACCCAACGGAAGGCAGGCCGATCGTGATCCGTACCGAGATGTCCCGCAGACACGCACTCACCGTGGCGGCCGGAGTCACCGCCGCGAGCCTCGCCTCGGGCGGGGTTCTCGCCGCCCCGGCCGCCGCAGCCCCAGCCGTGACCGGCGCGCCGCCCCACCGGAACGACCGGCTGAAGAAGGCGCTCAGTGATCTGGCGGACCGCCGCCGGAGGCTCCTGACCGGCCGCCCGTCCGGGAACGGCTGGGAGATGCAGAAGGCCGTCGACGCGGAGGGCGAGATCGTCACGCACTCCGTGGCGGGCACGGGGCTGAGGGTCTCCCTGCGCGAGGGTGACGCCGCCACGCTGCTGCTGCACGTCGTCCGCCGCTTCCACTACGAGATCGACGCCCTGGGGCTGCCGGGTGAGCCGACGCCGATCCAGGGCTGGGTGGCCCCCGGGAAGGTGCGGGACACCGCCCGGCCGCGCTCCAACCAGGCGTCGGGGACGGCGGTGGTGATCAGGCCCGGCACCTACCCGCCCGGCGTGCGGGGCGGCCTGACCGCCGCGCAACAGCTCGTGCTCCGGGACGTCATCGCCGATACGGAGGGGCTCGTCCGCTGGGGCGGCGACGACCGGCCGGCGGACGAGGGCCTCTTCTACCTCGCGGTGGGGCCGGACGACACGAATCTGCCGGGCGTCGCCGCGAAGCTGCGGGCATGGCGGGAGACCCCCGGCAGGGGAGCCGGAGTCATCGTGGACGTGGCGGAGCCCACGCGGCGCCGCAGGGCCGAACGCTTCCGGTAGGCCGGAGGCGCCCACGGCCCGGGCCGGGTCACCAGCAGTGCCCGTGCGGGGCGGACGTCCATGCGTCCGCCCCGCACGGTCGTGAGCGGACGCGGAGACGTGCGCGGGGCAGCAGATGTGAGCGCGGGCGCGCCAGTCGGATCACGCGGACCAGCAAGTGCCGTGCGGGCCCTGCCGGTTGGGGTGGACGGCCCGGTCGGCCGCGCCCGCCCCGCCGTTCACGGCGTGAACTGCCGCCGCCGACCGACGGCCTGTGCGGCCGGCCGCCGCGAGCCCCCGACGGCGTTGTGCGGCAGGGTATTTCGGCGGCGGCGGCCGGAAGCCGGTGGAACCACCGGCCGGGCGGCGGGGTTCGGCGACCCCGCAGAACACGCCTGCGGACGGCGAATCACCGTCTCCTGCGCGTGCTCCCCGCAAGGCCCTGCGGGTTCGTGCGGACAGCGGTCGAAGGCGTCGGCGGGCCGCGGGAGTGAGGTGCTCGTCGGAGGCCCCCACTGCTCAGGTCTTGACGGGGGGCACCCCAAAACGCTCAGCTTAGGGTTCACATGTTAGAGAAAACGGCAGGAGTGAGTGAGTCGATGGAGACTCCGGGGTCGCAGACATCTCTGCATCGGGCCAATCTTGAGCGGGTCGTGCGTGCCGTAAGAATGGCGGGGTCCCTGACCCAGGCCGAGATCGCCAGAAGCACCGGCCTCTCCGCGGCCACTGTCTCCAACATCGTGCGCGAACTCAAGGACGGCGGCACGGTCGAGGTGACGCCCACCTCGGCCGGCGGGCGCCGTGCCCGCAGTGTCTCCCTCAGTGGGGACGCAGGAATCGTCATAGGGGTCGATTTCGGGCACACCCACCTCCGGGTGGCGATCGGCAACCTCGCCCACCAGGTGCTGGCCGAGGAATCCGAGCCGCTGGACGTCGACGCCTCGTCCGCGCAGGGCTTCGGCCGGGCGGAACAGCTGGTCAACCGTCTCGTCGAGACCACGGGGATCAACCCCGAGAAGGTGATCGGCGTGGGGCTCGGCGTGCCGGGACCCATCGACGTCGAATCCGGAACCCTGGGCTCCACCTCGATCCTGCCGGGCTGGACGGGCATCAACCCGAGCCAGGAGCTCGCCGGCCGCCTCGGGGTCCCGGTGTACGTCGACAACGACGCCAACCTCGGGGCGCTGGGCGAGCTCGTCTGGGGCAGCGGCCGCGGGGTCAGGGACCTGGCGTACATCAAGGTCGCGAGCGGTGTGGGCGCCGGTCTGGTGATCGACGGGCACATCTACCGGGGCCCGGGCGGCACGGCCGGCGAGATCGGCCACATCACGCTCGACGAGTCGGGCCCTGTCTGCCGCTGCGGCAACCGGGGCTGCCTGGAGACCTTCACGGCCGCCCGGTACGTCCTGCCCCTGCTGATGCCGAGCCACGGCCCCGATCTCACGATGGACCGGGTGGTGCAGCTGGCCCGCGAGGGCGACCCGGGCTGCCGCAGGGTCATCGGGGACGTGGGCCGGCACATCGGCAGCGGGGTGGCCAACCTGTGCAACCTGCTCAACCCGAGCCGCGTCGTGCTCGGCGGATCCCTCGCGGAGGCGGGTGAGTTGGTCCTGGGGCCCATCCGGGACTCGGTCTCGCGCTACGCCATTCCCAGCGCCGCGCGGCAGCTCTCGGTGCTCCCCGGAGCGCTCGGCGGGCGGGCCGAGGTGCTGGGCGCGCTCGCCCTCGTACTCAGCGAGATGGGCGATTCGACCCTTTTGGAGAGCACTCTCCCCGCTGCGACCCCCGCCTTCACTTAGATAACGAATGGCACCGTTGTCATCTCGTTAAGTATTTACTCCTTGACGCTGGCGGCGCGGCCGAGTTGACTTCCAGCCACCTCGGCCGCAACGTCGCGGCCTCGTCAGGGAGGTTCGAAATGAACACGCGTATGCGTCGTGCCGCCGTTGCCGTTGCCGCCACCACCATGGCCGTCTCGCTCGCTGCTTGCGGGAGTGCCAAGGAGTCGGGCGACAAGGCCTCCACGGACTCGGGCAAGAAGGGCGACGACCTCAAGATCGGTCTGCTCCTGCCCGAGAACGTCACCGCTCGTTACGAGAAGTTCGACAAGCCGATCATCGAGAAGAAGGTCAGCGAGCTGACCGGCGGCAAGGCGGAGGTCGTCTACGCCAACGCCAAGCAGGACGCCACGCTGCAGGCGCAGCAGGTCGACACCATGATCACGAACAAGGTCGACGCGCTGATCATCGACGCCGTGGACTCCAAGGCCATCGAGAACAGCGTGAAGAAGGCCAAGGACGAGGGCATCCCCGTCGTCGCCTTCGACCGCCTCGCCGAGGGCCCGATCGACGCCTACACCTCCTTCGACAACGAAGAGGTCGGCCGCGCGCAGGGCAAGGCACTGCTGGAGGCCCTGGGCGGAGCCGCCAAGCCCACCATCGTCATGATGAACGGCGCCATCACCGACCCGAACGCCGCGCTCTTCAAGAAGGGTGCCAAGTCGGTCCTCGACGGCAAGGTGACCTACGGCAAGGAGTACGACACCAAGGAGTGGAAGCCGGAGAACGCCAACGCCAACATGGAGGGTGCGATCACCGCCCTCGGCAAGGACAAGATCGCCGGCGTCTACTCCGCCAACGACGGCATGGCGGGCGGCATCATCCAGGCCCTCAAGTCGGCCGGTCTCTCCAAGCTCCCGCCGGTCACCGGCCAGGACGCCGAACTCGCCGGTGTGCAGCGCATCGTCACCGGTGAGCAGTTCATGAGCGTCTACAAGTCCTACCCGCAGGAGGGCATCGTCGCCGCCGAGATGGCCGTCGCGCTCGCCAAGGGTGAGAAGCTCGACTCCATCGCCACGTCGAAGGTCGACAACGGCGGCACCAAGGGCATCCCGACGGTTCTCGTCCCGGTCATCTCGCTGACCAAGGCGAACATCAAGGACACCGTCATCAAGGACGGCATCTGGACGCTGGACGAGATCTGCTCGGCCAAGTACAAGGACGCCTGCGCGGCCGCGGGCCTGAAGTAGGCCCCATCCGCCCGGCACGGCCCTCCGGAGCCGCGTCGGGCGGACCCGAAGCCTGTCCGGCGCCCGGCCCACCAACTGTCCCGCTACCGGGCCGGGCGCCGGACGGAATGCTTCAGATTTCTCTCACTCTTCTGCTCAACCACCGCGCCTCCCCCCAGAGGCGCGGTATCCCCGCCGGGTCAGGCGGCGAAGGAGATGGTTCACGTGTCCGCTACGCCCGTGTTGGCGTTGCGAGGGGTCTCCAAGCGATTCGGTGCCGTCCAGGCGCTCACCGACGTAGAGCTTGAGGTCCACGCCGGTGAGGTGGTCGCCCTGGTGGGTGACAACGGTGCCGGTAAATCAACGCTGGTCAAGACGATCGCAGGTGTGCACCCCATCGATGACGGAGTCATCGAGTGGGACGGCCGCCCGGTCCAGATATCCAAGCCGCACGATGCCCAGAACCTGGGGATCGCGACCGTCTACCAGGACCTCGCGCTCTGCGACAACATCGACGTCGTCGGCAACCTCTACCTCGGCAGGGAGCTCCGCAAGTTCGGGATCCTCGACGAGGTCGAGATGGAGCGCCGCTCGCGCGAGCTCCTCAGCACGCTGTCGATCCGCATCCCCAGCGTCCGCATCCCGATCGCGTCCCTGTCCGGCGGTCAGCGCCAGACGGTCGCCATCGCGCGTTCGATGCTGGGCGAGCCCAAGCTCGTCATCCTCGACGAGCCCACCGCCGCACTCGGCGTCGAGCAGACCGCACAGGTCCTCGACCTCGTCGAGCGGCTGCGCGAGCGCGGTCACGCGGTCATCCTCATCAGCCACAACATGGCCGATGTGAAGGCCGTCGCCGACAAGGTCGCCGTCCTCCGGCTCGGCCGGAACAACGGGGTCTTCGACGTGAAGACCACCTCGCAGGAAGAGATCATCTCCGCCATCACGGGTGCCACGGAGAACGCCGTGACCCGACGTGCGGCGCGCAACGCGGAGGCCCAGAAGTGACAACCGACAAGACGTCCACGGCAGTGGTCAACCCGGAGGCGGCCAAGGGCGCCGACACCGTGGTCGACCCCCGGCTGCTCGTCCGCGAGCAGGGCCTCGCCGGATACCTCACCGAGTTCAAGCGCAAGATGCGCGGCGGTGACCTCGGCTCGATCCCGGTGATCATCGGCCTGATCATCATCTGCGTCGTCTTCCAGAGCCTGAACTCCGAGTTCCTCTCCGCGAAGAACGTCAGCGACATCGCGGTGACGATGGTGGCCACCGGCATGATGGCCGTCGGCATCATCTTCGTGCTGCTGCTCGGTGAGATCGACCTCTCCGTCGGCTCCGTCAGCGGTGTCGCCGGCGCGGTCGTGGCCGTGCTCAGCGTCACCCACGGGGTGAACGAGTGGCTCGCCGTCCTCATCGCGATCGCCAGCGGCGCGGTCATCGGCGCGATCCACGGCTTCTTCTTCGCCCGGATCGGCGCACCCGCCTTCGCCGTCACCCTCGCCGGCCTCCTCTTCTGGCTGGGCTTCATGCTCCAGCTGCTCGGCGACACCGGCACCATCAACCTGGACAGCGACGGCGTCATCGGCAAGCTGACCACGTACTACTTCGCGGACGTCGCGGCCGCCTACGGCCTCGCGGCCATCGCGGTGATCGGCTACTTCCTCTCCGCCTTCCTGGACACCCGCCGCCGTGAGGCCGCCGGCGTCCCGTCGCGGCCGGTCGTCGACATCGTGGTGCGCACCGTCATCCTGGCGCTGTTCGCCTTCGGCGCCGCGTTCATGTTCAACCAGTACCGCGGCCTCCCGCTGGCCCTGGTCCTCTTCCTCGTCGTCCTGGTCGGCACGGACTTCGTCCTGCGCCGCACCTCCTACGGCCGGAAGATCTTCGCGCTCGGCGGCAGCGTCGAGGCGTCCCGCCGCGCGGGCATCAACGTCACCGCGGTCCGGATCTCCGTCTTCGCCATCGCCGGCACCTTCGCGGCGATCGGCGGACTCTTCTGGGCCTCCAAGATCGCGGCGGCCAACCAGGGCTCCGGCGGCGGCGACCTCCTGATGAACGTCATCGCGGCGGCCGTCATCGGCGGCACCAGCCTCTTCGGTGGCCGGGGCCGCACCTGGAACGCCCTGCTCGGCGTCATGGTGATCGTCTCGATCCAGTACGGCCTCGCCCTCGAGGGCATCGCCACGCCGATCAACTACATGATCACCGGTGCTGTTCTTCTCATCACGGTCGTCATCGACTCCATCACCCGCAAGACGCAGAAGACCGCAGGCCGCGCCTGACCTTCGCACCTGCGGACATGTGCCCGGCATCCACAGCGATGCCGGGCACACGCGTGTCCGGCGCGACCCGGCGCGGCAGGGCTGAATGCGCCGCCCGATGACCGGGCCGCGCGGCGGAACATTAGACTCATCGGATCGACACGCTCGACCAGCTCTTACGCAAGGAGGCACGGGTGGACCTGCTGACCCGCATCGGGGGACCGCGCGACCTGGACCGGCTCGGCCTCGAGCAGCTCGACCAGCTCGCCGGGGAGATCCGCACCTTCCTCGTCGAGGAGGTGTCCAAGACCGGGGGCCACCTCGGCCCGAACCTGGGTGTCGTCGAACTGACCATCGCCCTGCACCGGGTCTTCGAGTCCCCGCAGGACAAGGTCCTCTTCGACACCGGCCACCAGAGCTACGTGCACAAGCTGCTCACCGGCCGGCAGGACTTCTCGAAGCTCAAGAGCAAGGGCGGCCTCTCCGGCTACCCGTCCCGCGCCGAGTCCGAGCACGACGTCATCGAGAACTCGCACGCCTCGACGGTGCTCGGCTGGGCCGACGGACTCGCCAAGGCCAACGAGGTCCTCGGCAAGGACGACCACGTCGTCGCCGTCATCGGTGACGGCGCGCTCACGGGAGGCATGGCCTGGGAGGCGCTGAACAACATCGCCGCCGCCAAGGACCGCCCGCTCGTGATCGTCGTCAACGACAACGAGCGTTCGTACGCGCCGACCATCGGCGGCCTCGCGAACCACCTCGCCACCCTGCGCACCACCGACGGCTACGAGCGCTTCCTGGCCCGTGGCAAGGACCTCCTGGAGCGCACGCCCGTCGTCGGCAGGCCCCTCTACGAGACCCTGCACGGCGCCAAGAAGGGCCTCAAGGACTTCATCGCCCCGCAGGGCATGTTCGAGGACCTCGGACTGAAGTACGTCGGCCCGATCGACGGCCACGACATCGAGGCCCTGGAGTCCGCGCTCCAGCGGGCCAAGCGCTTCGGCGGCCCCGTCATCGTGCACTGCCTCACCGAGAAGGGCCGTGGGTACACCCCCGCCCTCGAGGACGAGGCGGACCGCTTCCACGCCGTCGGCAAGATCCACCCGGACACCGGCCTGCCGATCTCGACCTCCGGTCTCGACTGGACGTCGGTCTTCGGCGAGGAGATGGTCAAGCTCGGACACGAGCGCGAGGACATCGTCGCCATCACCGCGGCCATGCTCCAGCCCGTCGGCCTCGGCAAGTTCGAGGAGGCCTTCCCGGACCGGATCTACGACGTCGGGATCGCCGAGCAGCACGGCGCGGTGTCCGCGGCCGGCCTCGCCACGGGCGGACTGCACCCCGTCTTCGCGGTCTACGCGACCTTCCTCAACCGCGCCTTCGACCAGGTCCTCATGGACGTCGCCCTGCACAGGTGCGGCGTCACCTTCGTCCTGGACCGGGCCGGTGTCACGGGCACGGACGGAGCCTCCCACAACGGCATGTGGGACATGTCGATCCTGCAGTGCGTGCCCTCCCTGCGCATCGCCGCCCCGCGCGACGCCGACCAGGTCCGCGCCCAGCTGCGCGAGGCCGTCGCCGTCGACGACGCCCCGACCGTCGTCCGCTTCTCCAAGGGCGCCGTCGGCCCCGCGGTGAAGGCGGTCGGCACGGTGGGCGGCATGGACGTCCTGCGCTCGGCGGGCACGGACGAGCCCGACGTCCTGCTGGTCTCCGTCGGCGCGCTCGCCCCGATGTGCCTGGAGATCGCCGCGCTGCTGGACGCCCAGGGCATCTCGACGACGGTGGTCGACCCACGCTGGGTCAAGCCCGTCGACGAGGCCCTCGCACCGCTGGCGGCGCAGCACCGGGTCGTCGTCACCGTGGAGGACAACAGCAGGGCCGGCGGTGTCGGCTCGGCCGTCGCCCAGTCCCTGCGCGACGCGGACGTGGACGTGCCGCTGCGTGACTTCGGCATCCCGCCGGTCTTCCTCGACCACGCCTCGCGGGCCGAGGTCATGTCCGAGATCGGCCTGACCGCCCCGGACATCGCCCGTCAGGTCACCGGTCTGGTGGCCAAACTCGACGGACGGTACGAGAGCCGGGCCGCCGAGCCCGTCCGCGACTGACCCACCGCACGGCCCGATGGGCCGGTCGGCCACTCCGCACGGGTGGTCCGACCGGCCCATTCGCGTGACACGGGGCCGCGCGGAGCGTGCCGGGGCGGCCGGTTCCGAATCATGGCGTGCACGACGAGTGCGTGGAGGTACGCCCGTGAGCACGCAGCATGACACGCCCCCCAGCGGGGGAGGGCTGTTCCGGACCAAGACGGTCGAACAGTCCATCCGCGATACCGAGGAGCCGGAGCACGCGCTCAAGAAGTCCCTCTCCGCTCTGGACCTCACGGTCTTCGGCGTGGGAGTCATCATCGGTACCGGGATCTTCGTCCTCACGGGCAAGGTCGCCAAGGAGACGGCGGGCCCCGCCACCGCCCTCGCCTTCGTCGCGGCGGGCATCGTCTGCGCGCTCGCCGCCCTCTGCTACGCCGAGTTCGCCTCCACCGTGCCGGTGGCCGGATCCGCGTACACGTTCGCCTACGCCTCGCTCGGTGAGCTGGTGGCGTGGATCATCGGCTGGGACCTGGTGCTGGAGTTCGCGCTGGGCACGGCGGTGGTCGCGGTCGGCTGGTCCGGCTACATCAGGTCGCTGCTGGACAACGCCGACTGGACCCTGCCCGACGCACTGTCCGGCCCGGACGTGGCAAGCGGCTTCGGCTTCGACATCCTGGCCTTCGCGCTGGTGCTGGTGCTGACCGTCATCCTGGTCCTCGGGATGAAGCTGTCGGCGCGGGTGACCACGGCGGTCGTCGCCATCAAGCTCGCCGTCGTCTTCATCGTGATCATCGCCGGCCTCTTCTTCATCAAGTCGGCCAACTACACCCCCTTCATCCCCGAGGCCCAGAAGCAGGAGGGCGGATCGGGCCTGGACGCCCCGCTGGTCCAGCTGATCTTCGGCTACGAGCCGACGAACTTCGGCGTCATGGGCATCTTCACGGCCGCGTCCGTCGTCTTCTTCGCCTTCATCGGCTTCGACGTCGTGGCCACGGCGGCCGAGGAGACGAAGCTCCCGCAGCGTGACATGCCGCGCGGCATCCTGGCCTCGCTCGTCATCTGCACCCTGCTCTACGTCGCCGTGTCCATCGTCGTCACCGGCATGCAGAACTACTCCGAACTCTCCGTCAGCGCACCGCTCGCCGACGCCTTCAAGGCCGTCGGACACCCCTTCTACGCGGGGGTCATCAGCTTCGGCGCGGCGGTGGGCCTGACCACGGTCTGCATGATCCTGCTGCTGGGCCAGACCCGCGTGTTCTTCGCGATGAGCCGCGACGGACTGCTCCCGCGGTTCTTCTCGGTCACGCACCCGCGCTTCGGCACGCCGTACCGCCCGACGATCCTGCTCGGCGTCATCATCGCGATCGTCGCGGGCTTCACCAGCATCAACGAGCTGGCGACCCTGGTGAACATCGGCACGCTCTTCGCGTTCGTCGTGGTCGCCCTCGGGGTGATCGTGCTGCGCCGCACCCGCCCCGAGCTCCACCGCGCGTTCCGCACGCCGTGGGTGCCCGTCCTGCCGATCGTCTCGGTGGCCGCCTCGGTCTGGCTGATGCTGAACCTGCCGGCGGAGACCTGGCTCCGGTTCGCGATCTGGATGGCGATCGGCGTGATCATCTACTTCGCGTACGGGCGCCGCAACAGCCGTATGGCCAAGAAGCGCTGACCCGTCAGTCGGGGCGCGAAGGCGGCAGCGGACGTACCGTGCGCGGTCCCGTGCACCTGGCTCCGTACGCCTCGACCCGCTGCCGCAGTCCCCGGTCGGCCGTGACCACGACGCAGTCGTGCGGGCCGGCCGGGTCGTCCGCCCACGCCGCCACCAGGCCGGCGATCAGGTCGTCGCCGCTGCCCCCGGCCGCCTCCACCCGGACCCCCGGCACGGACGCCACCCCGCGGGCCGCGCCCTCCACGACCAGCACCAGTTCGGCGGGACCCGGGACGCCCGGCAGGCCGTCGAGGGCGTACGGGACCAGAGAGTCCCGCAGCCGCTCGGCGGCCCCGCGCCGGTCCCGCCACCACTGGTCCGGGACGGACCCCACCACGTTGGCGGCGTCGACGACCACCAGAACCCGTTCGTTCGTCACCCCGTCAGGGTGACACGTGCTCAGCCGCCGGTCGCGGGGGACTTCTTCGCGGACTCCGGGATCGTGCCGTCCGAACGGATCGCCTTCCAGAGGTCACCGGCCTGCGGCTGCGCCGCCACGACGCGGTTCGGGTCCCGCTTGTCGTAGGCGACCGGCAGCATGATCGTCTCCATGGACGAGGGGTCGACACCGTTCATCGAGCGGGCGAACTCCGTGAGGGACGTCAGCGAGGCCAGCCCCTCGTCGGTGGTGAGCGACTTGGTGGCCGAGTTGGCGATCTTGTACGCCGTCGTCGGACTGCCCAGCAGGTCCTGCGACTTGATCTCGGTCAGCAGCGCGAACAGGAACTGCTGCTGCAGGCCGATCCGGCCCAGGTCGCTGCCGTCCCCGATGCCGTGCCGGGTCCGGACGAACGAGAGCGACTCTGTGCCGTCGAGCTTGTGCGTGCCGGCGGTCAGGTCGAGCCCCGACGCCTTGTCGCGGATCGGCTCCTTCACGTCGACGGTGACGCCTCCGATGGCGTCGACCAGGTCCTTGAACCCGGCGAAGTTGATCTCCATGTAGTGGTCGATGCGGACGCCGGACATCTTCTCGACCGTCTTCACCACACAGGCCGGACCGACCTGCGAGTACACGGAGTTGAACATGACGCGCTCGGCGGAGTCCATCGTGGAACCGTCGGCCTTGGTGCACTCGGGCCGCGTCACCAGGGTGTCGCGCGGGATGGACACGGCGACGGCCTGGGTCCGGCCCTCGGGTATGTGCACCACCATGGCGGTGTCGGAGCGGGCTCCGCCGACGGCGCCGCCCCCGCCCAGTTCCTGGTTCTCCGCCCCGGCGCGCGAGTCGGAGCCGAGGACGAGGAGGTTCTGGCCGGTGGTGGGCAGCTTCTCGGGCCGGTCCTCGCCGAGCGCCTTGTCGATGTCGACGCCCTTGATGTTGTTGTCGAGGTCCTGGTACATCCAGTACGCCGTGCCGCCGCCCGCGAGGATGAGCAGGGCGAGCACCCCGAGCGTGATCTTGAGGCCGCGCCGGCGCTTGCGCGGGCTTGCTCTGCGCTTCCGTCCGCCGCCATGGGACGCCGGACGGCCTTCCTGTGTGCCCTGGGACGTGGCGTCGTGACTCATCGTGGTCGAGTCCTCAATCTCGTGGCCCTTGGCCGGGCTGGGGAGTGCGTGGGACTCGGGTGGGGGGTGTGGCCGGTCCGTGTGTGCATGGCTGAGCGTGCACTATAGAACAGACGATCGTGCGCTCGGGCGTTTTGGCCCCGGATTCACAACCTGCGCGGCCCCGGCCGCCGTTCGGTCACGACCTGGTCGCCGGAGCACGGGCGGGGCTGCCGGATACCGCGTGCGGGGCGCCGCGCGGAGGGCCGGATCGGACGAATCGGTGCTGAGCATATGATGTTGCCGGTCGTGCGCGGGCAGGATGAGGAACCGGTGAAGCGGAGAGGGTGTTGCGGGTCATGCGGAGAAGGCGACCGGACTCCGCGGGCAACGCTCCCGCCCTCGCCCCCTCGTCCACGCGCCACGAGGTCCGCGGTACACCGCGCGGCCGGTGGATGCCCCTCGGCAAGGACGGAAGGCTCACCCTCTACGCCCGCACCGACGGCGGTCTGCTGCGCTGGACGCAGCGGAGCCCGGGCGGCGATCGCTGGGACGGCCCGGACTTCGTGCCGGTCGCGGACCTGACCGACCTCACCGTCGTCCAGGGCTCCGACGCGTACGTGCACTTCCTCGGGCGGCGTGAGCGTCAGGCTGCGGACGGGCCGGGTGTGGACTACGTGCACGCCGTCCAGTTCCAGACCGGTCGCCCGGTCACCGCGTGGCGTTCCCTCGGAAACTTCCACCGGGACCGTGAGACGGGCCGGCAGGCCGGAGTGCCCGCCGGGGCCGTCGACGGGCAGGGCACGGTCTACGTCTTCGCCCGCAACGCCGGCCGCGGTCTGCAGATGCGCCGGGAGGCGAAGGGCGGCAAGTGGGGCGCCTGGCAGGACCTCAAGGGAGCCGGGCTCGGCGCCGGGATCGTGCCGACGGTGACCTCGGACGGCCTCGTCGAGGTCTTCGTGCCCGGCGACCAGGGCGCGCAGCAATGGCGACAGGACGATCCGGACGGTCCGCTGCACAGCGTCCGGACGCCGTTGCAGTTCTACGCCCGGGAGGGCTCGGTGGCGGCGCTGGAGACGGCACCGGGGCGCCTCACCTACTACTGGACCGATGCGAACACGGCAGGGGTCGTGTCCTATCGGGCAGGGGGCTGGCCCGTGCCGGTGGGCGGCTACCCGGGGGACGGCGCCCTCGTGGCCCTGCGCACCCCGCTCGACGGATACGACTGCACGGTTCTCGCGCAGCGCGGGGCGGGCGGCACCCTGCTGCTCGGGGTCTGCACCACCGAGGGCGAGCAGGGCGGCGTCTGGTGGTCGGACACCACACAGGAGTGCGTCGGTGATCCCGCGCTCGCCCTCGACGGGCACGGCCGCGTGGTCGTGGCGGTGTCCGGCAAGGGTGGCGTCGTGTCCGTGGCCCGGCAGGAACCGGGCCCGGGGCTCACCCTCGCGCCGCACTGGCACCAGCTTTGACCTGACGGCACGCCGTGAGCCGGCCGCATGCTCCGGTCCGGCCGGCACGCCGTCAGGCCCGCCGGCCTCGAGGCGTCCTCCGGTCCGACCGCACTCCGACAGCCTCCTCCGGTCCGGGCCCACCCTGAGGCGCCCTCCGGTCCGGCCGCACTCCCAAAACCTCCTCAGGCCCGGGCGCACCCTGAGGCGTCCTCCGGTCCGGCCGCACGCCGTGGCCGGAAAACATCCTCGCGCGCACCGGCGGCGCTGTCCGTTCACCTCGATTCCATGTGTCGTTCCCGTGAAGTCGTAAAAGGTTGTATGAGTCTCCCGGTGGGATTCCTCACGGCTACATGTCGTACATCTGCACTTTTTTGGCTGGACACTGATCGGCTCTTTATGTGAAGGTTCTGTGACTTGCCCGCGACCGGGCAGGTGTGATCGCCGTGCGCGGCGGTCTTCATGGGGGATGACAGGTTTCGGTCTCGTACCGTCCGCCGTCCGGGCACGAGGTGGTGCCTGGCAGCGGCAGACGCTGGACCGCAGCGGCGTGGGTGGTGGATGCCTCGTGGTCGGTTCCGGTAATCCGGAGGCGGGATCGCTTGTTTCGGCGTACCGGTCCGTCGTGCCGGTGGGCGCGCGCAGGGGCATCGTCCGCAAGGTGCCCGCACCGCTGCGCTCCGCCGTCAAGTCCTCGTTCACCTCCGTCGACGCCATCCGGTCGGCGACCGTCGTCTGGGCGATGGGCGGCCGCCGCAACGGGCCCCGGCACAGCGCGGCCTCGATGCGCCGGGTGGTGCGCGTCAAGGGCCGGCACGTACACGCCCTGATGGTGGAGGGCGCCACCGCCTGGGCGGCCCAGGCCCGCAACCTGCACATCCTCGTCGCCACGCTGGAAGCCGGCGGCATCGAGTACTTCTGCATCCGCGGAGCCGCGAAGGACGTCCCGACGGTCGCGGTGCCCGCCGGACTGCGCGAGTCGGCGGAGCAGATGCTCCAGATCGCCTTCGCCCAGACCCCGGGTTACGTGGGCACCGCGTCCGCGTCCGAATCGGACATGCGACCCGGCGAGGACGACAAGTCCTGGCGCCAACTGCGCAGGCACGACGCACTCCGCGTCGCCTGGTACGTCACCGACCCCACGCAGGAGCTCGTGTTCGGCGCGGATCAGGGCTGCGACCTGGAGTTCTGGACCGAGGACGAGGGCCGGCTGGTCGCCCCCCGGCCCAACCGCGTGGTCGAGGAGGTGCCGGCGGACGCACCACGCCACACCGTGCCGCAGGCCCTGTTCGCCCTGGTCCCCGGCTCCTACAGCACCGGCACCGCACAGACCGTCGCCGAGTTCACCCAGCCCCTGGCGGAGGACCACCTCTTCCCCATCGACGTCGTGTACACCTGGGTCGACGACTCCGACCCCCGGTGGAGCGCCGAACGCGACGCCGCCCGCGCGGGCCGGCCGGGCGCCCCGCCCCAGGCCCTGCACGACCAGGCCGCGAACGACGCGCGCTTCACCAGCCGCGACGAACTGCGCTACTCCCTGCGCTCCCTGCACCAGTACGCGCCCTGGGTCCGCACCGTCTACCTGGTCACCGCAGGGCAGGTGCCCGCCTGGCTGGACACCGACGCCCCCGGCATCCGGGTCGTCGACCACCGCGAGATCTTCTCGGAAGCCGGCGCTCTGCCCACCTTCAACTCGCACGCCATCGAGAGCCAGCTGCACCACATCGAAGGCCTGTCCGAGCACTTCCTCTATCTCAACGACGACGTGTTCTTCGGCCGCCCGCTCGGCGCGGAACGCTTCTTCCACACCAACGGCCTGACCAAGTTCTTCCAGTCCAAGGCGCTCATACCGAGCGGCCCCGCGGACACGGAAGACCTCCCGGTGAACGCGGCCGGCAAGAACAGCCGGGCACTGATCGAGCGGTCCTTCGGGACCCGGATCGCACAGAAGATGAAGCACACCCCGCATCCCCTGCGCCGCAGCATCCTCGCCGACATCGAGCTGGTCTACGCCGACGAGCACCGGCGCACCCAGCACTCCCGCTTCCGGTCACCCGAGGACGTCCCGATCGCCTCGTCCCTGCACCACTACTACGGCTTCCACACCGGCCGTACGACCGTGGGGAACATCCGCTACCAGTACATCGACCTCGCCGCCGACCAGGCCCGGCGGCGCCTCGACAACCTCCTCGCGCACCGCAACTTCGACACCTTCTGCCTGAACGACACCGTCGAGCACCCCGACCCGGACGCGCAGGAGCGCATGGTGAGGAACTTCCTCGACGCGTACTTCCCCGTCCCCAGCCGCTTCGAGCGCGTGGACCAGGACGAGTACTGCGCCGTGGGCGGGGCGGGCAAGGCCGAGATCCGACGGTGAGCGCCCCGCCCCCCGACGCAGCACCCTCCCCCGTGACGAAAGTGAACCGCGTGTTTGACACCACCAGCCGCGAAGCGGCCGGCGAGACCTTCCCGGGTACCGGCTCCCGCCCGGAGCCCAGGCCCGCGCAGCTGCGCAGGAGCCGCACGGAGCGGCAGGTCGTCGTGGACATGCACGAGCGGGTGGCGCTCGTGCACGACCGGCTCACCCCGCTGGCCGCGCGTGAGCTGAACAACCTGGAGGTCCGCCGCGCCCTGGAGGCCGAGCGGATCGAGTGGTTCGCGGTGCCCGGCCTCGACGACACCGCCTCCGCGGTCGGCGTCGACGCACGACGGCGCCCCCAGGTCCTGGCCGCGCTGCGCGCCCGGCTGTCCGGCAGCAAGGGCTACCTCGCACGCCCGAAGTCCGGGACGGCCCCCGGCGACGGCGCGTGGGAGGCCTCCTCCGACAAGACCTGGGAACGGGCGGACGGCCTGCCCGTCGTGCGTGCCTTCTGGTTCCGCACCACGGAGGAAGGCCACCTGACGCACGGTGCCGACACGGGCTGCGACGTCGAGTTCTGGGAGCCCGCGGAGAGCGTGCCCGGCCAGGGCGTCGACCGCCTCGTCGCCCCCCGGCGCAACCGTGCCAGCGAGCAGGTCTCCCTCGGGAGTGAGCAGCTCGTCGTCCCCGGAGAGCAGATGACCAGGCTCGTGGGCCGGGCCCACGGGGCCGAGGCACCGCCGCTGCGCCCCACGCTGACCCGCCCCGAACTGGCCATCGCCTTCCCCGACGAGCACCCCTTCCCCATCGACGTCGTGTACACCTGGGTGGACGGCGACGACCCCGCCTGGCAGAGGCGCCGCGCGGAGAGCCGCGGTGAGGTCTTCCACGCGGAGGCGGCGAGCCTGGCCCGCTACGTCTCGCGCGACGAGCTGAAGTACAGCCTCCGCTCGGTGCGGATGTTCATGCCGTGGGTGCGGAACATCTACGTCGTCACCGACCGGCAGACCCCGCACTGGTGGACCGACGGGGACGGCAGGGCCCGTGTGGTGGACCACCGGGAGATCTTCGACGACCCCTCCCACCTGCCCACCTTCAACAGCCATGCGATCGAGTCCCGGCTGCACCACATCCCCGGACTGTCGCGCCACTTCGTCTACTTCAACGACGACATGTTCATCGGGCGGACCCTCACGCCCTCCGCGTTCTTCCACCCGAACGGCATCGCCAAGTTCTTCCCGTCGCCCGCCCAGGTCCCCTACGGGCCCCCGGAGCCCGACGAGGTGCCCACCTCGGTGGCCGCGAAGAACAACCGCCGGCTCATCCAGGAGCGGTTCGGCCGCACCCTCGTGCAGAAGATGAAGCACGTGCCGTACGCCCTCAACCGGGACGTCCTCGCCGCCATCGAACAGGACTTCCCCGAGGAGCACAGGCGCACCTCCGCCAGTGCCGTGCGCAGTGTCTCCGACCTGTCCATAGCCTCCTCGCTGCACCACTACTACGGCTACTACTCCGGACGCAGCCTGCCCGGCGACCTCCGGTACGGCTACTTCGCACTGGACGACCCCGAGCTGGAGCACAAGCTGCAACTCCTGCTGCTGCGCCGGGACCGGGACACCTTCTGCCTCAACGACTCGGCGAGCGACCCCGCCGAGATCGAGCACCAGAGCCAGCTGCTCCACCGATTCCTCGAAGCCTTCTACCCGGTGCCGAGCCCGTACGAGAAGACGACCGCCTGAGCCATGAACATCGAGATCCTGGTCCACACCCTGGCCACCGATTCCATCGGCGCACGCGCGGCCGCCCGTCTCGCCCAGACGCTCGCCGCCCGGCACCGGGTCGCCGTCGTCACCGCGCGGGGCGCCGCCGCCGCGCACCCGGCGCTGCAACTGCCCGGAAGCGTCGGGGTCGTGGCTCTGGCACCCTCGGTCGCGGCCGGCGACCGCGACGACGAGAACACCTCGCAGCTCGTCATCGCGGGCGACCCCGAATTCCGGCGCTACAACCGCGCCGACGACGCGCGGCTCCAGAAGCACCTGGCCGCGAGCGGCGCCGACATCGTCATCGCCCTGAGTTCCGCGCTCGGCGCGGTCCTCGCCCAGTGCCGGGTGCCCCACGCCCGGCGCGTCGCCCGCCAGCCGGCGCCCGTCGAGCGGCTGCCGGAGTCGGTGCGCGACCGCTGGGCGGAGCTCTACGCCGAACTGGACGCGGTCGTCCCGCTCACCCGGACCGACGCCGCCGCTCCCGAGTACCGGACCCTCGCCGCCGCCGGCGTCGAGGTGCGCCACATCGCCGAACCGGTCCTGCTCGCCGAGAGCCCGGACAAGCCGATGACGGGGGTCGTGATCAGCGCGGGACGGCTGGTCTCCCACCGGCGCGTCGACCTGGCGCTGCACGCCTTCGCCCGGAGCCAGGCGGCCCAGCCGGGCTGGCAGCTACGGGTGTTCGGCACCGGCCCGCTGCGCCGTGAGGCACGTGAACTCGTGACCGCGCTCGGGCTCCACGACGACGTGCTGCTGTTCGACCGGGAGGCCGGCGAGGAGGACTTCTACGACGCCGACATCGCCCTGGTGACCTCGGAGCGCCTGGACAGCGCGCGCCCCGTGTGGGAGGCGCTCGCCCAGGCCACGCCCGTGGTAGCCACGGACGTGCCGTGCGGAGCTCCCGAGGTGCTGGCCGGGGGCCACGGCGGGCTGCTGGTCCCTGCCGGCGACGTGGACGCGACAGCCCACGCCCTGAAGCGCTACATGGCGGACGAGGGCCTGCGCACCGCGCACCGCGCGCAGGCCCTGGCCACCGCGCGGACCGCGGGGACGGAGCAGGTCGGCGACGCCTACGAGGACCTGTTCGCCGCGGTCGGGGCCGGGGCACGCGGCCGGTGGGGCCAGCGGCGGCGTACCTCCGGGGCCGCACCCGCCGAGACGCGCCCCCGCGCGACCGCCGACTGCCGCGTGCTGCCGAACGGAGCCTGGGAGGTGACCGTGCACGGCGTCTCCGGGGTCCGCGCCGTACGCGTCAAGGAGCAGGGGAAGGGCCGGACCGCAGTGGTCGACGTCGCCGTCGGGAGCGACGGCTCCCGGGCCCGCGTCGACGCCCGCGCCCTCGCCGTGCTGGGCGAGGGCCGCGCCGACCTCTACGCCGTGGACACCAAGGGCAAGGAGAGCCGCCTGCGCTACGGGCGGTGCACACTGGGCGGCGCACGCGACGTCGGACACCTCGGCGACCTGGACCACTTCCACTGGGCGCTGCCGTACGCGACCGAGGGCGGCTACCTGCGCCTGCGTGTCTGGTCCCGGCCGAGCCACGCCGAACTGGTCACCGTCGACTACGGCGACACCGGCCTCTGGCTGACCGGCTGGCTCCACGGGCGGTGGCAGGGCGGCGGCGAGCCGGCCCTGCTGCTGCGCCGCCGCCAGGAACCCTCGCGCACCCTGGCAGCCGGCCGGGCGCGGTTCGAGGACGGCTGGTTCGGAGCGGAGCTGCACATGGACGAGGCCATGCGAGCCCGGCTGCTCACGCGGGAGAACTGGGACGTGCTGCTCACCGACGGCAGCAGCGAACCGGTCCGGGTGGCGCGCATCGCCGACGACCAGGTGGTCCGGCGCGATGTGCAGCGCTTCCCCGAGCTGGTGCGGGAGGAACCCGCGGACCTGTTCGGACCGGACGTCGACCGTGCCGTGGTCGGCCTGCGGCCCTACTTCACCGCGGACAACGAACTCTCGCTCGTGGTGACCGAGCACCACTGACAGCCTCCCCTTCCGGACCCCGATAACCCCCGAGGACCATCGTGCGGATCTCCTTCCTGCTCCACAGCATCGACAACTTCGGCGGGGTGCCGCGGGCGTCCAGCAGCCTCGCGTCCGCGCTGGCGGTGCACCACGAGGTGGAGATCGTCTCCGTCTTCCGGACGGCGGACCTGCCGTCCTTCGCGCCGTCCGCCGACGTCACCGTGCGGTACCTGGCCGACCGGCGCGGGGGAGCGACGGGGGCCAAGGGCGGCAGACCGTCACGGATCATGCCGCGGGAGGACGGCTGGGCGGACCAGTACACCCAGGAGGTCGACGACCTGATCCTCGCCCACCTCGACCGCTGCGCCGCCGATGTCGTGATCGTCGCCCGGCCGGCGTTCGCCGCCTATCTCATCGCGCACGGACGGCACGGCTACGGGCGCGTGGTCATCGACCACGAGGGTTCGATGGTCCCCTCGCAGGAACTTCGCGAGCGCACTCTGGAGCTGTACCGCGAGATGGACGGCGTCGTCTGCCTCACCCGGGCCGACGCCGGCAACTACGGGCGGCAGCTCGGCGACCGGGCACCCGCGCTCGCAGCCATAGGCAACATCGTGCCGCCGCCGGCCCGCCACGCGCCCGTCCACGGCCTGCCGCTGATCGCCGCCGCGGGACAGCTCGTGCCGCGCAAGGGCTTCGACACGCTGATCAACGCGTTCGCCCTGGTCGCGCCCCACCACCCGCAGTGGCGGCTGCGCGTCTTCGGCCGCGGACCCGAGCACGCACGGCTGCAGGACCTCGTCCACGCGCACGGCCTCAGCGACGCGGTGCGTTTCATGGGGGCGCTGCCCGACCTCACGGCGGAGTGGGACAAGGCCGCGTTCGCGGTGAGCGCGGCCCGCCGCGAGTCCTTCGGCCTGACCATGGTCGAGGCCATGCACCACGGGCTTCCGGTGCTGGCCGCCGACGCCCCCTTCGGACCCGGTGAGATCGTCGTCCCGGGCAGCAACGGCATCCTGGTCCCGGTCGGTGACGAGGAGGCCATGGCCCAGGCGATGCGCTACCTCATCGAGCATCCGGCCGAGCGGGAGAAACTGTCCCAGGGCGCCTACGCCTCGGCCCCGCTCTACAGCGCGGAGCGCATCGCCTTCCGCTACGACGCGTTCCTGCGGGAGGTGGCGGCCTCGGTACCGAGGGAGGCCGCCCCCGGGGCCACGCCCGCCGTCCTGTCCGGTGTCCCGGCGGACGTGCTGGTGCTCGGCGACGGATCCATCGAGGTCAGGGCCCTCCTGCAGCCCGGCACGGAGCCCCCCGTGCTGTGCGTCACGCCCCGGAAGGGCGATGAGCCGCTGGCCAGGCTGGCCGCCCTCGGCACGACGGCCGACGAGGCGGCGGGCGCGGTGCGAGCGGTGTACGCGGTCCCCGCCGAACCCCCGGTCCTCGCCGAGGGCCGCTACGACCTGGACCTGGAACTGCCGGACGGCGGGCGCCGGCCGATCACCGTGGAGAGCGTCCACACCGGTGGTCTGCTGGTCCGCCGCGTCCCGGCGGAGGGCCCCGCCTACTGGCCGCTGCCCTATCGCACCGCGGACGGCCACCTGTCGGTCTTCGTACGGCACCGCGTGCAGCACGCCGAGGTGCACTCGGTGCTGGTGGGGCAGGACGGCTGGCTGGTGCGCGGCAGTCTGATCGCCCCGCCGGGCGCCGGCCTCGACGGGCTGCGCCTGGCCGCCGTACCCCGCAGAGGCGGCAGCGCGTCCACGGTGGCGGGCCAGGTCTCCACGGGCCCCGGCGGCACCTTCGAGGCGCACCTGCCCTTCACCGGAGTGGTCGCCGCCTCGTCCGGCGCACACGACGACTGGGACCTGTGGCTGGAGGGAGAGCCCGGCCGGCCACGTATCCGGCTGGCGCGCTTCTTCGACGACATCCTGGAACGCAAGCGGATCGACGTGTATCCCACACAGCGCTGGCACCACCCGACGCAGGGCCCGGCACGCGGACGGGTCTTCTTCACGCCCGGCAACGAACTGTCCTTCACCGTCAGCCCCGACAAGGGCTGACACACCTCGTCCCGCCGCGGGGGAGAGAAGCGACGAGGGCCGTACGGGGGTGATCCCGTACGGCCCTCGACGTGTGCTTCCTGCCGGTGCTACGCCGGAACGCTCGCCACGCCCGGCTCCAGGAACCGCTTCCCGTTGACGCGCTCCGAGACGCCCTCACGGTCCAGGTACGGCGTGATGCCGCCCAGGTGGAAGGGCCAGCCCGCGCCGGTGATCAGGCAGAGGTCGATGTCCTGGGGCTCGGCGACGACGCCCTCGGCGAGCATCAGGCCGATCTCCTGCGCGACCGCGTCCAGGACGCGGTCGCGTACCTGCTCCTCGGTCAGGACGGTGTCGCCCTGCTGGAGGAGGGCGGCCACCTCGGGGTCGAGGACCGGCGCGCCGGAGTCGTAGACGTAGAAGCCGCGCTTGCCCGCCTTCACGACCGCCGCGAGGTTCTCCGAGACCGTGAAGCGGTCCGGGAACGCGCGGTTCAGGGTCTCGGAGACGTGCAGGCCGATCGCCGGACCGACCAGCTCCAGCAGCACCAGCGGGGACATCGGCAGGCCGAGGGGCTCGATGGCCTTCTCCGCCGTCGCGACCGGGGTGCCCTCGTCGATGATGTTCTGGATCTCGCCCATGAAGCGGGTGAGGATGCGGTTGACGACGAACGCCGGGGCGTCCTTCACCAGCACCGCGGTCTTCTTCAGCTTGCGGGCGACGCCGAAGGCCGTGGCCAGCGAGGCCTCGTCGGTCCGCTCGCCGCGGACGATCTCCAGGAGGGGGAGGATCGCCACCGGGTTGAAGAAGTGGAAGCCGACGACCCGCTCGGGGTTCTTCAGCTTCGACGCCATCTCGGTGACCGAGAGGGACGAGGTGTTCGTGGCGAGGATCGCGTGCGCCGGAGCGACCGCCTCGACCTCGGCGAACACCTTCTGCTTGACGCCGATCTCCTCGAAGACGGCCTCGATGATGAAGTCGGCGTCGTGGAAGCCCTCCGCCTTGTCCAGCACACCGGACACCAGCGCCTTCAGGCGGTTGGCCTTGTCCTGGTTGACGCGGCCCTTGCCGAGCAGCTTCTCGATCTCGGCGTGGACGTAGCCCACACCCTTGTCGACGCGCTCCTGGTCGATGTCCGTGAGGACGACCGGCACCTCCAGGCGACGCAGGAAGAGCAGCGCGAGCTGGCTGGCC
Organism: Streptomyces sp. NBC_00178; assembly: GCF_036206005.1. Taxonomy (NCBI): domain Bacteria; kingdom Bacillati; phylum Actinomycetota; class Actinomycetes; order Kitasatosporales; family Streptomycetaceae; genus Streptomyces; species Streptomyces sp. NBC_00178. Next base: position 5,867,601 of record NZ_CP108143.1, read on the forward strand.
ATCAGGCCCGCGCCCACCACGCCGACCTTGGTGACCGGACGTGCCAGGGCCTTGTCCGGAGCACCGGCCGGGCGCTTGGCGCGCTTCTGGACCAGGTTGAACGAGTAGATCCCGGAGCGCAGCTCGCCGCCCATGATCAGGTCCGCGAGGGCCTGGTCCTCGGCGTCGAAGCCGGCGCCCAGGTCACCGCTCCTGGCCGCGGAGATGATGTCCAGCGCCCGGTAGGCGGCCGGGGCCGCGCCGTGCACCTTGGAGTCGGCGATCGCCTTACCGCGGGCGACGGCCTGGTCCCAGGCGTCACCGCGGTCGGGCTCGGGGCGCTCGATCGCGATCTCGCCCTTGAGGACGGCCGCGGTCCAGATCAGCGACTGCTCCAGGAAGTCCGCGCCCTCGAAGATCGCGTCCGCGATCCCGAGCTCGAAGACCTGCTTGCCCTTGAGCTGGCGGTTCTGGTTGAGCGAGTTCTCGATGATCACCGACACGGCGCGGTCGGCGCCGATCAGGTTGGGGAGCAGCGCGCAGCCGCCCCAGCCGGGGACCAGGCCGAGGAAGACCTCGGGCAGGGAGAACGCCGGGATCGCGGTGGAGACGGTGCGGTAGGAGCAGTGCAGGCCGATCTCGACGCCACCGCCCATCGCCGCGCCGTTGTAGTACGCGAACGTCGGGACCGCGAGGCCGGAGAGGCGGCGGAAGACGTCGTGGCCGCCCTTGCCGATGGCCAGCGCGTCCTTGTGGTCCTTCAGGAGCTCGACGCCCTTGAGGTCCGCGCCGACCGCGAAGATGAACGGCTTGCCGGTCACACCGACGCCGACGATCGAACCCTCGGCCGCCTCCTTCTCGACCTGGTCGAGGGCGGCGTCCAGGTTGGCCAGCGACTGCGGGCCGATGGTGGTCGGCTTGGTGTGGTCGAAGCCGTTGTCCAGCGTGACGAGGGCGAAACGGCCCGCGCCGCCGGGCAGGTCGAGGTGGCGTACGTGCGCCTGCGTGACGACCTCACCGGGGAACAGCTCGGCCGCACCCTTCAGAAGCTCGGTGGTGGAGCTCACTTGCTGCCTCCGGCTGCGTTCTCGAAGTTCGGGTTCTCCCAGACGACCGTCGCGCCCATGCCGAAGCCGACGCACATGGTCGTCAGGCCGTAGCGGACCTCCGGCTGCTCCTCGAACTGGCGGGCCAGCTGAGTCATCAGGCGGACGCCGGAGGAGGCGAGCGGGTGGCCGTAGGCGATGGCGCCGCCGTACTGGTTGACGCGCTGGTCGTCGTCGGCGATGCCGTAGTGCTCCAGGAAGGCCAGCACCTGCACGGCGAAGGCCTCGTTGATCTCGAAGAGACCGATGTCCTCGATGGAGAGGCCGGCCTTGGCCAGGGCCTTCTCCGTCGCCGGGATCGGGCCGTAGCCCATGACCTCGGGCTCGACACCCGCGAAGGCGTACGACACGAGGCGCATCCTCACCGGGAGGCCCAGCTCGCGGGCGGTCTCCTCGGACGCGAGCAGCGAGGCGGTGGCGCCGTCGTTGAGGCCCGCGGCGTTACCGGCCGTCACGCGGCCGTGGGCGCGGAACGGGGTCTTCAGACCGGCCAGCGACTCCAGGGTGGTGCCCGGGCGCATCGGCTCGTCGGCGGTGACCAGGCCCCAGCCCGTCTCCCCGACGGCCGGGTCGGTGCGGCGCACGGAGACCGGCACCAGATCCTGCTGGATCTTGCCGTTGGCGTACGCCTTGGCGGCCTTCTCCTGCGAGCGGACCGCGTACTCGTCGGCGCGCTGCTTGGTGATCGAGGGGTACCTGTCGTGCAGGTTCTCCGCGGTCATGCCCATGAAGAGGGCGGACTCGTCGACCAGCTTCTCCGACACGAGGCGCGGGTTCGGGTCCACGCTCTCGCCCATGGGGTGGCGCCCCATGTGCTCGACACCGCCCGCGATGACGACGTCGTACGCGCCGAAGGCGATGGAACCGGCCGTCGAGGTGACGGCGGTCAGGGCGCCCGCGCACATGCGGTCGATGGAGTAGCCGGGCACCGACTGCGGCAGGCCCGCGAGGATGCCGGCGGTGCGCCCGAGGGTGAGGCCCTGGTCGCCGATCTGCGTGGTCGCGGCGATGGCGACCTCGTCGATCTTCGCGGGGTCCAGGTCCGGGTTGCGGCGCAGCAGCTCCCGGATGGCCTTCACGACGAGATCGTCGGCGCGGGTCTCGTGGTAGATGCCCTTCGGGCCCGCTTTGCCGAACGGGGTGCGGACGCCGTCGACGAAGACGACGTCCCGGATGGTACGAGGCACGATGGCTCTCCTCCAGGGTGCGGGATGGCACTGCTGCGGGCGCACGCATCGGCACGCCACGCCCCTCATGCTACTTGCGGGTAACCAGACTGCCCACCCCCCACCGCCGGAGCGGCGAACGTCACACGGGCGGGAGCCTCGCCGGCGGCCCGGCGAGGCCGGGTAACTGGCGTGAATTCGATCCTCGTCGATGAGACGTACCCCGGTACGGCCCCGACACGCGGACGCCCCCCTGCCGGACCGGCAGGGGGGCGTCCGCGGATGTCAGGCGGCGTCCGTGTCGAGGGCCCGCAGCAGCAGGGGGCCGACCTGCTCGATCTGCCAGCGGCGTGCGCCGTGCCCGGCGAGCGCGGCCTCGACGGCGTCCGGCGTCAGGGCCTTCGGCGGCTCCCAGCAGACACGGCGCACCGTGTCGGGGGTGATCAGGTTCTCCTGCGGCATGTGGAGCCGCTCCGCGAGCTCCGACACCGCGGCACGGGCCGCCGACAGGCGGGCGGCGGCGGCCGGGTCCTTGTCCGCCCACGAGCGGGGCGGCGGCGGCCCGGCAGGGTGCTGGCCCGGCTGGGGCAGCTCGGTCTCGGGCAGCGCCTTGGCCCGGTCGACCGCCGCCTGCCACTGCTCCAGCTGGCGCCGGCCCATGCGGTGCCCGAAGCCGGGCAGCGCGGTGAGCGCCTGGACATTCGCCGGGAGCGCGAGGGCCGCCTCGATGATCGCGGCGTCCCCGAGCACCTTGCCGGGCGAGATGTCCCGGCGCTGCGCCACCTGGTCACGGGCGGTCCACAGCTCGCGTACGACCGCGATCTGCCGGCGGCGGCGCACCTTGTGCATGCCGGACGTCCGGCGCCACGGGTCCTTGCGCGGGGGCGCGGGCGGCGCCGACGCGATGGCCGCGAACTCCTCCAGGGCCCAGCCGAGCTTGCCCTGCCGGTCCAGCTCCTTCTCCAGCGCGTCGCGCAGGTCGACCAGGAGTTCGACGTCGAGCGCGGCGTAACGCAGCCAGGGCTCCGGCAGCGGGCGGGTGGACCAGTCGACGGCCGAGTGCCCCTTCTCCAGGGCGTAGCCGAGAACGTTCTCCACTATCGCGCCCAGTCCGACGCGCGGGAATCCCGCCAGCCGTCCCGCGAGCTCGGTGTCGAAGAGCGAGGTCGGGGTCATGCCTATGTCGCGCAGGCAGGGCAGGTCCTGCGTGGCGGCGTGCAGGATCCACTCGGTCCCGGTCAGGGCCTCGCCGAGAGTGGACAGGTCCGGGCAGCCGACCGGGTCGATCAGCGCGCTCCCGGCGCCCTCACGGCGCAGCTGCACGAGGTAGGCGCGCTGGCCGTAGCGGTAGCCGGAGGCGCGCTCCGCGTCGACGGCGACGGGACCCGTGCCCGCGGCGAAGTCCGCGACGACCCGCGCCAGCGCGTCGTCGGTCGCCACCACCGGGGGAATGCCCTCGCGCGGTTCGAGCAAGGGGATCGGCGCCGGGGCGACGTCGTCCGGGGGGGCGCCCCCGGTGGTTCGCAGTGAGGTGTCTGCTGCGGTCTCTTGGGCGTCGGTCACATGCCAAGGGTATCTGTGTATGCGCGTCGCCCGTCGACGGAACGTTCCGTCGACGGGCGACCATGCGCGTAAACCGGCCGGATGTGCATCGGCGCAGGTACCGGCGGGACGAGGGGGTCAGTGGATGATGCCCGTCCGCAGGGCCACGGCGACCATTCCGGCGCGGTCTCCGGTGCCGAGCTTGCGGGCGATGCGGGCGAGGTGGCTCTTGACCGTGAGGGCGGAGAGGCCCATCGAGACGCCGATGGCCTTGTTGGACTGGCCCTCGGCGACCAGGCGGAGCACCTCCACCTCGCGGCCGGACAGTTCGCGGTAGCCGCCCGGGTGGCTCGGGGAACCGGGAGGCCTGCGGTGCATCCGGGCGGCGTTCGCGCCGATCGGGGCGACACCGGGACGGGTGGGGTGGCCGATGTTGGTACGGGTGCCGGTGACGACGTAGCCCTTCACGCCGCCCGCGAGGGCGTTGCGTACCGCGCCGATGTCGTCGGCGGCGGAGAGGGCGAGGCCGTTCGGCCAGCCGGCGGCTCGGGTCTCGGACAGCAGGGTCAGCCCGGAACCGTCGGGCAGGTGGACGTCGGCAACGCAGATATCGCGCGGGTTGCCGACGCGGGGGCGGGCCTCCGCGATGGACGACGCCTCGATGACGTCACGAACTCCGAGGGCCCACAGATGGCGGGTGACGGTGGAACGGACGCGCGGGTCGGCCACGACGACCATGGCCGTCGGCTTGTTCGGGCGGTAGGCGACCAGGCTTGCGGGCTGCTCGAGGAGAACGGACACCAGGCCTCCTGGGGAGTGGCGGGACGGGCCGGCTCGGGGATGAAGCCGGGGCGAACCGTGCTTGAAGGGTCATTGACCTCTTCGGCAGCAGGCGCGTCCTCCTTTAGGGGAAGATCACGATTTCATGCGTAACAATTCGGGCAAATAGGACGCGCGATCGATTGTACGAAAAGAGAGCCGGTCCCTGTGCGACCGGCTCTCTGGAAAAGTGACGCAGCGTCAGGAAACCTGGGGCCCCCGGCGCTGGGGGAGGGTGACCACCGCCGCGTCGGCCGTGCCCGACGGCGGCAGGCCCGCGAGCTGGCAGAGCAGATCGCCCCACGCCACCAGGTGGGCCGCCATGTCCGGCACCCCGCCGCGCGTCTCGCGCGGCGTCCACGAGGCGCGGATCTCGATCTGCGTCGCCGGGCGCCGCGCGGACAGGGCCCCGAAGTAGTGCGACCCGGCGCGGGTCACCGTCCCGCCGGCCTCGCCGTACGACAGCCCACGGGCGTCCAGGGCACCGGTCAGCCAGGTCCAGCACACCTCGGGCAGCAGCGGATCCGCGGCCATCTCCGGCTCCAGCTCCGCGCGCACCAGCGTCACCAACCGGAACGTGCCCTGCCAGGCGTCGTGTCCGGCCGGATCGTGCAGCAGGACGAGGCGGCCGTCGGCGAGATCCTCCTCGCCTTCCACGACCGCGGCCTCCAGGGCGTACGCGTGAGGGGCGAGCCGCTTCGGCGGCCGCGTGGGCTCCACCTCGAGCTCGGGGCGCAGGCGGGCCGAACGCAGAGCGTCGACCGCGGACCGGAACGCGACCGGGACTGATTCGCCCTCCGCACCCCCCTCGCCGCCGGTGCCATCGGAATGATCGGAGAATTGTCCCTGAGCCGGAGCCATGCGGGGAAGAGTAGGCGGAACCGGAGCCCCGTGCAGGGAGGGACACCCATGCGGCGTCCGGCTCCTTGCCGCTCCGTGCGAAGATTCTGTGTGTGAGTGTCAACGACCTTCCCTCAGAGCTCAGCTCCGTCCGATCAGGGGAGGGCCCGTCCGCGGGCCTGCAGACGACCCCCGCCACCCACGACTCGGCGTTCCTCAAGGCGTGCCGTCGCGAGCCGGTGCCCCACACGCCGGTCTGGTTCATGCGTCAGGCGGGGCGGTCGCTGCCCGAGTACCTGAAGGTCCGCGAGGGCATCGCGATGCTCGACTCCTGCATGATGCCGGAGCTCGTCACCGAGATCACCCTCCAGCCCGTGCGCCGCCACAAGGTCGACGCCGCGATCTACTTCAGCGACATCGTCGTGCCGCTCAAGGCCATCGGCATCGACCTCGACATCAAGCCCGGCGTCGGCCCGGTGATCGCCGAGCCGATCCGCACCCGCGCCGACCTGGCCCGGCTGCGCGACCTCACCCCCGAGGACGTCCCGTACGTCACCGAGGCCATCGGCATGCTCACCGCCGAACTCGGCGCGACGCCGCTCATCGGCTTCGCCGGTGCGCCGTTCACGCTGGCCAGCTACCTCGTGGAGGGCGGCCCGTCCCGCAACCACGAGCGCACCAAGGCGATGATGTACGGCGAGCCCGAGCTCTGGGCGGAGCTGCTCGACCGCCTCGCGGAGATCACCGGCGCGTTCCTGAAGGTGCAGATCGAGGCCGGCGCCTCCGCGGTCCAGCTCTTCGACTCCTGGGTCGGCGCCCTCGCTCCGGCCGACTACCGCGGCTCGGTCATGCCGGCCTCGGCGAAGGTCTTCGACGCCGTCGCGTCGTACGGTGTCCCGCGCATCCACTTCGGTGTGGGCACCGGCGAACTGCTCGGCCTGATGGGCGAGGCCGGTGCGGACGTCGTGGGCGTCGACTGGCGCGTCCCGATGGACGAGGGCGCCCGCCGGGTCGGCCCCGGCAAGGCGCTCCAGGGCAACCTCGACCCCGCCGTGCTGTTCGCCCCGACCGAGGCGGTGGAGGCGAAGACCCGCGACGTGCTCGCCGCCGCCGCGGGTCTGGAGGGCCACATCTTCAACCTCGGCCACGGCGTCATGCCGACGACCGACCCCGACGCGCTGACCCGGCTCGTGGAGTACGTCCACGAGCGGACGGCGCGCTGAGACCCGGCCCCTCAGCCCTCGTCCCGCAGGGCCGCCCGCACCGCCGCGACGGTCTTGCGGGCGGCCACCAGGACCGGGTCCCAGACCGGTGAGAACGGCGGGGCGTAGCCGAGGTCGAGCGCGGTCATGCCCTCCACGGTCATGCCCGCGGTCAGGGCGACCGCGGCGACGTCCACCCGCTTCGCCGACCCCTCACGGCCCACGATCTGCACGCCCAGCAGCCTTCCCGTGCGGTACTCGGCGATCATCTTCACCGTCATGGGCTGCGCTCCGGGGTAGTAGCCCGCGCGGCCCGTCGACTCGATCGTCGCCGTGACGTAGCGCAGGCCGACGGCGCGCGCGTCCTTCTCACGCAGCCCGGTCCTCGCGATCTCCAGGTCGCAGACCTTGCTCACCGCCGTACCGACGACACCGGGGAAGGTGCCGTAGCCGCCGCCCACGTTGGCGCCGATGATCTGGCCGTGCTTGTTGGCGTGGGTGCCGAGCGCGATGTGGCGGGTGCGGTGCGCGACGAGGTCGAGCACCTCGACGCAGTCCCCGCCCGCCCAGATGTCGTCGTGCCCCACGACCCGCATCGAGAGGTCCGTCAGAAGTCCGCCGTGCGGGCCCAGCGGCAGACCGGCCGCAGCCGCCAGAGTGGTCTCCGGCTCCACGCCGATGCCGAGCACGACGACGTCCGCCGGATACGTCGCCGCGTCCGTGGTCACCGCGGTCACCCGGCCGTCCTCGCCGGTCAGGACCCCGGTGACCGAGGCGTTGTCGACCGTGGTGATGCCCAGACCGTCCATGGCCTCGTGGACGAGCCGCCCCATGTCCGGATCGAGGGTGGCCATGGGCTGGGCGCCGCGGTTGAGCACCGTCACCTCGAAGCCGCGCTTGAGCATCGCCTCGGCCATCTCGACGCCGATGTACCCGGCGCCGACGACGACGGCCCGGCGCTCCCCGGCGCGGTCCAGCGAGTCCAGGAGCGCCTGGCCGTCGCCCAGGGTCTGCACCCCGTGGACGCCCGGCGCGTCGATGCCCGGCAGGTCCGGGCGGACCGGCCGGGCACCCGTCGCGATCACGAGCTTGTCGTAGTCCGTCCAGTACGACTCACCCCGGGCGAGGTCCCGGGCGCGGACCCTCCGGCCCGCCACGTCGATCTCCGTCACCTCGGTGCGGGTACGCAGATCGATGGAACGGTCCCGGTGCTCCTCGGGGCTGCGGGCGATGAGTTCGTCGCGGGAGCCGACGTCACCGCTCACCCAGTACGGGATGCCGCAGGCCGAGTACGAGGTGAACTCCCCGCGCTCGAAGGCGACGATGCTCAGCTCGTCCGGCCCCTTGAGCCTGCGGGCCTGCGACGCGGCGGACATGCCCGCCGCGTCGCCCCCGACGACCACCAGTCGTTCCGCCGCCATTGCAGGGTCCCTTCGCCGCCGTGTGCAGGTCCGGGGCCCACGCTACGGCGCTTACGGGGCGGAGGGGTCCTGCGGGGCCGTCGTGGGCTCCTGAGGTGTCGTGCGGCGCCGCGGCAGCCGTCCCCGCACGAGCCGCCACAGCACCAGCAGGACCACCGCCGCGGCGAGGAAGGGAGCCGCGGCGCCGATCGCCACCGCGATCCACCGCAGCATCGTCACGAACGCGTCCCAGCCGCCCGCCAGCGCGTCCAGGAACCCGGTGTCCTCGTCCTCAGGGTCCGTGGCGTCGTCGTAGGGCTCGTCGAGCTCCAGCGTGACGGTTGCCAGCGACGTGCGGTCCTTGAGCGACGCCTGCTGGGCGAGGAGCGACTCGAGGTCGGCCTGGCGGCTGCTCAGTTCGCCCTCCAGCGCCACGACGTCCGTGAGCTTCTCCGCCTTGTCCATCAGATCGCGGACCCGCGCGACGCTCGCCCGCTGCGTGGCGATCCTGCTGTCGACGTCGACGACCTGACCGGTGACGTCCTTCGCGTTCGACGTGCGTGACCGCAGCTTCCCGGAGCCCGCCAGCCGGCTCAGCACCTCGTCGTACCGGTCCTGCGGCACCCGCAGGACCAGGTGCGAGGTGTCGTACATGTCGTCGATCCGTTCCGTGGTCTCCTCCGCGACGAGGCCACCGGCCCCCTCTGCCACGGCCCGGGCCGCCGCGACCGCCTTCGGTACGCTCTTCACCTCGATGGAGAGCGTGGCCGTGCGGATGACGTGCTGGGCCACCGCGCGTCCCGGCTTCGGCGCGGAGGGTGTGCCGGCGGCGGGCTTCCCCCCGGCGTCCGCGCCGGCGCCCTCCGCCCGTGGTGCGGCCGCCCCCTGGTCGGACGCGGCCTTCAGCGACTCCCCGCCGCCGGACGAGGAACACCCGGCGGTGGCCAGGACGACGGCGAGCAGTCCGGCGGCGGCCAGCGCGTGCGGGCGGCGCCGCGCGGCGCGGATGGTGCTGACGGGTGGATGACTGTCCGTGTGACGGTCGATGTGCATGACGTGTCCCCCCAGGGCCGTTGCAGTTGGTGCCGGTTCGACGTGACGTCCCAGGTCCGGGTTTCCTTCCGGTGGTTTCGAAGCGGTCACGTTCGGGACTCGGAAGAGGTTTGAGAGAGTGGACCCATGCAGCGTTCTCTTCAGCGCGACACCACGCGTACGGGCCACGCCGTCGTCATCGGCGGCGGCATCGCCGGACTCGCCGCCGCCCACCGGCTGCTGGACTCCGGTCTCCGGGTCACCCTGCTGGAGGCGACCGCACGGGTCGGCGGCAAGCTGATGACCGGGGAGATCGCGGACACCCGGGTCGACCTCGGGGCGGAGTCGATGCTCGCCCGCCGCCCGGAGGCGGTCGGACTCGCCGTCGCGGCCGGACTCGGTGACCGCCTCCAGCCCCCCGCCACCGCCACCGCGTCGGTCTGGACCCGGGGGGCGCTGCGCCCGATGCCCAAGGGGCACGTCATGGGCGTCCCCGGTGACCCCGCCGCGCTCGGTGAACTGCTCTCGCCCGAAGGGATCGCCAGGATCGCCGAGGAGCGCGAGCTCACGCCGACGGCCGTCGGGGACGACGTCGCGGTCGGCTCGTACGTGGCCGACCGGCTCGGCCGGGAGGTCGTGGACCGGCTCGTCGAGCCGCTGCTGGGAGGGGTCTACGCGGGCGACGCCTACCGGATCTCGATGCGCGCGGCCGTGCCGCAGCTCTTCGAGGCCGTGAAGGAGGGCGGGCCGCTCCTCGACGGCGTGCGGCGCATCCAGGATCGCGCCGCCGCCCGGCAGCAGACCGGCCCCGTCTTCCAGGGCATCGCGGGAGGCGTCGGCACCCTGCCGGGCGCCGTCGCGGACGCCGTGCGGGCGGGGGGCGCGGAGATCCTCATGGACACCCCGGTGCTCGGCCTGACCCGGACCGCGGACGGGTGGGACGTGCGCACGGACAGCGGGGTGATCGCCGCCGACGCCGTCGTCCTGGCCACCCCCGCCTGGTCCGCCTCCACCCTGCTCGCCGCCGAGTGCCCGGCCGCCTCCGTCGAGCTGGCCGCGGTCGAGTACGCCTCGATGGCCCTGGTCACCCTGGCATACCGGCGCTCCGACGTCGCCGGGACCGAGGCGCTGCACGGGCGCTCGGGATTCCTCGTGCCGCCGGTCGACGGGCGCACGATCAAGGCCGCGACCTTCTCCAGCCAGAAGTGGCAGTGGGTCGCGGACTCCGCGCCCGGCCTCTTCGTGCTGCGCACGTCGGTGGGCCGTTACGGCGAGGAGGAGCACCTGCACCGTGAGGACTCCGAACTCGTCGGCCTGTCCCTGAACGATCTCGCCACGGCGACGGGGTTGTCGGCACGGCCCGTCGACACCCGGGTCACACGGTGGATCGGGGGACTGCCCCAGTACCCGGTGGGCCACCTGACCCGGGTCGCCCGCATCCGCGACGAGGTCGCGAAACTCCCCGGACTGCGGGTGTGCGGAGCGGCGTACGACGGCGTCGGCATCCCGGCCTGCGTCGCCGGTGGGCAGCGCGCGGCGGACGAGATCGCGGCGGACTTCACGGGAGGGAGCGCCGGGACCCCCACCCGGGTTCAGGGCACGCGGAGCGAGGCGGGACAATAGCCGTATGAGTGCGCCAGAGAAGCTTCCGAACGCGGGTAAGAAGGCCAAGGACCTCAACGAGGTCATCCGCTACACCCTGTGGTCCGTCTTCAGGCTGAAGGACGTCCTTCCCGTCGACCGCGCCGGTTACGCCGACGAGGTCCAGGAACTGTTCGACCAGCTCGCGGCCAAGGACATCACGGTCCGGGGCACCTACGACGTGTCCGGTCTGCGGGCCGACGCCGACCTGATGATCTGGTGGCACGCCGAGACCTCGGACGAACTCCAGGAGGCCTACAACCTCTTCCGGCGCACGAAGCTCGGCCGCTCCCTGGAGCCGGTCTGGTCGAACATGGCGCTGCACCGCCCCGCCGAGTTCAACAAGTCGCACGTGCCCGCCTTCCTGGCGGACGAGACCCCGCGCGACTACATCAGCGTGTACCCCTTCGTGCGCAGCTACGACTGGTACCTGCTGCCCGACGAGGACCGCCGCCGGATGCTCGCGGACCACGGCAAGATGGCCCGTGGCTACCCGGACGTGCGCGCCAACACGGTCGCCTCGTTCTCCCTGGGCGACTACGAGTGGGTCCTCGCCTTCGAGGCGGACGAGCTGTACCGCATCGTCGACCTCATGCGTCACCTGCGGGCCTCGGAGGCGCGGCTGCACGTCCGCGAGGAGGTCCCGTTCTACACGGGGCGCAGGAAGTCCGTCGCAGAATTGGTGACCGGGCTCGCATAGCCAGCGTTTCCGGCCACCCCGACCCGGAAGATCAGTTGGCGGGCAACGGCGCGTGTGACGCCGCCCGTCGTTCCAGCGACACCGGGTCCGGTACCGGGTACACACCGGCCGAAGGCCGGCGAACCGTCGTGGCCCGCGGGGGAGTGAGCCATACCTCCCCGCAGGCCACCGCTTCTCGCCGGGTCCGGCCGGTGTGTCCCGGACCGCATACGTGAATACGGCATGACGCAGGGCCGTCCCCGGCCGGGGACGGCCCTGCGTCATGCCGTATTCACGTACCGGGCCCGCGTGCCCGTCAGCTCAGCAGGGCCGCCCGCAACTGCGGGTCCTCGACCGCGCCCACACCCCGCACGGCCACCGCGGCGAGCAGATCGCGGTCCACGCCGTGCGCCGGCGCCGGCAGCGAGTCCAGCCACTGCTGGCCCGTCGGGGAGGCCCAAGGGCTGTACGGGTGGTTCTCCACCCGTGCGATGGCCAGGCACCCCAGGGTCAGCACGAGCGGCAGCGCGAACCACGCCGCCACCGGGCCCGCGTGGGACTCCTCCTGACCGGGAATCAGCAGGGCGGCGGCGGCCAGCGCCACCACGAGCACGGCTGCGCCGCGGACGGCCCGCACCGCGGATTCGAGGTCGGTCCGGGTGCCGTGCGGGACGGCGAGCCCCGCCACGACGAGCCGGTCGGCGAGGGCGCGTACGGCGTCGGCCGCCGCGGCGGCCGCCCTGATCGGCGCTATGCGGGACTGCCCGTCCGGCCCGATCGCACGGATCACGGTGCGCTCGACCTCGTCCCGCCCCTCCGGGTCGACGACCGTCGCCCAGCCGGTGTGGGCGAGCAGCAGCCGCCGCCGCAGGTGCATGGAGACCAGGGCCAGTTCGGCGACCCTGCGAGGTCCGCCCGCCAGGAACGCCGTCTCGTACAGGTTGAGTTCGGGGTGCACGCCCTCCCGCGTGGCGGGCGACGGCGGCTGGGCCGTGCTCGCGGTGATGAGGCACAGCCGGATGCAGGAGACGCCGGCGGCGCCCCATGCGACGAGAAGAAGTACGACCCAGAGCATGGCCGAGTTCTACGCGAAATCTACAGGGAAGCGCCATAGGTTGTTCACGATTTGGACGAAAAACGGGCACAGGTGGTCATCGGTGGCTGAAACCTGACGGAGGCATATCCGCGCGGCCCGGCCCGCGGCGGCGACACGGGCCGCCGCCCGGACCCCCGCCCGGCGTGCGTCAGGTCCCCGCGCGCGTCAGGAGCCGCCTCCGCCGCAGCTGGACCCGCCACCGCCACAGCTCGACCCGCTGCTGCAACTGGACCCGCCCCCGCAACTGGACCCGCCGCCCCCGCAGCTCGACCCCGAACTGCACGTGGAGCCCGTCCCCGAGTCCCCGCCTCCACCGGAGGAGCCCCCGCATCCGCCCCCGGGACCCGCACTCGCACACCACACCACGGGCACGAACGCCGTCGCGGCGGCGGGCGACGCGGAGGCCGACGACAGCGACGAGGTGCGCCCGGAAGAGCGTTGCCGGGCGGCGGCCGTCAACTGCCCCTGGAGCTCCGGGTCGGGGAGTGCGCCCAGGCCCCTCGTGGCCACCAGATGGGCCGGATCCGTCACATGGGCGTTGGCCGTCCGGTAGCTGTCGGCGGCCCGGCGCCCCGCCTTCGTGAGCCGCGACTTGGCCGCCGCCGCGGTGGACAGGCCGACCACGGCACCCGTCAGCAGCGCGGGCAGCACCTTCATGACGAAGGGGAAGGGGATGTCCCCGAACCCGTCGTGCAGGGCGTACTGCGCGACGGTCAGGGCGATGCCGAGCGGGAAGCCCACGACGCATCCGATGCCCAGGGCGAGCGCCCAGCCCCGGCGGGTCCGGCTCTCGCCCGGAGGGATGAGCAGGCCCCGCGCCGCCAGCCCGTCACCGATCTCCTGCACCGCGGGGTGCCGCATCACGGCCTCGCGCAGGGAGTGCAGGGCGCCGCTGGGCGCGGCGGCCAGCTCCTGGAGCACGGCGCGCTCCACCGGGTCACGGGCCTCGTTCCGCCGGAGCGTGACGATGCCCGGGCCGCCGACGGCCAGCCGCCCGTCGGCGTGCATGCGGGTGAGCGCCGTGTCCACCACCCTGGCGGGGCCACCGCTGAGGAACGCCACCTCGGACAGGTCGTGGACGTATGCGGCGCCGTCGCCGCCGCGCATGCCGGCGCGGCGTGTCGTCGCGATCAGGAGCACCGAGGCGACGGCGACGGTGAGGGTCAGCAGGAGAGCGAGCGTGTTCACGGCGGTCACCTTCCGAGAAGAGCGGTACGGGCGGCGTGGACCAGCCGGGCCGCGCGGCGGGGCGGGCGGGGGGCGGCGCGCCCCTCCCACCAGCGCGTCAGCCGCCGGCGGGCGGCCTCGTCCGCCGGGTGGCCCGCGACGAGCAGCTGTTCGGCGAACCCGAGGGCGTCCCGGCGGTAGCCGGCCGACATCGGCCGGTTGCGGGCGTACGCGAGGAACGCCCGCCGGTAGCCGTCACCGAGGATCTCCGGCAGTTCCGGGGCGACCTTCGCGACGACGTCGGCCCGCTTCGCGGCCAGGGCCCTGCTCTGCACCGCGAGGCGCCCGTGGTCGAAGCCGTCCGGCACCGGTGTGCCGGCCACCAGGGACGAGAGCAGCGCGGTCTGCGCCACGGCGGTACGGTCCCGGGCCCCGGCCGCCGGTGCGGCCGGCCCGGCCACCCGGGCGGGCCGCCGCCGGACGCGGCGGGGCTCCGAAGCCGCCGCGGCCAGCGTCTCCCGGATCGCCGCCAGTTCGGCCGCCAGCTCCGGGCCCGGCGGGAAGTCGTCGTCGCGCTCCAGCAGTACACCCGGCGGGTCGACGCGGGAGCGGAGTTCGCCCAGCACGTCCAGGACCGGCCGCGTCACGGGATGGGCGTGGGTGTCGTGCCAGACGCCGTCCTTCTCGACGCCGCCCGCCACATGGACGTACGCGATGGCCTCCACCGGCAGTTCGTCGAGAGCCCGCGCCGGGTCCTCGCCGCGGTTGACGTGGTTGGTGTGCAGGTTGGCGACGTCGATCAGGAGCCGGACGCCGGTGCGCTCGACCAGCTCCGCGAGGAACTGCCCCTCGGTCAGCTGCTCGCCGGGCCAGGAGACCAGTGCGGCGATGTTCTCCAGGGCCAGCGGGACGGGCAGGGAGTCCTGCGCGATCCGCACGTTCTCGCACAGCACCTCCAGCGCGTCCCAGGTCCGGGCCACGGGCAGCAGGTGACCCGCCTCCAGCACCGGTGACGCGGTCACCGTCCCCCCGGCCCGCACGAACGCGATGTGCTCGGTCACCAGCGGCGTCCCCAGCAGCTCGGCCTTCGCGGCCAGCGCGGCGAGCCGGCCGGGGTCCGGGCGGTCGGCACCGCCCAGACCCAGCGACACCCCGTGCGGGACGACCGTCACTCCGCGCTCGCGCAGGCGCACGAGCGAGGGCGGGAGATGGTCCGCGCAGATGTTCTCCGCGACCGCCTCGACCCAGTCGATCCCCGGCAGCGCCTCGACCGTCTCCGCGATCTCGGGCCGCCAGCCGATCCCCGTTCCCAGCTCCATGGTGTTCCCTCCCCGTTCCGTGCAGGGGTGATGGCCCCGCGGGGAGCCCGCGAACCCGAAAGGAGGGACGTTCAGAGGTGGATTTGAGGTTTCCGGACGCAGCCCCCCGCCACGCCCGACGGGGGCCGGATCACGGCTGCGGCAGCGGCGCCATGGTGGGCGGCACCGGGCGCGAGGTGAACGACTGGTCGCCGCTCGGGGTCACGGGGACCGGGACCTGCGGCACGCCACCGCCCGTGGACAGGGGCGGCCCCGACGGGCTGGACGTCGCGCCCGCGGCGGCGTCACGCGCCAGGCCGTCGAAGTCGACGAAACCGGTGCGCTCCAGCATGGTGATGTGGTCGAGCACCGTCTGGTTGGCGTCCGAGGCCAGCTGCCGGATCAGCGAGTTGCGTGTCGTGTGCCTGACCTGGGCGATCAGGGCGAACACCTTGCCGTGCGCGGCCCGCAGGAGATTCGCGAACTTCTGCTCGTACTCCTGTCCGCTCGCCGCCGTGAGCTCGTCGAGCCAGCCCTGCTGCTGCTCCGACGGCTGGTTCGGCAGCTCCACGCCGAGCTTGGAGGCCACGTCGCGGGCCCGCCGGTCCAGGTCCGTGTGCCCCACCACCAGATGGTCCCCGGCCTGCTTCACGCCCTCGCTCGGGGCCCGCTCGATGGCCTGCTGCCCCGCCGGCAGCTCCCACAGCCCGGCGAGGCGCACCTTGACCAGGAAGTCCCGGTCGGTGGCGGAGAGCGGACCCCACTGGGTGGCGACGCTGGACGCGTTCAGATTGGCCTCGCCCGTGCCCGAACGGTCCGCGTAGGACCAGACGGGAAAGGCGAGCGCGCCGAGCGTGGCGACCAGCGCGGCGATGATGAGGGCCGTTCCGTTGATGCGTCGCAACAAGATGTTCTCCCGGGCCGGTACGTGACAGCGTCGAATCAACCGCCAACTGAAGCGTCGATCAACCTACTTGGCGGTAATGCCGTTGCGGCAGTACGGGGAGATACGTAGTCGGGCGCACGGATGTTCAACAGGACCGCGAAAGATCCGGTACGGGCCGGCCCGGCCCGCAGGTCAGCGGCGCAGCGCCGGGTGATCCGCGACGACCGTGCAGGAGCCGGGAGCGATCTCGGTGAACCCGGCGTCGCGCACCACCGGCAGTCCGCTCTCCGTGAGCGCACGCCAGCGGGCGGCGTCCGGCGTCGCGACCGAGAGCGGGAACCCCGCCTCGCGCCACGCCTTCCGCTCCGTGCCGGACAGCTCCCACCAGGCGAGCTGGGCTCCGTGTCCGGCCTGCGCCATCGCCTTGCCCGCGGACATGCCGACCTCGGGGTTCATCCACAGCACGGGACCCGCGGGATCGGGTGCGGCCGGGGGCTCCGGGTCGTCCAGATCGGTGCCCGACACCTGCAGCTTGGCGAGCTCCTTGGGCCAGCCGTCCAGCGGCACCGGCGGGAAGACCCGCACCTCGGCGTGCTCGCCGGTGACCGTGATCCCCGGAAGCGCGGACGCCTTGCGCCACTCCGCTCCACGAGCCCGCCGGACCACCTTGCGGATCCGGGCGTCCTGCCAGTCACGCATGGCGCGCGCCCACTCGCCCTCACCGTCGTCGCCGGCCCCGCCCTCCGCGAGCGACCGGGCGTCGGAGAGGATCGTGAGCACGGCGCGGGCCGCGGTCACCAGGGCGTCGTTGCGCGCCGGGGGATCCGTCTTCTCGATGTGCACCACCAGCGGCAGGACGAACTGCGGGGCCTCGTCGCGGGACGTCGGCTCCGTGCGGAACGGGCTGTCGGCGGGGGCGGAGGGCTCCGCGGGAAGGGGTTCGAAAACGCTGTCGCTGCTCACGCCACCAGTCTGCCAGGCGCGATACGGCGTCTCGGTTCTTGGCGGAACACCAGGCTCCGGGTGAGGATGCACGGCATGAAGAGCGACCTCTTTTCCAGCGAGCACATGGCGCAGCAGGCGACCGTCCCGGGCATGACGCTGCAGAACGCCAAATCGATCAAGTACGCCGTCAACGGTGAGATGCACGCGCGTCAGGGGTCGATGATCGCCTTCCGGGGCAGCCTCCAGTTCGAGCGCAAGGGCCAGGGGATAGGCGGCATGCTCAAGCGCGCCGTCACCGGGGAGGGCCTGCCGCTCATGGCGGTCTCCGGCCAGGGCGAGGCGTGGTTCGCCCACGAGGCGGCGAACTGCTTCATCGTGGACATGGAGCAGGGCGACGTCCTGACGGTCAACGGCCGCAACGTCCTCTGTTTCGACGCCACCCTCGCCTACGAGATCAAGACCGTGAAGGGCGCCGGAATGACCGGTGGCGGCCTCTTCAACAGCGTGTTCAGCGGCTACGGCAAGCTCGGCCTGATCTGCGACGGCACCCCCATCGTGATTCCCGTCACCCCGCAGCAGCCCGTCTACGTCGACACGGACGCCGTGGTGGGCTGGAGCGCCCGGCTCTCCACCTCGCTGCACCGCTCGCAGAGCTTCGGCTCGATGGTGCGCGGCGGCTCCGGCGAGGCGGTCCAGCTGATGCTCCAGGGCGAGGGCTTCGTGATCGTCCGCCCCAGCGAGCTCAAGCCGGAGAAGGCTTCGGCCCACTGATCCCGCCCGACGGTCCGCCGCTCCCCGCGCCCCGGCTGCCAGGCCCCCGTGCCGCGCGACTGAGTACCCTGGTGGGTATGGACGATGCGTACTGCGAGACGCCCGTACAAACCCCCGCGCCCCCGGACGCGGGCCCGCCGTACGCCGAATGCGTGCTGTGCCGGAAGCCGACCGAGTACCCGGAGTCGACGAAGGGCAGCACCCTCTGCCCGGTCTGCGCCTGGCAGGAGGCCGGACGCTCCGCCTGCTCCGGGTGAACCGGGCGGGCGGGTGCCGTGCGGGGCGGCCTCAGCCGCGCATCAGCTCCGAGACCTTCACGAAGCGGTAGCCGCGCTCGCGCAGCTCCGGCACGATCCGCCGCACGGCGGCATCGGTGACGGGGGCCGCGCTGCGGGTGCAGTGCATGACCACCAGCGATCCCGGCTTCACCCCGGCCAGCACCTGCTCGGCCACGGCGTCCGCGTCCGTCGCGAAGGCGTCCCCGCTCACCACGTCCCACTGCACGGCGGTCACCCCGGTGGGGGCCAGGGCCTTCAGCGAGGCGTCGTCGTAGCAGCCGCCGGGGAAGCGGAAGTACGGCACGACGTTGCGCGCGCCCGTCTTCCGGATGGCGGTGAAAGCCCTCTCCACGTCGCGTCGCATGTCCTTCGCCGCCACGGCCGGCAGCCCGTAGCAGGGGGAGGAGAAGGCGTAGTGGCTGTAGGAGTGGTTGGCGATCTCGAACAGTGGATCGCCGCCGATCGCGCGGGCCTGCGACGGGTACTCCTGAGCCCACCTCCCCGTCATGAAGACCGTCGACGGCACCGCGAGCCTGCGCAGCGACGCGATGAGCCCGGGATTGTCGAAGTGTTCGCCCGCCGCCGCACGTGGTCCCTGGTCCGCCGTCATGTCGGCGTCGAAGGTGAGGGCCACGACCTTGCCGGACCCGCGGCCGGCCCCGGGGGGCGACCCGTCCCCCCTGCGCTCGAAGACGGGGGTGAGGCCGCCGGGACCCGGGGCGAGCACGGGAGGCCCGCTGCTCCTGGCGGCCTTCGGAGCCCGCGACGGCGTGGCGGACGCCTCCGCGGACTCCTCGCCGGAATCCTGACCGGACTTCCTGCCGGATTCCCGCACCGGGGACGGAGCGGCGGCCGCAGAAGCGGCCGTCGTCCCGGTGCGGGTGTCCTCAGGGCCTCCGCACCCGGCGAGCGCCGCACTCAGTACGGCACAAGCGGTCAGTGCGCGAACAGATCTGATCATCCAAGGAAGCTAACTGTTGGATAATCAGATTATTCGGAGGCGCTCCGGCCTGGCCCGGACGGCCCACGCCCGGACCCCGCGGGCGGCAGCGGGTGATCAGCGCCAGGGTCCCGTCACGGCGAACGTCGTCCCCGGCGTGTAGCAGTTCACGAACATCGTCCGGCCGTCCGGCGAGAACGTCACCCCGGCGAACTCCCCCCACTCCGGCTCCTCGGGCGTCCCGATGTTCTGGCGCCCGCGCGCCATCGCGTAGACCTCGCCGCGCCGCGTCACCCCGAGTACATGCTGGGCGCCGCCGCCGTCCTCGCACACCATCAGGCCGCCCCCCGCCGCGAGGCAGATGTTGTCCGGCGACTCGCCCGGCAGCTGCACGTCGGTGTCCGGGCCGAAGACGATGACGAGCGTGAGCCGGCGCCGCTTCGGTTCGTAGCGCCACACCTGGCCGAAGTGGTCGGCCGCCGAGCCCTCCGCGCTGTGCGCGAAGCTGGAGACGAAGTACACCGACGACCCGCCCCAGTAGCAGCCCTCCAGCTTCTGGGCGTGGGTGATGCCCTTGGGGCCGAAGTCCTGGAGCCGGATCGGCGTGACGGCGGCCTGCGGATCCGGCACGGGGACCCATTCGATCCGGTCGAAGGTCGCGCCGGTCTCCTGGACCGCGGAGAGGTCGGGCACCCCGGGCACCCGCATGGCCTCCAGCGTGCCGCCCGCGCGCAGCGAGCCGGTCCCGCCGAGCGGCTTGTCCGGCAGGAAGCGGTAGAAGAGACCGAACGGCCTCTCGAACGCGTCCTCGGTCTCGTAGACGATGCCGTTGCCCGGGTCGACGGCGATCGCCTCGTGCTGGAAGCGGCCCATCGCGGTCAGGGGGACGGCCCCGGTGCGACGGGGATCGGCTCCGTCCACCTCGAAGATGAAGCCGTGGTCCTTCGTGTACCCGTTGGTGCCTGCCTTGTCCTCGGTCTCCTCGCAGGTCAGCCAGGTGTTCCAGGGGGTGGGGCCGCCGGCGCAGTTGACGGCCGTACCCGCGATGGCGACGCGCTCGCCGCGTACGGCGCCGTCCGCGTCGAGCTCGATGGACGTACAGCCGCCCTTGCCCATCGGGTCGTAGGTGAGGCCGTCGACCGTGGGGACACCGATCCTGCCGGTGACCCGGTTCTCGTGGTTGCGCACGAGATGGACCCGGCCGTGGCGGCCGGCGAAGGCCGCCATCCCGTCGTGGTTGCTGGGGACCAGGCCCTCGCCGGAGCGGAGCGGATCGCCCTCACGGGAGAGGACGCGGTAGCGGAAACCTTTCGGCAGGTCCAGCAGCCCGTGCGGGTCCGGCAGGAGGGGGCCGTAACCACTGTGGCCCCGGGCTTCGGCGGTGCCGGCGAAGAGTTCGGTGAAGGCCCCGGTGAAGGCCACGGAGGCCGCGGTCGCGGCGCTGCCGGCCAGGATCTGTCGTCGTGTCGCGAGTCGTCGAGGTGCGGATGACATGAGGCAACTCCCTGTTGGCGGACAGGTGAAGTGACCCGCATGTGTGTACCACGCGTCGGGGCGCGCGGGAACCACGCGTGCCACTGAGGCCCCCTGTGTCCCAGGGGCGTAAGTGGCCCCTGGGACGGGAGTGACGTCAGGCCAGCGACGCGGTGAGCGTGATCGTGGTGCCCGTGAGCGCCTGGCTGACCGGGCAGTTCGCCTTGGCGTCCTCGGCGGCCTTCACGAAGCCCGCCTCGTCGATGCCGGGGACCTCCCCCTCCACGGTGAGGTGGATGCCGGTGATACCGGTGCCCGGCTGCAGCGTGACCTCCGCCTGCGTGTTCAGCCGGGTCGGCGGCGTGCCCGCCGTCGTCAGACCGTTGGACAGGGCCATCGAGAAGCAGCTGGAGTGCGCGGCGGCGATGAGCTCCTCCGGGCTGGTCTTGCCGTTCGCCTTCTCCGCGCGGGAGGGCCACGAGACGGCGAACTCCCCGACGCCGGAGGAGTCGAGGGTGACGACACCCTTGCCCTCGAGCAGGTTGCCTTCCCAGACCGTGTGCGCCTGACGCGTGGTAGCCATGCTGGATCCCTTCGAACGGTGTACGCGGTTACGCGGGTGCGGACACGGCCTGAGGCGGCGTCACACCCGTCGTCCCCGAACCTACTGCGCCACAAGACCCTTTGCGTCACGCGCCAGCGCCGTCAGCCGCGAGATGGCGCGGAAGTACTTCTTCCGGTACCCGCCGTTCAGCATCTCGTCGCTGAACAGCCGGTCGAAGGGCAGACCGGAGGCGAGCACCGGGACCTCGCGGTCGTACAGCCGGTCGGCGAGCACCACCAGGCGCAGCGCGGTGGACTGGTCGGGCACCGGGCCCACGTCGGTGAGGCAGACCGCCGCGATCCCGTCCGTCAGCGCGCCGTAACGGCTCGGGTGCACCCGGGCCAGGTGGTCGAGCAGGGCCGGGAAGTCGTCCAGCGAGGCACCCGCGGTGGCGTACGCGGCCCTGGTCACCTGGTCGTCGGAGTACGGCGGCGGGGCCTCGGGCAGCCCGCGGTGGCGGTAGTCCTCGCCGTCGATCCGCAGGGGCCGGAAGTGCGCGGACAGCCCCTGGATCTCGCGGAGGAAGTCGGCCGCGGCGAAGCGGCCCTCGCCCAGCTTGCCCGGGAGTGTGTTCGAGGTGGCGGCCAGGGCGACGCCCTGCTCGACGAGCCTGCTGAGCAGGGAGGACACCAGGACGGTGTCGCCCGGGTCGTCCAATTCGAATTCGTCGATGCAGAGCAGCCGGTGCCCGCCCAGCGTCTGCACGGTCTGCTGGAAGCCGAGCGCGCCGACCAGGTTCGTCAGCTCGACGAAGGTGCCGAACGCCTTGAGCGAGGGATCGGCAGGAGTGGCGTGCCACAGCGAGGCGAGCAGGTGCGTCTTGCCGACGCCGTACCCGCCGTCGAGATAGACGCCGCGGGGCCCGTCGGATGCCGCCTGCTTCCTCCCGAACCACTTGCGCTTGCCCGACCCCGTCGCGTGCGCACCGCCCAGCCCGGCCGCGAAGGAGCTGAGCACGCCGACCGCCTCGGTCTGGCTCGGCCGGCCCGGGTCCGGCACGTAGGTATCGAAGCGCACCGAGTCGAAGCGCGGCGGCGGCACCATCTCCGCGACCAGCCGGTCGGCGGGGACGCGCGGCTCGAGGGCGCACAGGGACTGCGGGGCCGTTTCGGCTATGGGGCTCTGCCCCGGCACGGCTGTGGAGGACGACACAACTCTCCACCTTAAGGCCTCTCCCGGAAGGCCCCCGGCGCCATGCCAGACTGCCGGACATGCGACGCCTGCTCCCTGTGACGGACCCCACCACCCCAGCCCCCGCCGCCGACCGCGAGTGGACGCTCGAAGAACTGGCCGGCGCCTACGCCTATCCGGAGGGCGACGGCCCCTGGCTCCGGGCCAACATGGTCTCCACCCTCGACGGGGCCGCCCAGCACGACGGCCGGTCCCAGGGCATCTCGTGCGCCGCCGACATGCGGATCTTCGGGACGCTGCGGGGGCTCGCCGACGCCGTGGTCGTCGGGGCGGAGACGGTGCGCCTGGAGGGTTACCGGCCCGCCCGCGCCCGCGAGGCGTTCGCCGCCCGGCGGGCCGCGGCGGGCCAGGGCCCGGCCCCGGCCGTCGCCGTCGTCAGTGCGGGCCTCGACCTGGACTTCTCCCTCCCGCTGTTCGTCTCGCCCCTGGTCCCGACCCTCGTGATCACCGGGACGGCCGCGCCCGGGGACCGGGTCCGCGCGGCGAGGGAGGCGGGGGCCGAGGTCCTGTTCGCCGGGGACGGCGCCGCCGTGGAGCCCGCCCGCGCGGTGGCCGAACTGGCGGCCCGTGGTCACACCCGGCTCCTCACCGAGGGCGGGCCGCGGCTGCTCGGGCAGTTCGTGGCGGCCGGTGTACTGGACGAGCTCTGCCTGACCCTGTCGCCGCTGCTCACGGCCGGAGCCGCGCAGCGCATCGCCGGCGGACCGGCGGTCGTCGTGCCGGAACGTTTCTCCCTCGTCTCGCTGCTGGAGGAATCAGGGTTCCTCTTCACCCGGTACGGGAAGATCGGACATTGAGCGGAATATCCCGTTCCGGTTAACTCCAGGTGGGCACACTAAGTCCTGCTACCCCGTGCAATTGCGGGGAAGGATGGTTTCAGCAGAAGCGGCCGCCCCGGCGGCCGACCGGATGAAGCGGAAGGGCGCCTGCCGTGTTCACGAGCGTTTTGATGATCGAGAAGCCCCTCACTCCCGAGGACGTGGAGTTCGTCACCACCCTCCACGGCGAGGAGCGGATCTCGTTCGTCGTCCTGATGCAGCCGCGCAGCGACCAGGCCGACGTACTGCTGAGGGCGATCGACGACGTCGCGATCGGCGAGCTGCGCGAGGCCGTACGGGAGGGCGAGCAGCCGGAGGGCAAGGAGGCCCGCGAGCCCGCGGAGATGGCACTGGAGTACTCGCTCAGGGAACTGCGCGAGGCCGGTTCGGAAGCCGTCGGCCAGGTGGTCGAGGACCACCCCCTGGACAAGCTGAAGACCGTCGTCGACGACTCCGGCGCCGACGAGGTCATCGTCCTGACGGCACCTCACTACGTCGAGGAGTTCTTCCACCGGGACTGGGCGTCCCGGGCCCGTCACAAGGTCGGCGTACCGGTGCTCAAGCTCTTCGCGCACAGCGAATAGGCTGGGGGCGGACCCCTACCCAGTCAGTCACACCTCGGGAGACTCACGCATGGCACCCGGTATTCCTGCCGCCCTGGAACGGCCGCACTTCATCGGCATCGGCGGAGCCGGAATGTCGGGCATCGCGAAGATCCTCGCCCAGCGCGGAGCGAAGGTGGCGGGCAGCGACGCCAAGGACTCCCCGACCGCCGAGGCGCTGCGCACACTGGGTGCGACGGTCCACATCGGCCACGCGGCCGGTCACCTGGCCGACGACGCGACCTCGGTGGTCGTCTCCAGCGCCATCCGCGCCGACAACCCCGAGCTGGTCCGCGCCGCCGAGCTGGGCATCCCCGTCGTGCACCGCTCCGACGCGCTCGCCTCCCTGATGGACGGGCTGCGCGCCATCGCGGTCGCCGGCACGCACGGCAAGACGACCACCACGTCCATGCTCGCCGTCGCCCTGTCCGAGCTGGCGCTGGACCCGTCGTACGCCATCGGCGGCGACCTGGAGGGCCCCGGCACCAACGCCACGCACGGCGGCGGCGACATCTTCGTCGCCGAGGCCGACGAGAGCGACCGCAGCTTCCAGAAGTACGACCCCCAGGTCGCGATCGTCCTCAACGTCGAGCTGGACCACCACGCGAACTACGCGTCGATGGACGAGATCCACGAGTCGTTCGAGACCTTCGTCGGCAAGGTCGTCCCCGGCGGCACCCTCGTCGTCGCGGCCGACCAGGCCGGGGCCGTCGAGCTGACCGAGCGGGTCCGCGGCAGGTCCTCCCTGGACGTGGTCACCTACGGCGAGTCCGAGACGGCCGACGTACGGGTCCACAAGATCACCCCGCGCGGCCTGACCAGCGAGGTCACGGTCGTGCTCAACGGCAAGTACCTCACCTTCACCGTCTCCGTGCCGGGCCGCCACTACGCCCTCAACGCGGTCGCCGCACTCGCCGCGGGCGTCGCGCTCGGCATTCCCGCGCACAACCTGGCCTCCGCCATCGGCAAGTACACCGGGGTCAAGCGCCGCCTCCAGCTCAAGGGCGAGGCCGCCGGAGTCCAGGTCATCGACTCCTACGCGCACCACCCCACCGAGATGACCGCGGACCTGGAGGCCATGCGCGGCGCCGCCTCCGACGCCCGCCTCCTCGTGGTCTTCCAGCCCCACCTCTTCTCCCGTACCAAGGAACTCGGCACCGAGATGGGCCAGGCCCTCGCGCTCGCCGACGCCTCCCTGGTCCTCGACATCTACCCGGCCAGGGAGGACCCGCTCCCGGGCGTCACGAGCGAGTTGATCATCGCCGCCGCCGAGGCCGCGGGAGCCGAGGTCACGGCCGTCCACGACAAGGCCGCGGTCCCCGCCGCGGTCGCGGGAATGGCGAAGCCGGGCGACGTGGTTCTCACCATGGGAGCGGGCGACGTCACGGACCTCGGCCCGCAGATCCTGGACCACCTGTCGAGCTGAGGAGCCACCGTGCCGTACGACGTCGAGAAGCCTGACGAGCAGTGGCGGGAAGAGCTGACCCCCGCCGAGTACGCGGTGCTGCGCAAGGCCGGCACCGAGCCCGCCTTCGTGGGTGAGTACACCGACACCAAGACGGCAGGTCTCTACTCCTGCCGTGCCTGCGGTGCGGAGCTGTTCCGCTCCGACACCAAATTCGAGTCGCACTGCGGCTGGCCGTCCTTCTACGACCCGAAGGACACCGACGCCGTCGAGCTGCTCCGCGACGACAGTCTCGGCATGGCACGCACCGAGGTGCGCTGTGCCCGCTGTGGTTCACACCTCGGGCACGTGTTCGAGGGTGAGGGCTACCCGACGCCGACGGACCAGCGGTACTGCATCAACTCCATCTCGCTGACGCTCGCGCCCGACGAGGCCTGAGAGACGCGGGAGGCCCCGGTGGCGTATGCCGGCCGGGGCCACAGCACCTCGCCGCCCGCCAGGAGACATGCTCCTGGCGGGCGGCGGTACGTCCGGTCACGGAGGCGTGCGGCCCGCGTGACCTCCGGTCGGCCGGCGGTGACGGCTCACACCTTGGTGAGCTCCGCCGCCTGCCGCTGCACCGGGATCTCCTGCTGCAGCCGCTCGCCCTCGATGTCGAGGTCCGGCAGGATCCGGTCCACCGGACGGGGCAGCCACCAGGCGGCACGGCCCAGCAGGTGCATGACCGCCGGCACGAGGGTCATGCGGACCACGAAGGCGTCGACGAGCACGCCGACGGCCAGGGCGAAGCCGATCGACTTGATGATCGGGTCGTGCATCAGCACGAAGCCGCCGAAGACGGCCGTCATGATGATCGCCGCCGCCGACACCACCCGCGCGTTGTGGCCGACGCCGCTGACGACCGACTCGCGGGCGTCGCTGCCGTGGACGAAGTCCTCCCGCATCCGCGAGACGAGGAAGACCTCGTAGTCCATGGCCAGCCCGAACAGGATGCCGATCAGAAGGATCGGCAGGAAGCTGACCAGTGGGCCGGGGGTGTCGAGTCCGACCAGGTCGGCCAGATGCCCCTGCTGGAAGATGGCGACGGTGATGCCGAACGTGGCGCCGATGGTCAGCAGGAAGCCCAGCGCGGCCTTGACGGGCACCAGGATCGAGCGGAAGACCAGCATGAGCAGCAGCACCGACAGCCCGACCACGAGCAGCAGGTAGACCGGCAGGGCGTGGGCGAGCTTCTCGGAGACGTCGATGCCGACGGCCGTGGCCCCCGTCAGCGCCACCGACGCCCCGCGCACGCTCTCCACCCGGTCGCGGATCGCGTTGACCGTGTCCTCCGTCGCGGCGTCGGTCGGACCCGTTTCGGGGATCACGGCCAGCAGCGCGGTGGTGCCGCGCTCGTTCGTCTGCGGCGGGGCGACGGCGAGCACCCCGTCGGTCTCCGCGATCAGTCCGGCCGTCTCCTTGGCCGCGGCGGCGGTCGCCCCGGGGGTGTCACCGGAGACGACGGCGATCAGCCGTCCGTTGAAGCCCTCCCCGAATCCCCGGGTGGTCAGGTCGTACGCCTCGCGGTTGGGGGAGCCCTCGGCCTCGGTGCTCGCGTCGGGCAGCGCGAGGCGCATGTCCTGCACGGGCAGGGCGAGCGCGCCCAGGCCGATCACGCCGACGAGCAGCAGGGGGACGCGCAGCCGCGCCACGACACGGCCCCAGCGGAAGCCGAAGCCGCTGCCCGCACCGGGACCGCCGTGCGCCTCGGCGGAGGCGACGGAGGAGGTCCTGTCCAGGTTCCGCTGCTTGCGGGGCAGTACCCGTACTCCCGCGAAGCCGAGGACGGCCGGGAGGAGGGTGAGGGACACCAGCACCGCGAGCGCGACCGTGGCCGCCGCCGCGAGACCCATCACGGTGAGGAAGGGCACCCCGGCCACGGAGAGCCCCGCGAGTGCGATGACGACGGTGGCTCCCGCGAAGACCACGGCGGAACCTGCCGTACCGGCCGCCCGGCCCGCCGCCTCCTCGCCGTCCATGCCGTCCGCGACGTACGTGCGGTAGCGGGAGGTGATGAAGAGGGCGTAGTCGATGCCCACGGCCAGGCCCAGCATGAGCGCCAGGATCGGCGCGGTGCTGGTCAGCTCCACGGTGCTGCTGAGCGCGAAGAGCCCCGCCATGCCGGCCGCCACCCCGACCAGCGCGTTCAGGAGCGTCATGCCGGCTGCCACCAGGGAACCGAAGGTCAGGATCAGGACCAGGGCGGCGACCCCGACTCCGATGACCTCGGTCGAGCCGACCTCGGGTACGCCCCGCATGATCTCGCCGCCGTGTTCCACGCGCAGATCCGCGACGGACGCGCCCGCCTTCGAGAACGCCTCGCGCTGGGCGTCGGTGATGCCGTCGACCCCGGTGGCGAACTGCACCTGGACCAGTGCGTAGCGGCCGTCCCGCGAGACGGCCTTGGACACGAAGGGGTCGACGGCGGCGACGACACCGGGCACCTTCGCGGCCGCGCCGGTCACCGGAGCGACGGCCTCCGGCGTCAGCTTCCCGCCCTCCGGTGCGGCGATGACTATGGTCCCGGTGGCGCCGCCCGCCTGCGGGAACTCCCGGGTCAGGGCGTCCAGGGCCTTCTGGGACTCCGTGCCCGGAATCGAGAACTTGCTGGTCGTGGGCCCGCTGAAGGCCGCGGCTCCTCCTCCGAGGAGCGCGAGGAGCAGGAGCCACAGCGCGAGGACGCGCCCTCGGCGGCGGAAGGAGAGCCGGCCGAGCCGGTAGAGCAGGATAGCCATGCGATGGAGGCGTCTTTCTCTTCGAACGGGACGACTTCTGTCAGCTGACGGGATGACCGAGGGTTCTCAGCGCTCCCTGTTCCAGGGCGGCGCGCATCGCGTCCGGGGCCACGTCCACGTCGGCGGCGACCGTCACCGCCACACCGCCGATCACCATCTGGGCCGACACGCGCGCCGCCGGCTCACGCGAGCGACCGGCCAGCGCGTCCGCGAGCTGGTCGACTGCCTCGGGGATGACGGCCAGGACCGGGTGGCCGAGCATGTCGGGCAGCTCGGCGAAGATGATCTTCACCTCCTGGCGGAAGCGCATCGCCAGGCCCACGTAGACGGCCACCGCCGCACGCACGGCCCGGTCGCCCTCCAGCGCCGCCAGGTCGTCCCTCATGGCGGTGAGGCTCTCCGCCGGAGGAGTCAGCACCTCCGTGAGGATCGCGTCCTTGCCCGCGAAGTGGTAGAGCAGGGACGCCTTGGAGCAGCCCGCCTCGACGGCGATGTCGTGGAGCGAGGTCCCTTTGAAACCGCGCTCGGCGAACAGGCGCACCGCAGAGTCGAGAATCTGACGGCGCATGGGGGAGGGCGGACGTGGCATGGGGACACGCTAGCTGACCGATCGGTCAGAACTGGCCGATCGGTCAGGTTCCCGCCGTGAGCCGCGCCACTATCGGGTGATCGCGGTGGCGGGAGGACCTCGGCTGCCGGCTCACGCTCCGGGCGGGGGACGACGAAGGCCCCCCAGCGGAACCGGGGGGCCTACGTGTGGTGGGTCGGGCGCGCGGACGGCTCTGCGGCTGCCGAGGGGCGGAGCCGGTGCCGGCGGCCCTACTCCTCGCCGGAGCCGGAGCCGGAGCCGGACTCCGCGGCCGCCTCGGCCCGCAGCAGCGGGTGCGCGACCCCCGGGAACACCCGGGCCTGTACGACCTCCTCGGCCGCCCCGCCCCGCACCACGGTCTCCGCGACCCCCCACGGGCGGCCCGTGAGGTGGACGGTCAGCGTGTACGAGGACGAGCAGCCCATGCACTCGTACCGGTCCGCCCAGACCTCGACCTCGGTCAGGCTGCCCGGATAGCGCCGCACGTGCCGATGCCGGGCATGGCAGCGGTCACAGGTCTCGCCCGGCTCGCACGTGCCCCCGCAGGGACAGGGCACGTCCAGCGAGTCCGCGGGCTGCCAGCGCTGGACGAGCACCGCGTCACGCGTGGCGCTCGTGTCCTTCATCGCCTTGAGGTTCCGCGCGGCGACGTTGTACGACTCGCCGGTCGCGGCCATCCGGTCCCGGATCACGTCCTTGCGTCCGCGGTTCGTCGTCATCCTGCTGCTCCTCCTGGGGTGTCACGCAGCCCGCCAGGAGGCACACGAGATCAGAGCCTCCAACGGTACCCGCCCCAGGGGGACCGGCCTACCCGCACCGGAATCACTGAGGTCCGCGGCCCGGTCAGCGGCACTTCAGTTCCTTCTCCGCGAAGGCGACGAACTGCTTCAGGAGGACGGGGAGGACACGGCGGGCCCGCTTCTCCTGCTCGCGATCGCCCTGCGAACGGAACGTACTGAGGTGCAGATCGATGTACCTCCCTGGAGAGGACGAGGCGACGGAGGGTTCACAGACGATGTACGAGGCGGCCCCGTCGTACCAGAGAATGCCTTTCTCGCCGATGGCAAGTGGTTCGGGATCGGCCTTCTCCCACGGGCTCCAGTCGATATCTTTTTCGTAGTCAAGGCGAGTCGCTGAAGCCTGGAATTTTGTCGTGCCATCGATGTCCAAGGTGCACGAGGCGAGGTCCGCACTCTCCGGGAGGGCGAAGGGGTGCATGGCTGCGGCGCCAAACGTGGCCTTCTGTCCGGACGGCAGGAGAGGTGACACCTCTTTCGCGGCGAAAGCACCCCAACAGATTCGTGCAGGGAGTTCGGGGACCGCTTCGGCCTTTTCGGAGCACCCGGCCAGAGAAGCGATCAGTATCGCCGGCATCGAGGCTGCCATCGTGGTCTGCGTGAGTCGCCGCATGCCTACTTCCCTTTGGGGTGAGAACTGTCGACCAGGTCGCGTCCGGTCGAATGTGCACTGGCGGTTTCGGTGGAGGCTGAGCCCTTGTAGTCGTTGTATTGATCGGGTGAGAGGCCAGCCGCTTTGGCGCCTGTTTCGACGGCCGACACGGCGGCATTCTTCGCCGCGAGTTCCGCGTCAGCGTAACCGGTCAGTGAATCGCGTCGGCCTTCGCCCGAAACGTCTCTCTCCGCGTGCTTGACGACGGATTCCGTAATGTCTTCCTGAATCCAACCCACAACGTCACCACCAACCGGAATCATTTCGACATATTTGGCACCGGCGGCCGTGAGGATCCGATTCGTCCACTTGGCGTTGTCGCTCACTCCTTCGCTGTACTCCGTGTTCTCGTGAGCTTTGGCTTCGTGAATCGCATATGCTCTCGCTTCGGTCATCATCCCCGCGATCTCACCTCCGGGGTGGACGGCGTTCCGCACGGCCTCTCCCGTGTCCGGGTGGCTCTCGGGGTGACGGAAAACATCACTGACCAGCGCCGTCGTATAGGCCTGCTGCGCGTTGGTGATCGCGCCGTAGGCCTGCGGGTCCTGGGCCACCGCGCCCAGGAACGCTGCCATCCGACCCTTGTCGAATTGCGCCGCGTGTCCGAACGGCTTTATCTGGCCGGCCCCGTTCTCCGCCGCGGCCTGCAGGTCCGGCATGTACTCCGCCGCCATGTTGCCGAACTGCCGGGACAGTCCGCTGAGGGGTGCCGCAG
The DNA here is from genome assembly GCF_036206005.1 of Streptomyces sp. NBC_00178. Lineage (NCBI taxonomy): Bacteria > Bacillati > Actinomycetota > Actinomycetes > Kitasatosporales > Streptomycetaceae > Streptomyces > Streptomyces sp. NBC_00178. The sequence goes on from NZ_CP108143.1 coordinate 5,898,008, forward strand.
GGTCGCCGGCCTTCGCGGCCACGAGTTCGGGGTTCGTCCCCGTCTTCTCCACGACCTGCTCCATCACGTCGGCCATGGCCTTGCTGTGGGAGACGGGGGGTGCGTCGTCGTCGCCCGGAATCCGTCCGGTGACCGCTGCTTCCAGCGCGTTGCCCATCGCGGTCTGGCCCGGGGCGGCCTCCCCGCCCTCCGTCGTGTCGTACCAGTCGGCCGTCGGCTTCTTGTCGAGCATGTAGTCGACCACGCCTTGGGCGTCCTTGCCCTTGATCTCGGCGTCGGACAGCGTGACGATGCCGTCCTTGTCGGAATCCTCGCGGATCCCCTCGTGGAAGAAGGCGGTGGAGGCGTCGGGGTTCCTGCTCATCGCCTCCATGAGACCGGTGAGGGGGTTGAAGCCCTTTCCGCCCTCCGTGTCGAGGTTGATCGCCATTTTCTGGTCGTAGGGCAGGTTGGTCGACCAGATGTCCGGGTTCTTCTTGTCCATCGCGACCATGTCCCGGCCGACAGCTGTGAGGAAGTCCTTGTCGTACGTCCCCTCGCGAAGCAGAGCGCCGAGCGCCTGGTAGCCGTAGACCTTGGTGCCGACGCCCGCGAAGCCCGACACGTCGACTTCCTTGCGCCCGGCCTTCATGAGCTGGGTGGTCCACGTCGCGTCGAGATGGTTCGGCGTCGAGGTCTGGGTGGCGAGGCCGAGCATCGCGCCCATGTCGTTCTGCATGGCGCGGACCTGAGCCGCCCGGTCCTGACCGAGAGGGCCGAGCGATGTCGCGTCCAGCGACATCCTGGTGTAGGCCTCGAGCGTCCCCTCCGCGCCGATCTTCCGGTAGAACCCCGTCGCGAACTCGGGATCGTCACGGTTGTCGTCGATGAGGTCCGCGAGTTGTCCGAGGGCCTTTGCGTTGCGGGCGGTGCCACCCTCGCCCGTGACCGTCTTCAGCAGGCCTGCGGCGCGGTCGACCTGCTCGGCGTCGAGGCTGGTGAACTTCGGGGCGCTGAAATCCTTGTCACCCGACACATTGGCCATGAGCGCGCGTTTCAGGGAGTCGTCGGCGTCGGAGAAGTCCTCGACGAGCCGGTCGATCCGCTTCTGCCAGGCGACCACGGCGGCCTTCTGCTTGCGCAGGGCCGCGGGATAGTCGGGATCGTGCCGCGCCCCGGGATCGTCCTCCAGGTCGTACCTGGCCGTCACGTGTCCGGCCGGGCTGATCACGATCCCGGCCTTGTCGGCTTCCTCGTCCCGGATCCTGACGAGCCCGTCCTTCGCGGTCTTGAAAGCAGTGTGTGCGTCCGCGAGCAGCAGTCCGATGCCTTTGGCCTCGGCTGCCGCGTCCTCGAACTCCTCGGCGGTCTTCGCGATGAACGGTCTGGTGACGCTTGCGTTGACACCCTGCCAGTCGGCCTTGTCCGCCTTCACCTTCATCCCGGTGCGGGCGTCGTCGGCCAGTGATGCCAGCTTGGTGACCATCTCCGCCCACGCGTGGGCGGCTTCGCCGAGCTTGCCCACCGGGGCGCTCACGATGTCCTCGAACTGCAACTTTCTTCCCCCGTACGCCGCCCGGTGACCGGACGGGCCCGTCCGACGCCGCGTGACAGCCTAAGGGCTGTCCCGTGATCCCCGGCGGGCGCGCGACGACAGCCACGGCGCCTCGCCGCGTCGTCGGAACGCCCGAATACGCCCAGTATGCGGATGTCCCTCCGCCTTGCGATGCACGGCATCCGACGTCGCGCGCTGATCCACCAGGGATGACGGGACAGCCCTTGGCCTCGGCGCCGTTCGCGAAGATACGCACCTGCGAACAGGCACCCGGAGGTCAGCCCCGGCGCACCCGGCCCGCGATGCGTTTGCCGAGGCGGCCCAGGGAGCGGGGCGGACGGTTCCAGGTGCGGAAGGCTTCCAGCGTGCGGCTGCTGCCCCCGGCCTCCACCGCCTGCTCCGCCGCCGCCAGTGCCTCCGCCGGCAGCGCGCGGACCGCGGGGCGCAGTACCTCGTCGAGCAGGCCGGTACGGGTCCGGGTCCAGGTGGTGCCCGCGTGGGGATGCGCGTTCCACACGGTGAAGCAGTCGGCGACGTACGCGGGGTCGGCCGCCAGCAGGGCCCGGACCTCGTCGCCGCGGGCTGCCGTGCCGTAGGCCGCGATCAGGTCCTCGTCCCCGCTGTGCACGAAGGCGTACAGCTCGGCCTCGGGCCGGTCCGGGGCCAGCAGTCGTTCGGCCAGGGCTCCGTAGGCGTGCGCGAGGGCCGAGGGCTCCACGGGTTCGGCGCGGCTCCGCAGCGCCCTCGCGTGGTCGGCCCAGCCCGGTTTTGCCGATCCTGAGCGCATGTCGCGCGCGAAGTCCAGGAGCATGAGGCAGGCGCGCACCCGGGCGTCGAGCTGCTGGGGGAAGCCCCGCAGCAGATCGTGGGCCAGTTCGGCGGCGTCCACGTCGCCCGCCGGGGCCGCGAGGGCGGCGTCGACCATGCGGGTCCAGGTGCCGGCCGCCCGGTGGGCGTCCGACGTCGTCCCGTCGAGCAGTGCCCTCGCCTCGTCCGCCGTCGGGGTGTCCTCGCCCCAGACGAGGCCCACCGCGGTCCGCAGCACCAGCGGTTCGGCGAAGGGCGACATGCCCGCGGCGCGCAGCACCGTGTGCAGGAAGGCGGGCCGGCCGGCGCCCCTCGTGCGGGCGGCGGGTGCCTCGGCGCACATGCGCAGATGGGGCAGCGCCTGCGTCCCGGTGAACGGCAGCGTCACCCGGGACAGCAGGTCCTCCGTGGCCGCGGGGTGGTCGGGGGCCAGCCGGTCCAGCTCACCCAGCAGCGCCGTACGCACGTCGAACTGCTCGTCCAGGAGTTCCAGCAGCGCGGGACACGCCTCGGCCCCGCCGTCGTCCAGCAGGGCGCGGGCCATGCGGCGCACGGCCCCGGGGAGCAGGTCCGCGGAGTCGAGGCCCAGCAGGCGTACCAGCCGCAGCACCTGCACGGTCCGCGCGACACCGCGGGGCGGGGCGGAGAGTTCGGCCAGGAGCTCGCCGCCCAGCTCGTCGACCAGAGCGCCGAGCGCGCGCTCCCCGTCGGGGCCGTCGAACACCGAACGCGAGGGAGGCTCCAGGGCCACGTCGTCGCCCCGTACCGCCTCGGTCACCAGGAGGGCGGCCAGCGGGGCGGTCACGGAGGCGGGGCAGCGGCCGTCCAGCGCCGTCAGCAGCCGGAGCGCCGCTGCGCACTCCGCCGCCGTCCGGTCGTCGGCGGGCGCGGTGAGCGCGTCGGTCAGCTGCCGGGTCCGCTTCTCGTCGAGGGCGTACGGCCGCTCGGCGGCCCAGTCGGCCGCCGCCGCACGCTCGTTGGAGCCCAGTGCGATGCCCGCGCCGAGCGCCGTCACCGCGAGCGGACCCGCGGCGAACGGCTCGCCCGGCAGCTCCGCCGCCTCGCGGAACAGCTCGGGGGCCCTGCTGCGCCAGATGCGGGCGGCGGTCCCGGCCCAGGCGTCGTCCACCACCGCGGCCGGCCGCGGTCCGGAAGCGGCGTGCACCCGGAAGCGGGGGTCGCTGACGTCGGGCGCGTCCTCCGGCAGGACGCCGACGACGTGGTGGGCGGTGCGCCCGGGACGGCGGGTGTACGTGGTGAAGCTCAGCCGTTCGGCGTGCTCCCGGGGGAGTGCGGCGGTGGCGAGCGCGACCCATCGGGCCACGTCGGCGCTCTGCCGCTCCACGAGGACGACCCGCGGCGCCGACAGGTCCTCGCTCGCGCGGCGCAGGTCGGCGAGGACGGCCGCGAGCCACGGGCTGCGGGACACCGCGAAGTCGCCGAGGCCCTCCCTGGACAGCCCGTGCGAGGGGCCGTGCGCGGTGGACAGCGCGGTCAGCGGGTCGGGCGGGGTGCGGTCCGGTGCCGCGGAGAGCCAGCCGGCCGCGCCCCACGCGGCGACGGGGAGTGCCCGGCCCGGTATCGGCGTACCGGGCGTCAGGTGCACGGCGTGGGCATGGAAGCCGGCCGGACCCGTGGCGACCGCACGGCTGATCAGATGGCTGCCGTCGGAGAGTGCGACGTAACCGAAGGCCACTGGAAGGGAACGGAGTTGGGCATCGGAGAGCCGGTCGGGGGTGCCTGCCGGAGCTTCGTAGGACAGAAGGGGAGCGGCTTCGGCGCGGACCGGCCCCGGTATCGCGGGGTCGGTGGCGGTGAACCGGCCACCGGTCTCCCCGTCGCCCGGCGCGACGGAGGTGTAGTGCAACTGCGGGAGGCTCATGCGTAGGCCCTCATCGTCCCTGCCACGTGCGTCCCCGTGCCACGCACCGGCCACCGCTCGCCGCCCTGTTGGGGCGGCCCGGCCCGGCGGAGCGACGACCCCGGCGGGGAGCCTTCCGTAGTCGTGCGGGCGACGCTATCAAGGCCTGACGCCCCGTTGGGCCGCGCGCGGCAGGACGGTGCCCGAAGGGCCGTCCCGCGTTCCCCGGCGGGCGCGTGACGACAGCCGGGGCACGTCGCCGCGTCGCCCGGACGCCCGCGCGCCCGACGGCATACGGACGCCCGCTCGCCTCGCGCCGCACCAGGTCCGACGCCGCGCGCTGCTCCATGGCGGATCATGCCGCGTGCTGCTCCGCGGCGGGGCATGCCGCCCGCCGTTCCACCGCCTGCGCCTCCCTGCCGAGGGAGTACGCCCTCCCGTCGACGGACGCCGGCGTACCGGGGCCGCGCCGGGACGGAGCGTGTGTCTCCGGGCGGGTACGAGGGCTCCGGCGGGCGTGCGGGGCGCCCCCGGCAGGGTGGTATATCTGCAGTTGAGAGCCCCCGGAGCGTCGTGAAGGCGGTCGAGAGAAGGACCATGGACAAGCCCACGCACCTGATCGAGTTCGAGACCATGCTGCTCGGGCGGCACCTTCAGCCGAGCGCTCCCCGGTCACGGCGGGGCGGCGGACACCTCGACCGCAGCGCGTACACGCTGCTCAGCCGGATCCGCATGGAGGGCCCGATGTCCATCGGGCAGCTCAGCGAGGCCTTCGGGCTCGACGCGTCCACCCTGAACCGGCAGACCGCCGCGATGCTGCGGGGCGGCCTCGTCGAGCGCATCCCGGACCCCGACGGTGGCATCGCCCGCAAGTTCCGCATCACCGATGAGGGTGAACGGAACCTGGAGGCCGAGCGGACCGAGAACATCCGCGGTCTCGATCGGGTGATGGCGGAGTGGACCCCGGACGAGGTCGCCGGCTTCGCCGCCTACCTCAAGCGCCTCAACAGTGACATCGAGAACCTCGACGGACGGCCCTGGCCCCGTCCGTGAAAAGAGGGCCCTACGGCGCCCGGCCTGGGGCGATCCGCTGCGACGGCGCCCTTCGCCCGGGCGGTCCGTGGGCGCCCTCCCGGCCGGGGCCTGAAGCTGATCTACGGCCGCGCTTAAGAAATCCTCGATGGACCTGAGGCGCCGGTTGCGGCACATTTCTTGGTGACGGCGGAGAGACCGGTGACAGGCGTGCCCCGTGCTGTCCCGTCCGCCGTATCCCCCGCCACCCCGGGCCCGAAGGCCGCAGCCGGCATGTCCGCGCCCGGGAACGCCACGCACCAGGACAGGGAGCCGCACCCGTGAAGGCACTCGTGAAGCACAAGGCCGAACCCGGACTCTGGCTGATGGACGTGCCGGAGCCCGAGACCGGGCCCGGAGACGTGCTGATCAAGGTCCTCCGCACCGGGATCTGCGGCACCGACCTGCACATCCGCGACTACGACGGCTGGGCCCAGCAGGCCGTGCGCACCCCGCTGATCCTCGGGCACGAGTTCGTCGGCGAGGTCGCCGGGATCGGCGCGGACGTCGTCGACATCAAGGTCGGCGACCTGGTCAGCGGTGAGGGCCACCTGGTGTGCGGGAAGTGCCGCAACTGCCTCGCCGGCCGCCGCCACCTGTGCCGCTCCACCCTCGGGCTCGGCGTCGGCCGGGACGGAGCGTTCGCCGAGTACCTCGCGCTGCCCGCCTCGAACGTCTGGGTGCACCGGGACAAGGTCGACCTCGACATCGCCGCGATCTTCGACCCGTTCGGCAACGCCGTGCACACGGCGCTGTCCTTCCCCCTCGTCGGGGAGGACGTGCTGATCACCGGCGCCGGCCCGATCGGCATCATGGCCGCCGCCGTCGCCCGCCACGCCGGCGCCCGCAACGTCGTCATCACCGACGTCAGCGAGGCGCGGCTGGAGCTCGCCAGGAAGGTCGGGGTGGACCTCGCCCTCAACGTCGGCACCGAGACCATCGCCGACGGCCAGCGCCACCTCAGCCTGCGCGAGGGCTTCGACATCGGCCTGGAGATGTCCGGGCGCCCCGAGGCCATGCGGGACATGATCGCGAACATGACGCACGGCGGCCGGATCGCGATGCTCGGCCTGCCCGCGGCCGAGTTCCCCGTCGACTGGTCCCGCGTCGTGACCTCGATGCTCACGATCAAGGGCATCTACGGCCGTGAGATGTACGAGACCTGGTACGCCATGTCCGTGCTCCTGGAGGGCGGGCTCGACCTCGCCCCGGTGATCACCGGACGCTACGGGTACCGCGACTTCGAAGCGGCGTTCGACGACGCCGCGAGCGGTCTCGGTGGCAAGGTACTGCTCGACTGGGCCTCCTGAAGCTCCTCGTACGCACCCCCGTAATCACCTGGGAGACATCCTCAATGTTCGATTCCGTACGCGACGACCTGCGCACGACCCTCGACGAGATCCGCGAAGCGGGGCTCCAGAAGCCCGAGCGGGTCATCGGCACCCCGCAGTCGGCCACCGTCGCCGTCACCTCCGGCGGCCTCGCCGGTGAGGTCCTCAACTTCTGCGCCAACAACTACCTGGGCCTCGCCGACCACCCCGAGGTCGTCGCCGCGGCCCACGAGGCCCTGGACCGCTGGGGCTACGGCCTGGCGTCCGTGCGCTTCATCTGCGGCACCCAGGAGGTCCACAAGGAGCTGGAGCAGCGGCTCTCGGCCTTCCTCGGCCAGGAGGACACGATCCTCTACTCCTCCTGCTTCGACGCCAACGGCGGAGTCTTCGAGACGCTGCTCGGCCCCGAGGACGCGGTCATCTCCGACGCCCTCAACCACGCCTCCATCATCGACGGCATCCGCCTCTCCAAGGCCAAGCGCTATCGCTACGCCAACCGCGACATGGCCGACCTCGAGCAGCAGCTCAAGGAGGCGTCCGGGGCGCGGCGCCGCCTCGTCGTCACCGACGGCGTCTTCTCCATGGACGGGTACGTCGCCCCGCTCGCCGAGATCTGCGACCTCGCCGACCGCTACGGCGCCATGGTCATGGTCGACGACTCGCACGCCGTCGGATTCGTCGGACCCGGCGGCCGGGGCACCCCCGAGCTGCACGGCGTCATGGACCGCGTCGACATCATCACCGGCACGCTCGGCAAGGCCCTGGGCGGCGCGTCGGGCGGCTACGTCGCGGCACGCGCCGAGATCGTCGCCCTGCTGCGCCAGCGCTCGCGCCCGTACCTCTTCTCCAACTCGCTCGCCCCGGTCATCGCCGCCGCCTCCCTCAAGGTCATCGACCTGCTGGAGTCCGCGGGCGACCTGCGCGAGCGGCTCAACGCCAACACCGCGCTCTTCCGCTCCCGGATGACCGAGGAGGGCTTCGACATCCTGCCCGGCGACCACGCCATCGCCCCCGTGATGATCGGGGACGCGGCGAAGGCGGGCCGGATGGCGGAGCTGCTCCTGGAGCGGGGTGTCTACGTGATCGGGTTCTCCTACCCCGTCGTCCCGCAGGGAGCGGCGCGCATCCGCGTCCAGCTCTCCGCCGCCCACTCCACCGACGACGTCAACCGCGCCGTCGACGCGTTCGTCGACGCGCGGAAGGCGCTGGAGGCGTAACAACTCCCGCGACCAGGGACAATGGGCGCATGATCGATGCACGGCGGCTGCGCATCCTCCGTGCGGTGGCCGACCACCGTACGGTGACCGCGGCAGCCGCCGCGCTCTACCTCACGCCCTCGGCGGTCTCCCAGCAGCTCGCCGCCCTGGAGCAGGAGACGGGCCACCGGCTCGTCGAGCGCGGTGCGCGCGGCGCCCGGCTGACGGCGGCGGGCGACATCCTGCTGACCCACGCCAACGCGGTGCTCGCGCAGCTGGAGCGCGCCGAGGCGGAGCTCGCCGACTACGGCGCAGGGGTGGCGGGCACCGTCACCGTCGCCGCGTTCGCGACCGGCATCGGTCTCGTCCTCGCCCCGGCGATCGCCGAGCTGTCGCGCACCGCACCCGGCATCCGGGTGCGGGTGCAGGACGCCGAGGGCGACGCCAGCGTGCCGATGGTGCTGGACCGGCAGGTCGATGTGGCGGTCGCCGTGGAATACCGCGGTGCCCCCGCCGAGGACGACCGGCGGCTCACCCGGGTGCCCCTGTACTCGGAGCCCTTCGACGCGGTGCTCCCGGCCGCCCACCCTCTCGCGGGCCGGGAGCACGTGGCGGTCGCGGACCTCGCCGAGGACGCCTGGATCGGCCCCTATCCCGGCAATCCCTGCCACGACGTGGTGGTCCTGGCCTGCGAACTCGCCGGATTCGCACCCCGGCTCGAACACTCCTCGGACGACTTCCACGCGGTGGTCGCGCTGGCCGGGGCGGGCGCCGGGGTGGCGCTGGTGCCCCGTTCGGCGCTGCGCGGCACCGAACCGGCCGAAGCGGTGGTCCGGCCGGTCGAGGGTGTCGTCCCGACCCGCAGGGTCTTCGCGGCGGTGCGCCAGGGGGCGGAAGGACATCCGCTGATCAAGCCGGTCCTCGACGCACTCATCGCGGCGGCCCGGCCGGGCGGCGCCTCCGGGGTCCGGGCCGCGTGAGGGCCGCCGGCCCCCTCGTCCGCTCCGGCGCCGGGCCGAGCCCGGTTCACGCGGGCTGCAACAGGTCCCAGCGGTTGCCGTAGAGGTCCTCGAAGACCGCGACGGAGCCGTACGTCTCGTGCCTGGGCTCCTCCAGGAAGCGGACTCCGGCCGCCACCATGCGGCTGTGGTCACCGGCGAAGTCCTCGGTGTGCAGGAAGAAGCCGACCCGGCCGCCGGTCTGCGCCCCGACGGCCGCCAGCTGCGCGTCGTCCCTGGCCCTGGCCAGCAGCAGCCCCGTGCCCGTCGTGCCACGCGGCCGTACGACCACCCAGCGGGTGCCGCCGCCCCGGTCCGTGTCCTCGACCAGCTCGAAACCGAGGGCGCCGGTGTAGAAGGACAGGGCTTCGTCGTAGTCGCGGACGACCAGCGTGACCAGGGCGATGTGGGACATGGAATTCCTCGTCCTCGGGATGGGGGAAGAAGGTAGTTATACGTAACACTAACGCGCCTCCGGCCCGCCGGTGGACAATGCGCGCCATGGACACGAACGACCTCCCCGCCCTGGTGGCCCGGGCCCGCGGGCTCGCCGCCCCGGGCGGGCGCCGCATCCTCGGCATCGCGGGCCCGCCCGGAGCGGGCAAGTCCACACTGGCGGCCGGGATCGTCGACGCGCTGCCGGGCCGCGCCGTGCTCGTCCCGATGGACGGATTCCACCTGGCCGGGGCGGAACTCGACCGTCTGGGACTGGCCGGCCGCAAGGGCGCCCCCGACACCTTCGACGCCGCCGGCTACACGGCCCTCCTCACGCGCCTGAGGGATCCGGCCGAACCCGGGCCGGTCTACGCGCCCGCCTTCGACCGGGCGCTGGAGGAGCCGGTCGCCGGTTCCGTGCGCGTCTCCGCAGACGTTCCGCTCGTCGTGACCGAGGGGAACTACCTGCTCCTGGACGAGGGCCCCTGGGCCGCCGTCCGCGGGCTGCTCGACGAGGTGTGGTTCCTCGACGCCGACCCGCGCGAGCGCGTGAGCGGCCTGGTCGAGCGGCACGTGCGGTTCGGCAAGTCCCGGGCGCACGCCGAGCGGTGGGTCACCGGATCCGACGAGCGCAACGCCCGGCTGGTCGAGCGGTACCGCGACCGTGCCGATCTCGTCGTCCGACGCCCCTGAACCGCGTGCCGTGCCCGGTCCCGTCCACGCTCGCGCCGGCCGGGCCGGACGGGCAGGATGCTGTCTGCCGCGTCGCCCCGCCAGGAGGTCCCATGTCCAGCCCCGACCAGCCCGCGCCCTTCACCGCCGAGGACTACCGCGCCCGGATGGCCCGTGCGGCATCCGCCGCCGACGCCGCCGGCCTGGCGGGCGTCCTGGTGGCCCCCGGCCCCGACATGGTCCACCTCACCGGCTACCGGCTGCCCGCCGAGACCGAACGCCTCACCCTGCTCGTACTGCGCGCGGGCCACGACCCCGTCCTCGTCGTCCCGGCACTGGAGGCGGCTGACGCGGAGCGCGCCCCGGGTGCGCCCGCCCTCACCGTGCGCGAGTGGACCGACGCCGCCGACCCGTACGCCCTGACGGCCGCGCTGCTGGACCGCAAGGGCCGGTTCGGGATCAGCGACAACGCCTGGGCGCTCCACCTCCTGGCGCTGGGCAAGGACCTCCCCGACGCCTCCTACACCTCGCTCACCGACGCCCTGCCGATGCTCCGCGCCGTCAAGGACGCGGCGGAGCTGGAACGCCTCGCCGCTGCCGGGGCGGCCGCCGACGCCACGTACGAGGAGATCCTGAGGGTCCGGTTCTCGGGGCGCCGGGAGAGCGACGTGGCCGCCGACCTCGCGGCCCTGCTCACGCGGTACGGCCACACGCAGGTCGACTTCACCGTGGTCGGCTCCGGGCCGAACGGCGCGAACCCCCACCACGAAGCCGGCGACCGGACCATCGAAGCGGGCGACATGGTCGTCCTGGACTTCGGCGGGCTGAAGCACGGCTACGGCTCCGACACCTCCCGTACGGTCCACGTCGGCGAACCCACCGCCGAGGAGCGACGCGTCCACGACGTCGTACGGGAGGCGCAGGAGGCGGGCTGCCGCGCCGTCAGGCCCGGTGCGGCCTGCCAGGAGATCGACCGGGCGGCCCGCGCTGTCATCAACGAGTCCGGCTACGGCGAGCGGTTCATCCACCGCACGGGCCACGGCATCGGCGTCACCACCCACGAACCGCCCTACATGATCGAGGGCGAGGAGCAGCCGCTCGTGCCCGGCATGTGCTTCTCCGTCGAGCCCGGCATCTACCTCCCGGGCCGGTTCGGCGTCCGCATCGAGGACATCGTCACCGTCACGCAGGACGGGGGCCGGCGGCTCAACACCACCTCGCGCGAGATGGCGATCGTGGAGTAGCGGACCGGCCCGCCGGTCTCAGTCCCGGGGCTCGCGGTGACGGAAGCGGCGCAGCACGTCGTACGGGTAGGGCAGCGGGCGTTCGCTCGCCGCGTCCAGCCGCCCCGCCTGCTGCGCCGTCAGCTCCCATCCGGCGGCGCCGAGGCTGTCGGCCAGCTGCTCCGCCGTGCGCGCCCCGACGATCGGTGCCGTGACACCGGGGCGGCCGAGGAGCCAGCGCAGCGCCACCTGCGCCGGCGTCCGCCCGGCCTCCCCGGCGACGGCGACGACGGCGTCGACGACCCGCCAGGTCTCGTCGTTGTCCCGCTCCCGCCAGGCTTCACGGCCGAGCTCCTGCTGGAAGCGGGCCTCGCGGGTGCCGGGATCCACGGCCGTCATGCCGCGGCGGTACTTCCCGGTCAGCCAGCCGCCCTGGAGCGGACTCCAGGGGATGATGCCGACGCCTTCCGCGAGGCTCACGGGGACGAGTTCCCACTCGACCTCGCGCGCCAGCAGGTTGTAGAGCGGCTGGAGGCTGACGTAGGGCTCCCAGCCGTTGCGGTGCGCCAGGTCCTGGGCCCGCTGGAGCTGGGAGGCGGAGACGTTGCTCGCGCCGAGATAGCGCACCTTGCCGGCCTTCACCAGGGTGTCCAGCGTGGAGAGCGTCTCCTCCAGCGGTGTCGTCGCGTCCCAGACGTGCGTCTGGTAGAGGTCGATGTAGTCGGTCCCCAGCCGTCGCAGGCTCGCCTCCACGGCCCGCACGATGTGCTTGCGGCTGAGGCCGCCCGCGTTGGGTGCCTCGCCCATCGTGCCGAACACCTTCGTCGCGACGACGAGCCCGTCGCGGTCGCGGTTCTTCAGCCACCGGCCGACGATCTCCTCGGACACGCCCCGCTGGTACACGTCCGCCGTGTCGATGAACGTGCCGCCCGCCTCCGTGAAGGTGTCGAGGACGCGGTGCGCCTCGGTCTCGTCGGTGTCCTGGCCGAACGTCATGGTGCCGAGGCAGAGCTCGCTGACGCGAAGCCCCGAACGGCCCAGAAGACGCTGCTCCATGAATTCCCCCTCCTGCAGTCTGCAGGTCCCGACCATATGAGTTGAAGTGCCCTTCAAGGCAAGGGAGTTGTCTCAGTCGTCGGACAGCACCACGCAGGACTCCGGCGCCAGGTGCAGCAGTCCGTCCGCGCCCGGAGCCCCGGCCGGCTCCCACGCGGCCAGCACCCGGCCACCGCCCCGGCGCCGGCCGGCGCCGAGCGGGATCGTGGCGGGCCTGCCCGACAGGTTCACCGCGATCCGCAGGTCCCCCCGGCGGCAGACGAGCCAGCGCGCCTCCTCGTCGAACGCCACCCGCACCGACGCGAGATCGGGGTCGGAGAGGTCGGGCAGGGAGTGGCGGAGGGCGATCAGCTCGCGATACCAGGCCAGGAGCCTGGCGTGCGGCTCGCGCTCCGCTTCGCTCCAGTCGAGGCAGGACCGGTCCCGGGTGTCCGGGTCCTGCGGGTCCGGGATCTCCTCCTCGGCCCAGCCGTGCTGCGCGAACTCCCGCCGCCTGCCGTCCCGCACGGCGCGGGCCAGTTCCGGATCGGTGTGGTCCGTGAAGAACTGCCACGGGGTCCGGGCGCCCCACTCCTCGCCCATGAACAGCATCGGGACGAACGGCCCCGTGAGCACCAGCGCCGCCGCACACGCCTGGAGCCCGGCCGGGAGCGTGGCGGCGAGCCGGTCGCCGAGGGCGCGGTTGCCGATCTGGTCGTGCGTCTGGGCGTAGCCCACGAACCGGTGGGCGGGTGCCCGGGTGACGTCGACGCGGCGGCCGTGCGTGCGCCCCCGGAAGCTGGAGTACGTGCCGTTGTGGAAGAACGCGCTGGTCAGCGTCTTGGCCAGGGCCGCGAGCGGAGCGGTCGCGAAGTCGGCGTAGTAGCCCTGGGACTCGCCGGTGAGGGCCGTGTGCAGCGCGTGGTGGAAGTCGTCGTTCCACTGGGCGTGCAGGCCGATGCCGCCCTCGCCGCGGGGTGTCGTCGTCCGCGGGTCGCAGAGGTCGGACTCCGCGATCAGCGCGAGCGGCCGCCCCAGCTCCGAAGCGAGCGCGTCGACGGCGGTGGACAGCTCCTCCAGGAAGGTCAGCGCACGGCCGTCCGCCAGGGCGTGCACGGCGTCCAGGCGCAGTCCGTCCAGCCGGTAGTCGCGCAGCCAGGCGAGCGCGCTGCCCAGCAGGTACGCCCTGACCTCGTCCGAGCCCGGTGCGTCCAGGTTGACGGCCGAGCCCCAGGGCGTGTGGTGTGTGTCCGTGAAGTACGGGCCGAAGGCCGGGAGGTGGTTGCCCGAGGGGCCCAGATGGTTGTGGACGACGTCCAGCACGACGGCGAGGCCGAGACCGTGCGCCGTGTCGACAAAGCGCTTCAGGGCGTCCGGGCCTCCGTACGGCTCGTGCACCGCCCACAGCGACACCCCCTCGTACCCCCACCCGTGGGTTCCCGGGAAGGGGCAGACGGGCATGACGGACACATGGGTGATGCCGAGGTCCACGAGACGGCCGAGCCGCGCGGCGGCGGCGTCGAAGGTGCCCGCGTCCGTGAAGGTGCCGACATGCAGCTCGTACAGGACGGCGCCGGGCAGGCCCCGCCCCGCCCACGTGGTCCGCCAGACGTGGGCGTCCTGGTCGACGACCGCGCTCTCGCCGTCCGGCCCGTCCGGCTGCCTCCGCGAACGCGGATCGGGCAGCACGGGGCCGTCGTCCAGCGAGAAGCCGTACCGGTCGCCGTCCCCGGCCTCCGCCCCGGCGGTCCACCAGCCCGCCCGCAGGGGGTCGCGCGCCATCGGGACGCGCCCGTCCGCCGTGCAGAGCGCCACGGACCCGGCCTCGGGAGCCCACACCTCGAACTGCATTCACCACTCCTCGTCCATGAACCGGATGCCTCACCGGAGGCCCCATGATCGGCGGAATTCGCGCGCACGGCCCCCGGGACACTGGAGCGGGGCCGCACCTGACGATTAGGGTCTGGTCCTGATCATTGCCCTGCCGGGTTCCGCTCATTCGCGGCGAGCCCGGGCAGTACTACAAGGTCCCCCTTACGGCTGCTGGAGGCCGAGATGACCGTGCCGACGTTCCCGCCCGGATTCCTGTGGGGCGCCTCCGCCTCCGCTTTCCAGACGGAGGGGGCCTTCGACGCCGACGGCAAGGGACTGTCCGGCTGGGACGCCTTCGCCGCTCAGCCCGGCCGCATCAAGGACGGCACCGACACCACCCGGGGCACCGGCTTCCACGAGCACTACCGCGAGGACGTCGCCCTGCTCGCGGGACTGGGCGCGGACGCCTTCCGCTTCTCCATCAGCTGGCCCCGGGTCGTTCCCGGCGGCAGCGGCTCGCTCAACCCCGCCGGACTGGACTTCTACGACCGGCTCGTCGACGAACTCTGCGCGCACGGCATCACCCCCGCCCCCACGCTCTACCACTGGGACACCCCGCTCCCGCTCGACGAGGCGGGCGGCTGGCTCAACCGGGACACCGCCTACCGCTTCGCCGAGTACGCGGGCATCGTCGCCGAGCGCCTCGCCGACCGCGTCCCCATGTGGATCACCATCAACGAACCGGCCGAGGTCACCATGCTCGGCTACGCGCTCGGCGAGCACGCCCCCGGCCGCACCCTCCTCTTCGACGCCCTGCCGGCCGCCCACCACCAGCTCCTCGCCCACGGCCTCGCCGTGCGGGCGCTGCGCGCCGCCGGCGCGGACAACATCGGCATCGCGCTCTCCCACTCGCCCGTCTGGACGGCGGGCGACTCGGACGAGGACCGCATGGGCGCGGAGCTCTACGACACCCTCACCAACTGGCTGTTCGCCGACCCGGTCCTCACCGGCCGCTACCCCGACGAGGGCTTCGCCGCCCTGATGCCCGGCCCGGTCGAGGACGACCTCAAGGTCATCTCCGCCCCCCTCGACTGGTACGGCGTCAACTACTACAACCCGACCCTCGTGGGCGCCCCGCGGCCCGAGGCGCTCGACTCCTTCTCGGGGTACTCCATGCCCGAGGGGCTGCCGTTCGGCATCCGGGAGATCGAGGGGTACGACACCACCGACTTCGGCTGGCCCGTCGTCCCCGAAGGGCTCTCCGAGACGCTCGGCCAGCTGCGCGACCGCTTCGGCGACAGGCTGCCGCCCGTCTACATCACGGAGAACGGCTGCGCCGTCGACGAGCCCGTCGCCGACGGCCGCCGCATCGCCTTCCTGGAGGGACACCTGGAGGCCCTGCGCACGGCCATCGACGCGGGTGTCGACGTACGCGGCTACTTCACCTGGTCCCTGACCGACAACGTCGAATGGACCGAGGGGGCGAGCAAGCGGTTCGGCCTCGTCCACATCGACTACGAGACGCTGCGGCGCACCCCCAAGGAGTCGTACGCCTGGTACCGCGACGTGATCAGCGCGCAGCGCACCGGGAGCGCGCGGGAGGCGACCCTCACACCAGGTGGACCCGCTCCTGCGTGATGCGGTGACCGGCCCGGGCGAACGCGGCGGCCATCGGGACGTTGCCCCGGTCGGTCGCCCCGGCGACGACCGTCGCACCCTCACCGGCGAGGAGGTGCGTGCTCTCGACGAGCAGGTCGTAGCCGTAGCCGTGACCGCGCGCCTCGGGCACGACTCCGATGAAGCCGATGCACGGTCCGCCCGGGTTGCGGGCGGGCACGTGGATACCGGCGAGCTCGCCGTCCGGTGTGTACGCGAGCTGCCACCAGGACCGGGGGGAGGGGCACCAGTTGAAGAAGTCGAGCTCCTCCCGGGCGGCCTGTTCCAGACCGCCCGGCCCCGCGATGGTCCGCAGCGCGTGGGCGTCCAGCGTGACCGAGTGCACGCGGCGCAGGACGTCGAGGATCACCGCGTCGTCGGGCTCCTCGCGGAACACCAGCCTGCCGGGCCGCTCGGGCAGCCCGTCGGCGGGCGTCCACTCGTAGCGGTAGCGCTCGACCAGCGGCTTCATGCCGGCCGCCTCCGCCGCCGCGATGCGCGCCGAGGCCGCGGCCCGCACCCGGGGCAGGTCACGCCAGCCCGGCGGCACGATCAGCTCGTACTCGACGGACCACGGGGCACGGCGCAGCAGTTCGGTGGCCGCGGCCTCCTCGCCCTCGGCGAAGTCGAAGCAGTTGAGCAGGACGGGCTCGGTGTCCTGCGGCCCGCCCCACCAGGCCGCCCTGGCGACGACGACGCCGTCGCGCAGGGCCACCCGGATCCACTCGGGGCGGTACTCCCCGCCGTCGGCCACGGTCGCGTAGCGGTGACCGAACGCGGACCGGCCGACGAGGGCGGGGTCGTGGAACGAATCGAAGAGATGGGCGTCGCTCCGGGTGAGCGCACGGATGACCGGACCTGTCATGGGATGTCCTCCGGGACGAGGTGACGTGAAGCGTGGCGCTCCCGGTCAGACCGAGTCCGACACCGCCCGGCGGGCGGGACGGGAGCGAGTGGACGACGTGGCACGTGCGGTGGACCCGCTGCGCATCGTGGACCGCCTCCTCCCGTGTTCGCCTGGACGTCGCGGCGGCCGACGTTACGGCGGCCGGGCGCCCGCGTCCACCGGTTTCCCCGCGCGGCCCGGGCGTGCCCGCGCGCTCCAACCCGGTTGCGCACGGCGGGATGTGACGACTCCGACGCAGGTCAGGAGCATCGATCCCGGGGTTCTTCTGGACACCTCCGGCCTGTCGGCCCGACAATCGGCAGTGTGACGTCCTCCTTCGAGTCCCACACGTACCCCGCGCGGTTGTCCGACGCCCAGCGCGACCGTGTCCTCGGTGTGCTCAGGGACGGCGCGGCCCAGGGCAAGCTCTCCCACGACACCTTCCTGCGGCGCATGGAACTCGCCCTCGTCGCCCGGCGCCCCGAGGACCTCGCGGCGCTCACCTCCGACCTGGAGTCCGGCGGGCGCTGGACCCGCGGGATCTTCCGCGCGGTGGGGGGCCTCTCCGCCTTCCCCGCCCGGGTGCGCAGGGCCTGGCAGTCGGAGCGGCTGCCCAGACTGATGCTGCCGGTGCCCGGCCCGCACCCCCTGCTCATCGGCCGGGACCCGGGCAACGGGCTCCGGCTCAGCCACGAGACCGTGTCACGGCTGCACGCCGAACTGACCGTGCACGGCAGCCGGTGGATCCTGCGCGACCTGGGCTCGACGAACGGCACCTGCGTCAACGGGCAGCGGGTCGTCGGATCGGTCGCGGTGCGCGACGGGGACCAGGTGAGCTTCGGCCGGATGACCTTCCGGCTCACCGCCTCGCTCCCGGTCCCCCCGGCCTGACGGCGCGCGGGCCCCCGCAGGCAGCTCCCGGCGCCGTACGAGGCCCGCGGCCGTACCCGTACGAGCCCGGGGGCGCCGGTCGCGCGGTCCCCGGTGCCCCCGGCCGGCTCAGCCGCGTCCGGCCGCGCCGCCACCGCCCGTCCGGACGAGAAGCGCCACCGGGCGCTGCGCGAAGAGTTCCGCCACCGGCACCTCGGGGCCGGTGAACTCCCCGCCCGGCGCGAGGAGGTCGGTCCACGGACCCTCGCCGGGCAGCGTCAGCACCGTGTCCCGCCAGCCGCCCTCCTCGTCGAGCCGCAGGGACAGCCGCGTCACCGCGGTGACCACCTCGCCCGACCGGCAGAACGCCAGGCAGTGCGACGCCGCAGGACCCCGCGCGGCCACCGGGGCGTAGGTGCCCGACTCGCCGAACAGGCCCGGGCGCTCCCGCCGCAGGCCCAGCGCGGCCGCGGTGAGCGCCGTCTTCTCGTCGCCGCCCTCCGCGGGCCTGCTGAACGGCCGCCGGTTGTCGGGGTCGACCAGCGCGATGTACTCCCGCTCCGTGCCCTGGTACAGATCGGGGACGCCCGGCATCGTCAGGTGCACCAGGGCCGCGCCCAGGACGTTGGCCCGCACGAAGGGCGCGAGTTCCCGTGCGAACCGGGCCATCAGCACCCGGGCCTCGCCGGCGTCGGCGCCCGGACCCGCCGCCACGAAGTCGGTCACCGCCCTCTCGTACGCCGGATCCGGTTCGGTCCAGCTCGTGAACAGTCCGGCCTCGCGCACCGCCTTCAGGAGCGCCGGCTCCAGCCTCCCCGCCATCTCGTCCGCAGGCAGTCCCGCGCAGCCGTACGCCGACTGCCACGCCTGCCAGGCCAGCTGCGGGTCGGGTGCCGGTACGGGTGTCGCCCTGGCCAGCTGCTCCACCAGGGCGGACCACCTCTCCGGGCACTCCGAAAGGACCGCGATCCGGGCCCGTACGTCCCCGCTGCGCTTGGTGTCGTGCGTGGTCAGCACCGTGCCGGTGCCGGGCCAGTCACGGCTGAGACGGGTGCCGAAGGCGTGGAACTCCTCCGGGCTCACCGCCGGCTGCCCCGGGTCGCCGCCCACCTCGGTCGCCGAGATCAGCGGGACGTACCGGTAGAAGGCCGTGTCCTCCACGGACTTGGCGTGCAGGGCGGAGGCCGTCTGGGCGAACCGCGCGCAGAACGACGCGTGCTCCGGCCCGTCGCCCAGCCTCCCCAGCGCCAGGTCCCGCACCACGTCGACCGCGTCCGCCTCCTGCGCCACGGAGAACGCGGCCCTGGCGTCCCGCACCGCCTCGGCCGGCAGCGTCGACTCCGCGATCTCCGTGAGCGGCCCGCCGGCCGTGACGTACGGCCGGTAGACGGGCACCCGCACCAGCAGTTCGCGGACCGCCGTGTGCAGCGCCCACGGGGCGTGGTCGCGCGTGGCGGGATCCCCGGCGCAGACCTGGACGGCGAGACGCGTCAGCCACTCCGTCTCGGCGGCCAGCTCGTGGGTGACCACGCGGTACGCGGCCCTGCGGACGGTGGCGGTCCAGTAGCCGCCGCGATCTCCCTGGGGACCCGCGAAGTCCCGGTAGCGGCCGAGCAGATCCGCCGCGCCCATCGGGTCGGTGAACAGGCCGTCGATCCGGTGCAGGGCGTCGTACCCGGTGGTCCCCGCGACCGCCCAGGCCGGGGGCAGGGCCTCGGCACCGGTCAGGATCTTCTCGACCACCGTCCAGCGTCCGCCGGTGGCCTCGCCCAGCTCCCCGAGATACGCCCCCGGGTCCGCCAGTCCGTCCGGATGGTCGATGCGCAGGCCGTCGATCACCCCGTCGCGGACCAGTTCGAGGATCTTGCCGTGGGTGGCCGCGAACACCTCGGGATGCTCCACCCGCACCCCGATCAGGTCGGAGATGGTGAAGAAGCGCCGGTAGTTCAGCTCGGTCCTGGCCAGCCGCCACCAGGCGAGGCGGTAGTGCTGGGCGGCCAGCAGCTCGGGCAGCGGGAGGTCCGCCGTGCCGTCGCGCAGCGGGAACTCCAGACCGGCGTGACGGAGGACGGGCGTCCCGTCGTCCCGGGCGGCCCGCTCGAATCCGGCGCTCTCCTCGCCGACGCGCCCCGCGAGCACCGGCAGCAGGACCTTCCCGCCGCCTGCCTCCCAGTCGATGTCGAACCAGCGGGCGTACGGCGAGTCCGGACCCTCGCGCAGCACCTCCCACAGAGGGAGGTTGTGGCGGGGGGCTGCGGCCATGTGGTTCGGCACGATGTCCACGACCAGCCCGAGACCGTGGGCCCGCGCCGTGGCGGCCAGCGCGCGCAGCCCCTCCTCACCGCCGAACTCGGCACGCACCCTGCCGTGGTCCACGACGTCGTAACCGTGCCCGGAGCCGGGCACGGCCTCCAGGACGGGCGACAGGTGCAGATGGGAGACGCCGAGCTCGGCGAGATACGGCACGGCGTCCGCGGCGGCGGCGAACGGGAAGTCCGGTTGGAGCTGCAGCCGGTACGTGGCGGTGGGCGTCATGGACTCGTACGTACCCAGCCGGGCGGCACTCTCCCCACCTTCCCGGCCACCCGCCACCGACCGGGGGCCGCCATCGCGCCCCCGGCACCCCATCGGCCTACGCCGGACGTTTGAGCACGCTCAGACTCCGGCCGACGAGAGTGACCCGCTCGCCCGCGGACACCTTGGGCCCCGCGCCCGGCGGCACCCCGTCCGGCACGGCCGTGTCCACGACGACCTGCCACTGCTTGCCGTGGTTCATCGGCACGGCGAACTCCAGGGTCTCGGCGCCCGCGTTGAACATCAGCAGGAACGAGTCGTCGGAGATCCGCTCGCCCCGGGGCCCGGGCTCGGAGATCGCGTGACCGTTCAGGAAGACCGTCATCGCCTTGGCGTGGGCGGCCTGCCAGTCGCGCTGGGTCATCTCCTCACCCCGGGGGGTGAACCACGCGATGTCGGACAGCTCGTCGTGCGTGCCCTCCACGGGACGGCCGTGGAAGAAGCGCCTGCGCCGGAAGACCGGGTGGTCGCGCCGCAGCCAGACCATCGCCCGGGTGAACTCCAGCAGGCTGGTGTCCGTGCCGGCGGCGGCGCCGTCGTCCTCCGCGTCCTCGGCGCGG
Organism: Streptomyces sp. NBC_00178; assembly: GCF_036206005.1. NCBI lineage: Bacteria > Bacillati > Actinomycetota > Actinomycetes > Kitasatosporales > Streptomycetaceae > Streptomyces > Streptomyces sp. NBC_00178. Next base: position 5,918,529 of record NZ_CP108143.1, read on the forward strand.
GCCGCTGCGGCCGGGTCGGGCCAGTGGACCCAGGAGAGCTCGTTGTCCTGGCAGTAGCCGTTGTTGTTGCCCCGCTGGGTCCGCGCGAACTCGTCGCCGTGGCTCAGCATCGGCACGCCCTGGGACAGCATCAGGGTGGCGATGAAGTTGCGCATCTGACGGCTGCGCAGCTCCAGCACCTCCTTGTCCTCGGTCTCGCCCTCCGCCCCGCAGTTCCAGGAGCGGTTGTGGCTCTCGCCGTCCCGGTTGCCCTCGCCGTTGGCCTCGTTGCGCTTGTCGTTGTACGAGACCAGGTCGTGCAGCGTGAAGCCGTCGTGGCAGGTCGCGAAGTTGATCGAGGCGAGCGGGCGCCGGCCGTCGTCCTGGTAGAGGTCGGACGAGCCCGTGAGGCGGCCCGCGAACTCGGCGAGCGTGCGGGGCTCGCCCCGCCACAGGTCGCGGACGGTGTCCCGGTACTTGCCGTTCCACTCGGTCCACAGCGGCGGGAAGTTGCCGACCTGGTAACCGCCCTCGCCCACGTCCCACGGCTCGGCGATCAGCTTCACCTGGCTGACGACCGGGTCCTGCTGCACCAGGTCGAAGAACGACGACAGCCGGTCCACCTCGTGGAACTGGCGCGCGAGCGTGGCCGCCAGGTCGAAGCGGAAACCGTCGACGTGCATCTCGGTCACCCAGTACCGCAGCGAGTCCATGATCAGCTGGAGCACGTGCGGGGACCGCATGAGCAGGGAGTTCCCGGTGCCCGTGGTGTCCATGTAGTACTTCTGGTCGTCGGCCAGGCGGTAGTACGAGGCGTTGTCGAGCCCCCGGAAGGAGAGCGTCGGGCCGAGGTGGTTGCCCTCCGCCGTGTGGTTGTAGACCACGTCGAGGATCACCTCGATGCCCGCCTGGTGCAGGGCCTTGACCGCCTGCTTGAACTCCAGCACCTGCTCGCCCCGGTCGCCCCACGAGGCGTAGGCGTTGTGCGGAGCGAAGAAGCCGATGGTGTTGTAGCCCCAGTAGTTCGCGAGGCCCGCGTCGGCCAGCCGGTGGTCCTGGACGAACTGGTGGACCGGCATCAGTTCGATCGCCGTCACGCCCAGCTCGGTCAGGTGGGCGATGATCTCCGGGTGCGCGAGCCCCGCGTACGTGCCGCGCAGTTCCTCGGGGAGGCCCGGGTGGAGCATGGTCAGGCCCTTCACATGGGCCTCGTAGATCACCGTGCGGTGGTAGTCCGTACGGGGGCGGCGGTCATCGCCCCAGTCGAAGTAGGGGTTGACCACGACCGAGCTCATCGTGTGCGGCGCCGAGTCGAGGTCGTTGCGCTCGTCCGGCTTGCCGAACGGATAGCCGTACACCGCCTCGCCCCACTCGATCTTCCCGGAGATCGCACGCGCGTACGGGTCGAGGAGCAGCTTCGCGGAGTTGCAGCGCCGCCCGTGCTGCGGCTCGTACGGGCCGTGCACCCGGAAGCCGTAACGCTGGCCCGGCATCACCCCGGGCAGATAGGCGTGGCGGACGAAGGCGTCGGTCTCGCGGAGCTCCACCGCCGTTTCCGAACCGTCGTCGTGCAGCAGGCACAACTCGATCCGGTCGGCGGCCTCCGAGAAGACCGCGAAGTTGGTTCCGGCGCCGTCGTAGGTGGCGCCGAGGGGATAGGCGTGTCCCGGCCAGACCTGCATAGATAGGACTCTTCCACTTCTGATCCGGGTGCTGGGGGTTTTCGCCCCGATACTCCCCGAAAGACGGTCCTGTACCTAGTACGTCGGCCGGTGCGGCCGGGTCCCGTCGACGCGATCCCACCGGGCCGGTCAACCTGGGACACCTCCGTGTCGCCCGGACAGGGGTCACGGGCCGCCCGACAGCTCCTCCGTCCGGTATGCGGCATGCGAGAGGGTGCGCAATCACTATGAACCATCTCACTCCACCCGATCTCGTCGCAAGGAACAGGCCGGATCCATAGGGGAGTTGAGTGAGGAGCATGTGCATCCTGCTGCACCGGCTCCCGCTTGCGGAGTACCCTTCCTTGATCGTTGGTGGGGGAGTGGAAGGCGGTACGCGGGTGAGCTCGGGAGGATTCGAGCTGCCCCCAGGTGACGCAGGTCACGAGGGGGAATCGACCGATGCCCAGCCGGGGGCGGTCTCCCTCGCACAGCCCATGGAGATCGGCGCCGAGCTGGACTGGGGCGCGGACGCCTGGAACGAGGTGCGCACGCGCGCCCAGCGGGCGGGGCGTGCGTACATCTGGCTGAATCTGGTGGAACAGCGGCTGCGCGCCGTGGTCTCCGCGGTGATCCGGCCGATCTACGAACCGGTGCACGGCGAGGAATGGGTCGTCGCCGCCGCGGGGCCCGCGGGGCAGGAGTGGGTGCAGCGGGCCGTGGCGGTCCGCGAGGTCTCCCGCCGCAAGGGCTATCTGCTCGACCCGGCCGACGACAACGTCCTCAGCTTCCTCACGCTCCCGCAGCTGCGGGAGCTGATGGTCCAGCACTGGCCCTGCTTCGAGCCGTACTTCGACGACCGCCGCGAGGTGGAGCTCGCGCTGGACGAGCTGGAGGTGGCGCGCAACGTCGTCTCCCGCAACCGCGCGCTGAACGAGGCGGTCCTCGCGCAGGCCGAGCGCGCCTCCGCCCGGCTCCTGGAGATCCTCGGCAGCGGGGCCGCGGTCCCGTCCGCCGACCGGCTGCCCGTCGACGCGGTGGAGGAGCTGGTCGGCGACCGCTACGCCGACGTCGTGTCCGTCCACCCCGACCGGGTGCGGCTGCAGCGCCAGCTGCCCGCCGAGGACCTGTTCGGCGGCGCCCGCAGGCTGGACGCGATCGGCATCGGGCTCAACCTCCTCACACAGAACTTCTCCGGCCGCCGGCTGGTCCGCCTCGCCGAGTCCGGCTGCCGGGTCAGGCTGCTCTTCATCAACCCGGCGAGCAGTGCGGTCAAGCGCAGGGAGCGCGAACTCGGCCTCAAGAAGGCCGAGCTGAGCCGCTCGGTGGAGATGAACATCCTGCACATGCGCAGGGTCCGCTCCAAGCTCCGCGACCCCGACGCCTTCCAGATCCACGTCTTCGACGAGACGCCCCGCTTCACCGCCTACCTGGTGGACGGCGACGGGCCCGACGCCGTCGGGGTCGTCCAGCCCTATCTCCGGCGCGCACGCGGGATGGAGGCGCCCGTGCTGGTGCTGCGCGGCGGCGGACGCGCGGTGGTGCGGGCAGGACAGGACAGCGAGCACGGCCTCTTCGAGACCTACCGCGAGGAGTTCGAGTCGGTCTGGACGGACTCCAGGCCCGTCTCCTGACGCCCCCTCCTCCCGTTGTCAGTGGGGCGTGCGAGGGTTGGTCATCACTCGGGGGAACGCACCACAGGAGGAGGCAGGGGATGAGCTGGCACCAGGAGCGCCTGGTCGGTTTCGACCTGGAGACGACCGGCACGGACCCGTCGGAGGCCCGGATCGTCACCGCCGCGGTCGTCGCGGTGGACGGCAGGCACGCCGAGCCGGTCCGCAGTGGCACCTGGCTGGCGGACCCCGGCATACGGATCCCCGAGCAGGCTTCCGCGATCCACGGCATCAGCAGCGAGCGGGCGGCGGCGGAGGGCCGCCCGGTCCGCGAGGTGGCGGACGAGATCGCCGGGACGCTCGTGGAGTACTGGCGCGAGGGCGTGCCCGTGGTGGCCTACAACGCGGCGTTCGACCTGACGCTGCTCTCCGCCGAGCTGCGGCGGCACGGCCTGCCGTCCCTGGGCGACCGGCTGGGCGGCCGGGAGGTCGGGCCCGTCATCGACCCGTACACCATCGACCGCGCCGTCGACCGCTACCGCAAGGGCAAGCGCACGCTGGAAGCGGTCTGCGTGGAGTACGGCGTGGTGCACGGCGGGGCGCACGACGCGGCCGCCGACGCGCTGGCGGCGGTGCGGGTCGCCTACGCGATAGCGGAGCGGCACGGCTCGGTCGCCGCCCTGCCCACCGCCGAGCTGCACGAGCGTCAGATCGAGTGGTATGCCGACTGGGCCGCCGACTTCCAGAGGTTCCTGCGCCGCAAGGGCACCGCCGACGCGGTGATCGACGGCCGCTGGCCGCTGCGGGAGCCGGCCGCGGTGACGGCCTCCTGAGCCCGCCCGCTCAGAAGGGGTACCAGCGCACCTCGGGGTCGTCCTCGCGCAGCGACGCCACCCTGCGGCGGAACTCCGTCAGCGCCTTGGGGTTCACCGCGGCGTGCTGGGAGACCCAGGCGCAGCTCGCCGTCTCACGGGCGCCGCGCAGCACGGCGCACCCCTCCCAGGCGCGCACGTCCCAGCCGTAGGCCTCGGTGAAGTCGTCGTAGGCGTCGGCGGGCAGACCGTACCGGTCGCGGGAGAGCGCCAGGACCACCAGATCGTGCTCGCGCAGATCGGAGGAGAAGGTCTCCAGGTCGACCAGGACCGGCCCGTCGGGGCCGATGTGGACGTTCCGGGGGAGGGCGTCGCCGTGGATGGGGCCCGGCGCCAGGTGGGGGGCGAGGGCGGCCGCGGCCTTCGCGAAACCGTCGCGCCTGCCCCGCAGGTAGTCCGCGTCGGCGGGGTCGATCGCGTCCCCCGCGAGTCGCAGCCAGCGCTCGACCCCGCCCAGCAGCTCGCGGCGCGGGAGCGTGAAGTCCACGGGGGCGGTCAGGGCGTGCACCTGCGTGAGCAGCGGCGCCAGATCGCGTGGCAGCGGCGGGCGCACGGCGTCCGGGAGCCGGTGCCAGAGCGTCACGGGGTGCCCCTCCACCACCCGGGCGTCCGGTTCGGCGGCCCGCACGGCGGGCACGCCCGAATCGGCCAGCCAGCGGGCCACGGCCACTTCACGCGCGGCCCGCTCGTGCAGCTCGGGGTGGTGGGTCGCGTCCCGGCCGACCTTGACCACCAGGTCGCCGTCGGCGAACACCGCGTTCTCGCCCAGCGCGAGGAGCCCGGCGCCACCCGGCAGCCCGGCGGCGGTCAGAACCTCGCGTGCGCGCATCTCGTCCATGGCCGGATTTTCTCATCCTCGCAGGCCACCTTGACGAACGGGCGGCCCGTCAGCACGATGACGGAGGCCGCCCAGGCAGCCATACGGGTATGAAACCGATCCAATCGGATAAAGGGGTCGAATTCATGGCACTGGCGACCGCAACGACGCGGTCCGGGCGCAAGGTACCCCCGGAGAGGCCGCGTGTGCGCCGGGGGCGGGACGCGGCGACGTGGTTCCTCGTCCTGCCCGCGCTGATCCCGATCCTGATCCTCAGCGTCGGCCCCCTGCTGTACGGCGTCGCTCTGGCCTTCACGGACGCGCAGTCGGGACGCACCCGCTCCACACAGTTCGTCGGCGTCCTCAACTTCCAGGACCTGCTGCACGACGGCCTGTTCTGGGAGTCGTTCCGGATCGGGCTGCTGTGGGCGGCCGGGGTCACGGTCCCGCAGTTCGTCCTCGCTCTCGGCCTCGCACTGCTGCTCGACGCGAACCTCCGGATGCGCTGGCTCGCCAGGGCACTGGCGATCATTCCCTGGGCCATGCCCGAGGTGGTCGTCGGCATCATGTGGCGCCTCGTCTACAACCCCGACGCGGGCATCCTGAACGAGACGATCCGCGACCTCGGGTTCGGGGACGGCCGTGACTGGCTGACCGGTCTCGCCACCGCCCTGCCCGCCGTGATCGTCGTCGGTGTCTGGGCCGGCATGCCCCAGACGACCGTCGCGCTCCTCGCGGGACTCCAGAACACCCCGCACGAACTCCACGAGGCGGCCGCCCTGGACGGTGCCGGAGCCTGGCGCCGCTTCCGGACCGTCACCTGGCCCGCCCTCAGGCCGGTGGCACTGGCCATCAGCGCCCTCAACCTGATCTGGAACTTCAACTCCTTCGCCCTGGTCTACGTCCTGACCAGCGGCGGTCCCGGCGGCCGCACCCGGCTGCCGATGCTCTTCGCGTACGAAGAGGCATTCCGCTACGGGCAGTTCGGCTACGCCGCCGCGATGGGCTGCGTGATGGTGGCCGTCATCTCGGTGCTCCTCGCGGTCCACCTCGCCGGCCGTCTCAGGGGAGGCGAGGACGCATGAGTCTGCGTACGGGCAGAACCGCGCGCGCCGGGCAGTACGCCGCGCTGCTGTGCTACCTCGTCTTCCTGGCCTTCCCCTTCCTGTGGCTGATCTCCACCGCCTTCAAACCGGCTCGCGAGCTGGGGTCGCTGCACCCGACCTGGATCCCCCGGGACCCGACCCTGGACAACTTCCGGCAGGCCTTCGACGAGCAGCCGCTGCTCAGGGCCGCGGCCAACTCGCTCACCGCCGCGCTCTGCGCGGCACTGATCGCCGTGGTCATCGCCACGCCCATGGCCTACGTGATGGCGCGTCACCGGGGGCGGATGGCCACGGCCGCCACCGGGTGGGTCGTGATCAGCCAGGCGTTCCCCTTCGTCCTGGTGATCATTCCGCTCTTCCTCGTCCTGAAGAACCTGCACCTGATCAACTCGTTGTGGGGGCTGATCCTGGTGTACGTCGTCTGGTCGCTGCCCTTCGCGCTGTGGATGCTGGCCGGTTACGTCCGTGCCGTGCCGCCCGAACTCGAGGAGGCGGCGGCGGTCGACGGGGCCGGAAAGGCGCGCACCCTCCTCTTCGTCACCGCGCCGCTGCTGGCCCCCGGGATCGTCGCCACGGCACTGTTCGCGTTCATCACCGCCTGGAACGAGTTCTTCTTCGCCCTCGTCCTCCTCAAGACCCCGGAGAAGCAGACCTTGCCGGTCGTACTCACCCACTTCCTCGGCGCGGAAGGGGTGGCCGACCTCGGCCCGCTCGCCGCCGCCGCGTTCCTCGCCACCCTGCCCTCCCTCGTCCTCTTCGCGGTCATCCAGAAGCGGATCACGGGCGGTCTGGCCGCCGGGGCGGTGAAGCACTGATGCGGCTCCCCGCGACGGCCGCGGTGCTCGCCACCGCCCTCGCCCTCCTGCTCTCGGGCTGCTCCGGCGACGACGGAGGCGGCACGGACGCCGACGGCACGATCCGGCTCAGCTTCCAGTCGCTCGCCTGGCAGAAGGAGTCGGTGGACGCCAACAGGCGACTCGTGCGGGAGTGGAACGCCGGACACCCCGACGTCCAGGTCGACTACGTCCAGGGCAGCTGGGACAACGTCCACGACCAACTGCTCACCTCCTTCGAGGGCGGCGAGGCGCCGGACATCATCCACGACGCCTCCGACGACCTCGCGGACTTCGCGTACGGCGGCTACCTCGCCGACCTGCGCACCCTCCTGCCCCGCAGGCTGACGGAGGACATCCCGGAGCGGTCCTGGGCTACCACCACCTTCGGCGACGGCGTCTACGGGGTCCCGTTCCTCCAGGAACCGAAGGTCCTGATCGCGAACAAGAAGATCCTCGACGCCTCGGGCGTACGGATTCCGACTGCGCAGGAGCCGTGGACCTGGGACGAGTTCCGGGAGGTGACCGCCGAGCTGAGCGGGAAGGGGCGGTACGGCGTCGCCTGGCCGCTCAAGGAGCCGGTCTCCGTCACCCTCAACCTCGGACTGTCGGCCGGCGGGCAGCTCTTCCACCGCGGCGCCGACGGCAAGGTGGAGATCCGCTTCGACGAGGGTGACGGGGTCATGCCCCGTACGGTCCGCGACCAGGTCGGTTCCGACGGCAGCGCGGCCCGGACGGCGTTGGGCATGGGAGGTTCGGACACACTCCCCGGCTTCTTCGGGGGCAGGTACGCCATGGTCCCGCTGGGCTTCTCCTACCGCCAGCAGGTCGTCGAGCAGGCGCCCGAGGGCTTCGAGTGGACGGTGCTCCCCACGCCGTCGGGCAGCGATGGCATCGCCCAGGGTGTCAGCCCGCAGACCCTCTCGGTCGCGCAGGACAGCCCGCACAAGAGGGAAGCCGCGCAGTTCATCGACTTCATGCTGCGCCCGGCGAACATGGTGCGTCTGGCCAGGGGCGACTGGATGCTGCCGACCGGCACCCGGGCGCTGGCGGACCCGGCCCTGCACGTGGCGGAGAACGGCTGGGCGACCGGGACGGCCCTGGCCCGCGCGCTGCGCCCGGCCCCCGCGCAGGCGGTGCGCGGCTACCCCGAGTGGAAGGACAAGGTGGCCACCCCCGCGCTCCAGGAGTACTACAGCGGGGCCATCGGCACCGAGGAGCTGAAGAAGCGCCTGGTCGAGGACGGCAACCGGGTGCTCGACCGCTACCAGCGCTGATCCGGCGCCCAGGGCTGCCAGTGGCGGTCCAGGGGTGATCGGTGCCCGACGGCTGACGGTGACCGCCGCCCGATCGGTGCCCGACGGCTGACGGTGACCGCCGCCCGTGCTGACCCGGCCGGGTGCCGCCGTGCCGGAAACCAACTAGACGAGACGTGCCGTCTCGTTTATCGTCGACACCATGACCCCGACTCCGCGTGCCCACATCGCCATGTTCTCCATCGCCGCCCACGGGCATGTGAACCCGAGTCTCGAGGTGATCCGGGAGCTCGTCGCCCGTGGGCACCGTGTCAGCTACGCCATCCCCGCCTCCTTCGCGGACACGATCGCGGCCACCGGGGCGGAGCCGGTGATCTACACCTCCGTACTGCCCACCACGCCCGAGGGCTGGGGCACGGAACTCATCGACCACCTGGAGCCGTTCCTCGCCGACGCCGTCCAGGCCCTTCCGCACCTGGCCGAGGCGTTCGACGGCGACGAGCCGGATCTCGTCCTGCACGACATCACCGCTTACCCGGCCCGGGTGCTCGCCCACCGGTGGGGCGTGCCCGCCGTCCAGCTGTGGCCCAACCTCGTCCCCTGGGAGGGCTACGCCGAGGAGGTGGGGGAGCCGGCCACCGCCGGACTGAAGCAGACGGAACGGGGCCGCGCCTACTACGCACGTTTCGCGGACTGGCTCGCCGCGAACGGCCTCGGCGACCTCTCGTCCGACGACTTCGTGGCCCGGCCGCGCCGAGGTCTGGTGCTGATCCCGGAAGCGCTCCAGCCGAACGCCGACCGTGTGGACCACGACAGGTTCACCTTCGTCGGGGCCTGCCAGGGTGACCGCGCCGGCCAGGGGGAGTGGGAGCGGCCGGCCGGCGCCGGGAAGGTCCTGCTCGTCTCGCTCGGTTCGTCGTTCACGGGCGAGCCGGAGTTCTACCGCGCGTGCGTCGAGGCATTCGGCGACCTGCCCGGCTGGCACGTCGTGCTGCAGATCGGTGCCCACGTCGACCCCGCCGAACTCGGGCACGTACCGGCGAACATCGAAGTACACCCCTGGGTACCGCAGTTGTCCGTGCTGAAGCAGGCGGACGCCTTCGTCACCCATGCGGGTGCGGGTGGCAGCCAGGAGGGACTCGCCACCGGTACGCCGATGGTGGCGGTGCCGCAGGCCGTCGATCAGTTCGGCAACGCGGACATGCTCCAGTCCCTTGGGGTCGCCAGGCATCTGCCGAAGAAGGAGGCCGACGCGGCGGCCCTGCGGGCTGCCGTCCTCGACCTGGTGGACGATTCCGAGGTGGCGGCGAGGCTCGCACGGATCGGGGAGCGGATGCGGGGCGAGGGGGGCACGCGGCGGGCGGCCGACCTCGTCGAGGCCGAGCTCTCGGCCCGATAGGGCCACGTCCTGCCCCGCGCGGCTCCATCGTGCGCTACGACCGCGGACCCCGCCGGCGGACGTGTGACACGCCGTGGAAGAGATCGCTCGCGGGTGGGCCGCCCCGGGCGCACCCTCGGCGCGCGGGCCCCAGCGGGCACCAAAAGGGCAGGCATCCGCGCGGGGCGTGCGGAAACACGCATCGCCCGCCGGGGCCGGCGGGCGATGCGTGGGCGGCCGCGAACGACTCAAAGTTCTTCGGAATCACTCGATCTGACGATGTGACGGATCGCGGAGATCCCGGACCGGGCGGCCCTCGTCACCCGTCACTGTCCGGAGCACCCAGGAGTCACGTCCGGCCGCTGCGACACTAGACGCCGAAGGAACCCGAGCAGCTCCAGTACGACGTCGACTTGTTCCGCTCGCAGATCGAGAAGCTGGCGACGTCGCTGTCGTAGTCCGCGCTGGCAGAGGACCCGGCCGCCGTCGTCAGCTGGGGATAGGTGTTGTTCGCCAGGTGGAGCTGGATCTTGGCCGCGTCAACCGCACCGTCGTAGGGGCGGCTGATCCAGGCCCAGCTGGCCCTGCCGCTGCCCGGGCAGTTGTCCACCTGGACCTGCGTCTTGCCGTAGCTGTAGAACTTGGTGCAGCCCTGCGTGGTCGGCGATCCGTCGGCGACGGCCGGCGAAGCCGCGGCGGCCGTCAGCGCCCCCACGGTGAGGACCATGGCGGTACCGAACTTGAACAGCTTGCTGGGGCGACGCTCAGTCATTTTCTTCCTCGGGTGTATCAAGGGGATCTCGGCGCTTCCACGGGCAAGCCGTGCGCACGTCCCGGTCTTCAGCCAGTCGGGTCGCGAACGGGGCGACAGCATCGATGCGCACCTGCCGTTCCTGCGGCCAGTCGTGCAACCGGCACGATTGGCGAGTGACTTGTCAAACGTGTGCTTGACCAGGCAATTGTATGTTTGAGGTGATAGGCCGTCAATTTATTGAGGCAGGGCTTGTTTTGGGGTGCTTCGTTCGGCGCTCCGGCGGTCGGGCGAGTGTGGGGCGGGAGACATCCGCGGCCAAGGGGCTTGACGTCACTGACGGATGCTCGACTGAGGCCCCGGGGTGACTGCCGGCGCCGCCGTTCCATGGTCGAACGCGGCCCGCCCTCCTCGTGTGGCAGCGCCGAGGGGGTCGGCCGGATGCCGCCGCAGGTGCGATACGTGACTGCCGGCGGTGGGTCGTCGGGCGTGGCTCATGTGCCGCATGGGCTGCATTCCGTTCACACGTGTGAGTGCCGGGGTGTGAGGTGTGTCGTCAGCCCGACGCGCGGAACGAAGCCCGCCGTTCCTGTCGCCGGTCGCTCGGTGGGGAGTGGGGCTGTCGGCCGCCGGCCGGGCTTGTCCGGCGGGCTCACGTCTCAGTCGGGCTGCGCCGGGGTGGCTGAAACGGGCCGCGATGCCTGGAATGGCCCTGCCTGTGCGGGTTTTGTGTGGCGAAAGCTTGCCGACTGCGTGACGGCTGCATGAAGGTCTTGATCTGCGCGCGTCAATCGAGCAGTGTTTCGACCCAACCCCCGGAGATCTTCCGGCCGGGGGTCAATCCCCCCACAAAGAATGACGAGGAGACCCCTCTTCATGGCAACTCACAAGCGCGCTCGCTCGCTCAAGCTCACCGCGTCGATAACCGCAGTCGCGGCCGCCGCCGGTGTCACCCTCTTCACCACCCAGTTCGCGGGGGCCGCTCCCGCTCCCGCGATGGGCACCGTCTACGGCGCCGACGCGGCCTCCGCCGTCTCCGGCAGTTACATCGTGATGCTGGACAAGAAGGCCGACAAGGCCGATCTCGCCCAGGAGTACGGCGGCAAGCTGAAGCGCACCTACAGCTCCGCCATCAACGGGTTCTCCGCCAGCGGCCTTTCGGACACCGAGGCCAAGCGGCTCGCCGCGGACCCGGCCGTGGCCAAGGTCGTCCAGAACAAGAAGTTCCACATCGACGCCACGCAGGACAACCCGCCGTCCTGGGGTCTGGACCGGATCGACCAGGCCGAGACCGCCGGGGACGGCGCCTACACCTACCCGGACGCCGCGGGCGACGGCGTCACCGCCTACGTCATCGACACCGGTGTCCGCGTCACCCACACCGACTTCGGGGGCCGGGCAACCTCGGGCTTCGACGCCGTGGACAACGACGACGATGCCGACGACGGCAACGGACACGGCACGCACGTGGCCGGGACCATCGCCGGTTCCGCGCACGGCGTCGCCAAGAAGGCCAAGATCGTGGCCGTCAGGGTGCTGGACGACGCCGGCTCGGGCACGACCGAGCAGGTCGTCGCCGGTATCGACTGGGTCACCGCGAACCACAAGGGGCCGTCCGTCGCCAACATGAGCCTGGGTGGAGGCGCCGACCCGGCACTCGACGCGGCCGTGCAGAAGGCGATCGCCTCCGGTGTCACCTTCGCGGTGGCCGCCGGCAACGAGTCGAGCGACGCGGGGGAGGGCTCGCCCTCCCGTGTCCCCGAGGCCATCACCGTCGCCTCCTCCACCAAGGACGACGAGCAGTCGTCGTTCTCCAACTTCGGCTCCGTCGTGGACATCTACGCCCCGGGCTCGGACATCACGTCCGCCTGGAACGAGAGCGACGACGCCACCAACACCATCTCCGGGACCTCCATGGCGACCCCGCACGTCGTCGGCGCGGCCGCCGTGTACCTGGGCGGGCACCCGGACGCCACGCCCGAAGCGGTCGCCACGGCGCTCACCGGGGGCGCGACCCCGGACGCCATCGGCAACGCGACCGAGGGCACGGCGAACAAGCTCCTGAAGATCGTCGAGTAGCGCGAGTGCGCGACGGCCGCCGTGCCCTCCCCCACGGGGCGCGGCGGCCGTCGGCAGGGCCATCCGGGCCGATGAGGAACCGAAGCCCTAGGGTGGGGACATGAGCACGATGTACGCGGCGCTGCTGCGCGGGGTCAACGTCAGCGGCCACCGGCGGGTCCCCATGGCGGAACTCCGCACAGTGCTCGGAGAGCTGGGCCACGAGGACGTGGCGACGTACCTGCAGAGCGGAAACGCCGTGTTCCGCAGTGCGGCGGGCGACGAGAAGGCCCTGGCCGTGGGCATCGAGCGGGCCATCGAGGAACGGTTCGGCTTTCCGGTCGACTGTCTCGTGCGCCCCGGCGCCTATCTCGCGGACGTGGCGGACGGCTGCCCCTTCCCCGCCGGCGAGCTGGAGCCCAGGCAACTGCACGTCACCTACTTCGACCGGGCCGTCGACGACGCCCGCTTCGCCCCGCTCGACGCCGAGGCGTTCCACCCCGAGGAGTTCCGCCTGGGTGACCGGGCCCTCTACCTGTACGCGCCCGAAGGGCTCGGCCGCTCCAAGCTGGCCGTCGCGCTGGGGCGCCCCGCCCTCAACCGCGGGCTCGTGGCGACCAGCCGTAACTGGAACACCGTGGTCAGACTGGTGGAGATGACGCGTGACTGAGCCCGCGCCGGGAGTGGCCGCGGCCATCGAGGGTGAACTCCGCCTCCTCGATCCGGTGGTGCGGGCCTCCGCGGACCAGCTGTCCGCCCTGCTGCACCCCGACTTCCGTGAGATCGGCACCAGTGGGCGGCTGTGGGAGCGGGACTCGATCATCGCCATGCTCACGGACCCCGGGGCGCCGCGCCCCGTGACCCTCACCGCGTCCCGGATGAGGGGCGACCGGCTCGCACCCGACCTGGTGCACCTCACCTTCGACACCGAGTCCAGGGGCCTGCGCTCCCACCGCAGTTCGCTGTGGCGGCTGACCGGGCACGGCTGGCTCCTCTACTTCCACCAGGCCACCCCGTTCATCGACGATCCGTTCGCCGAGTTCTGAGCGTCGCCCGACCTCCCGGAGGTGTCCGGGCCTCCCAGCACAGGCCGTGCCCGGCCCGCAAGAGTGCGCCCCCGGTCCGATCCGTCCGCCGGTCGCGGCCGGTTCTCGCCGGAAGGACGGATTCCGGCCAACCGGGGTGCCTGGGCAAAAGGCTGGTAAAGAGCCTGAACGGACAGGGTCCCGACGGCTCCGGCCCGGGCTGCCGGGGGCTCCCTTCGTCCCGCAGCCGGGCCGTCGCGGCGTGTGTGAACGCGATGCGCGTAGACAGGAACCGACGTCCGCTGCCCGCTTTACGCTTTGCTGCAATTCGCACGCGGAGCCCGTTCGTTGAGCGGACGCCGGCGTTCGGAGGGCACCTTCACGCATCACGGGGTTCACGGTCCGTTCTCCGCCACGGTCCGGAAGGGGGCCTTGCCACCGGACCGACCGGAGTCAAGTATTCGGGGCGTGCGGTTGGCAGGTTCACGACCAGACCCACCTGGCCGTGGAGAACCGCACAGCACTCGGTCCGCCCACCCAGCGGACCGGACACCCCCCAAGACGGAGGATCCTGTGACCTTCAAGCGCTTCGCCCCCCTCGGTTCGCTCTCCAGACGTGCTCGCCTCATCGCCGCGACCTCAGGTCTGGTCACCGCCGTGGCGCTTGCGGCCCCCACCGCCGTGGCCCAGGCCGCATCGGACACCGTGACGAAGGCGGAACTCAGCTCGGCCAGTTCGGCCGTGCGCGGCGCCGACATCGCCGGCACCGCCTGGTACACCGACGCGAGCACCGGCAAGGTCGTCGTCACCGTCGACAGCACGGTCAGCGCCGCGGAGATCGCCACGATCAAGAAGTCGGTCGCCGACTCGGGCGCGAAGGCCGACGTCAAGCACACCGACGGCACCTTCAACAAGCTCATCGCGGGCGGCCAGGCCATCTACGCCGGCGGCGGACGCTGCTCCCTGGGCTTCAACGTCCGCAGCGGCAGCACCTACTACGCGCTGACCGCCGGGCACTGCACCGAGATAGGCAGCACCTGGTACACCAACTCCGGCCAGACCACCCTGCTCGGCACCCGGGCCGGCACCAGCTTCCCGGGCAACGACTACGGGCTGATCCGGCACTCCAACGCCTCGGCCGCCGACGGCCGGGTCTACCTCTACAACGGCAGCTACCAGGACATCACCACCGCGGCCAACCCCAGTGTCGGCCAGGCCGTCAAGCGCAGCGGCTCCACCACCGGCGTCCACAGCGGCACCGTCACCGGCCTGAACGCGACGGTCAACTACGGCGGCGGTGACATCGTCTCCGGTCTGATCCAGACCAACGTCTGCGCCGAGCCCGGCGACAGCGGCGGCTCGCTCTTCGCCGGCAGCACGGCACTCGGCCTCACCTCGGGCGGCAGCGGCAACTGCAGCTCGGGTGGAACCACCTTCTTCCAGCCGGTCGTCGAGGCGCTGAACGCCTACGGCGTCAGCGTCTTCTAGGCACCACCCCTGCCCGACGGGCCGCGCTCTTCGAGCGCGGCCCGTTGCCGTTCCCGCTTCCCGGGGGACGCGGCCCTGTGCGAGGCTCGCCCGCATGCGCTACATCATCGTGGGAACGGGCGCCGTGGGCGGCGCCATCGGCGGACGGCTGGCCGAGGCGGGCCACGAGGTGGTGCTCGTCGCGCGCGGTGCGCAGTACGCCGCTCTGCGCGAGGACGGGCTGAGCCTCACCACACCCGAGGGGACGCGCACGCACCGCCTCCCCGTCGTCGACGGACCGGCCGAGCTGCGCCTGGAGCGTGACGACGTCCTCGTCCTCGCGGTGAAGACACAGGACGCCACCGGGGCGCTCGACACGTGGAGCGCCGCCCCCGTGCAGGGCGGCGGCACCGCGGGGGAGTGTCTGCCCCTGGTCTGCGCACAGAACGGAGTCGAGAGCGAACGCCTGGCCCTGCGCCGCTTCCACCGCGTCTACGCCTGCTGCGTCTACCTCCCCGCGACCTTCGTCGAGCCCGGCAGGGTCGTCGCCGCCGGAGCGCCGCTCACCGGCATCCTGCACCTCGGCCGCTATCCGTCCGGCACCGACGACACCGTGCGCGCGATCGCCGCGGACTGGGAGAAGGCCCGACTGGAGGCACCCGTCGTCCCCGACGTGATGCGCTGGA
This sequence comes from Streptomyces sp. NBC_00178, assembly GCF_036206005.1. NCBI lineage: Bacteria > Bacillati > Actinomycetota > Actinomycetes > Kitasatosporales > Streptomycetaceae > Streptomyces > Streptomyces sp. NBC_00178. The sequence continues at coordinate 5,934,031 of NZ_CP108143.1, forward strand.
AGTACGCCAAGCTGCTGTCCAACCTCGCCAACGCGATCGAGGCGGCCACCGGGGTGCTCGACAGCCCCGAGGGCCGCGCGCTGTTCGGCAGGGCGCGGGCGGAGGGGCAGGCGGTGCTCCGGGCCGCCGGTATCGAGGCCACCGGGAGCGAGGAGCAGGAGGCGGCTCGCGGCGGCAGGATCCGTTTCGACCCGTTCGACGGCTCCGCGCGGGGCGGCGGGTCGTCCTGGCAGAGCCTCGCCCGGGGCACGGGGACGATCGAGGCCGACTACCTCAACGGGGAGATCGCCCTCCTCGGGCGGCTGCACGGTGTCCCGACACCCGTCAACGACGTCCTCCGGCGCACCGCCGACACCTTCGCCCGCGAGCGGCGCGCCGCCGGGTCCATGACCGTCGCGGAACTCACCGCGCTGGCCGACGCGGTGTCCTGAGCCCTGCGGCGTCCGGGTGTCGCGTTTGTTCAAGACCGGCGGCCCGGTCCGGATCCACGATGGGCCGCATGAAGAACGCGTACGCCTCCATGACCGAATGCGCGGCCGAGTCCGCCCGGATCGCCCGCGGAGCGAGCGGCACTCCGACTGCCGCAGCCACTCCCTGCGAGGGATGGGACCTGCGGGAACTGATCAACCACTGGGTGCTGTACACCGCCTACGGCCTGGAGTGCCGCGCCCTGCGCGTACCCATCGCCGGCGAACTGACGGGCCGTGACTTCACGGCGGACCCGGACTGGGCGGAACGTTACGCGGCGCAACTGGAGCGGGCGGTCGCCGCCTGGTCGGATCCCGCGGTCTGGGAGGGCACCATCGACACCGGCCACGGCTCGTCACCGGCCGCGGAGACCGCCCGGATGCTCATCATGGAGATCACGCTGCACGGCTGGGACGTGGCCCGCGCCACCGGCCAGGAGTTCGGGCTCACCGGGCCGGCGGCGGCGTACGTCCTGGAGTCCGTCGCATCGAGTGCCGCCCTGTACCGGCACTACGAGGGCTTCGCCGGGGCGGTCACCCTGCCCGACGGCTCGCCCGATCTGGTCCGCGCTCTGGCGCTCAGCGGACGCGATCCCCAGTGGGTGGAACCTGCCTGACGTCATGTCAGAAGTATGTGGCCCGTCGGAGCAGAGGGTGATTGGCCCAGAGCCGCGAACCACACCATGCCTAGGCTTCCGGCATGACCGACCCCGCGAACACGGACACGGGCCGGACGGCCGTCGACTTCTACTTCGATCCGGCGTGCCCGTTCGCCTGGATCACCTCCCGCTGGATGCTGGAGGTGGAGAGGGAGCGGGACATCGAGCTCCGCTTCCACGTCATGAGCCTCTTCCTGCACAACGCGGGCAACGAACTCCCCGGCTGGTACCGGGAACTGGTCGACAGGTCGATCGGCCCGGTGCGTGTCGCCGTCGCGGCTGCGGCGGCGCACGGCACCGGTGTGCTCCGGGACCTCTACACCGCCCTGGGCAACCGCATCCACCGCGAGAAGAGCGAGGACTTCGACGAGGTCGTCGCCGCGTCGCTCGCCGAACTCGGCCTGCCCGCCGCCCTGGCCCGCGCCGCATACACCGACGCGTACGACGACGAGGTGCGTCGCAGCCACGAACGGGGAATGGACCCCGCCGCAGGCTCGTACGTCGGCACCCCCACGATCCACGTCGACGGCACCGTCTGGTTCGGACCGGTCCTCAACTCGGTGCCGCGGGGGGAGGAAGCGGCCCGGCTCTTCGACAGCTTCCGCGTCCTCGCAGGCCACCCGGACTTCTTCGAGCTGAAGCGGGAGCGCACCGGGAGCCTGGACGCGGGCTGAGGCCGCGCACTCGGGGAGTCCGTGGGCACGGCCCGCCGCCGGGCGGCGGCCGGGCATCCTCCCTGGCCTTGCACAGCGGCGCCGGGGCCATGGATGCTGGGACCGTGCCAGGACAGCGCAAGCGGAAACGTCAGCGGCGGCCGGGAATGCCGGCCCATCCCGGAGACGGACACTGGCAGACGGTGTACGAAACCCAAGACGCGGCCGAGTTCCACGCCCACCTGCGGAGACTGCGCGCCCGGCCGGAGCGGGTCGACGAGTCGAAGCTCCGGATCGACACCCTCTGCGGACGCCTGACGTATCCGACCACCTACCGGTTGAGCCGGCTCGTGCCGGGCCCGGCACGAGAGCCCGGCCAGGCGTAGGCACGCCTAAGCGCTCATCGCCCCCGGCGCCACGACACGCGCCTCGTCGTACCGGGTCAGCAGCAGCCGCGCCAGCGCGGGGGACGGCCCGAGGACGGCGGCCAGAGCATCGGCCCCGGCCTCCCGCGCGCCCGCCGCGATCCGGTCGGGCAGGCGCCCGGGGGCGATGACGTACGGGGCGACCGCGACCCGCCGTACGCCGTCGGCCCGCAGGGCCCGCACCACGTCGGCGGTGCGGGGAAGAGATGCGGAGGCGAACGCGGGCCGCACGGCGCACCAACCGGTGTGCCGCAGCTCCCGCGCGATGTCAGCGATCACCGCGCTCGCCTCCGGGTCCGTGGAGCCCGCCGACGCCAGGACGAGCCCGGTCGTCGGCCTGTCGGCGGGCGAGAGCCCCGCTTCGGCGAGCCGCTGCTCCAGCGCCGCGTTCAGCAGGGGTGACGGGCCGAGGACACCCGCCTGGGTGATCCGCAGCCCGGGGAGCCGGGTCCGTGCCTCGTGCAGCACGGCGGGGATGTCCGTCTTGGCGTGGAAGGCGCGGGTCAGCAGCAGCGGAAGCGCGACGACCTCGCCCGCGCCCTCGGAGGCCAGGCGCTCCAGGACCCGGGGTACCGACGGGGCGTTGAACTCCAGGAAGCCCGTCTCCACGCGCAGCCCGGGCCGCAGCGACCGCACCCGCGCGGTGAGCGCGTGCACGGTCGCCGCGTGCCGCGGGTCACGGCTGCCGTGGGCGACGACGAGGAGTACGGGTGAGGCCATCGCCGCTCAGCCCTTGACCAGGAGACCGCGGCTGCGCAGGACCCGCCGCTCCAGCGGGCTGAAGATCAGCAGGTCGATCGCGATGCCGACGAACAGGATGAGGAGGATGGCCAGGAAGATCCCCGGCATGTCGAAGTTGTTCCGGCCGTTCTCCAGCAACTGGCCGAGGCCCAGGCCGAGATCGGGCGAGGACGCGATGATCTCGGCGGCCATGAGCGAGCGCCAGGAGAACGCCCATCCCTGCTTGAGGCCCGCCAGATAGCCGGGCAGCGCGGCCGGCAGCACGATGTGGATCGTCCCCTTCAGCCCCGTCGCCCCGATCGTGCGGCCCGCACGCAGGAACAGCGGCGGCACCTGGTCGACCCCCGAGACCAGGCCGTTGGCCACGGAGGGCACGGCGCCGAGCAGGATCACGGCGTACATCGTCTTGTCGTCCAGGCCCAGCCAGATGATGGCCGGAGCCACCCATGCCACCGACGGCAGGGACTGCAGACCGGACAGGATCGGGCCGATCGCCGCCCGCACCACCGTCACCCGCGCCACCAGCAGACCGAGCGGTGTGCCGATCGCGACGGCCATCACGAAGCCGAGCAGACCGCGCGACACGCTGGTCCAGACCACCTCCAGGAGGGTGCCCTGCACCCACATGTCGGTCAGGCTGTCCCAGACCGCGGCCGGGGGAGGGAGCTTGTAGTCGTCGGTGACCTTCGCCCAGACGAGCACCTGCCAGACCAGGACCACGAGGACGACCGCGGTGACCGGCGGCAGGACCTTGTCGCGCAGGATCTCGCGGGCCGGGGTCCTGCGCACCTGCACGGCGTCGAGCGCGTCGAGGCCCGCTTCGAGTCCGGCCAGGTCGTCGGCCTTCGTATCAGTGCTGGCCATGGCGGCGGATCTCCCCACGCAGTTGTTCGGTGATCTCGACGGACAGCTCCGCGACGGCGGTGTCCTCGATGCGGCGCGGCTGCTCGATGTCCACCGTCCACTCGCGCGCGATGCGGCCGGGGCGCGACGAGAGCAGGATGACGCGCTGCGCGAGCCGTACGGCCTCGCGCACGTTGTGGGTGACGAAGAGGACCGACGCGTTCGTCTCGTGCCAGATCCGCGTCAGCTCGTCGTGCAGCACGTCCCGGGTGATGGCGTCGAGAGCCGCGAACGGTTCGTCCATCAGCAGCAGCTGGCTGTCCTGGGCGAGCGCGCGGGCCATCGCCACGCGCTGGCGCATGCCGCCCGAGAGCTCGTGCACCCGCTTGCCGTACGCCCCGCTCAGGCGCACGAGTTCGAGCAGGCGCTCGGCCTCGGGGCGGCGGTCCGCCTTGGGCACCCCGCGCAGCCGCAGGGCCAGTTCGATGTTCTTGCCCGCGGTCAGCCAAGGGAAGAGGGCGTGCTCCTGGAACATCAGGGCCGGCCGCCCGCCGGGGGTCTCGATGGACCCCGCGGTCGGGCGGTCGAGCCCCGCGACCAGGTTGAGCAGGGTGGACTTACCGCACCCGGACGCTCCCAGGAGGGTGACGAACTCGCCCGGAGCGACATCGAGTGTGATGTCGTCCAGGACGAGCTGCTGCCCCGTGGGTCCGGCGAAGGACTTCGAGACATGCGTGATGCGGGCGGCGTACTCGACCGCTGCACGGTCCTCGGCCTTGGTGAGGGTGGTGGTCGCCATGGTCGTCACCTCCTGGGAGACGTCAGGATTCCTGGTGCGGTCGGGTGGGCTACTCGGCGCCGAGACCGGCGTCGGCGACCGCGGGCTGACCCGCGGCCTCGAGGATCTTGTTCAGCGGCCTCAGGTCGTAGATGCCGGCCAGGTCGGGCTTCTCCAGCAGACCGGCCTTCACCGCGTGGTCCGCCTGCGCCTGGAGCGTCGCGGCCAGCGGGTCGTCGGTGATCTGGATCGACTTCCACGCCGGGTCGAGGACGTCGGCGGGGAGCGCCTTGCCGCTGAGCTTCTCCAGGGCGCTGTTGGCCGAGGCCTTCGCCTTGTCAGGGTTGGCGTTGATCCACTTGTTGGTGTTCACCGTGCCGCGCAGCACCGCGTCGACGACGTCGGGGTGCTCGGAGAGGAACTTCTGCGACACGATGATGTTCGTGATGACGAACTTGTCGTCCGGCCACAGCTTCGACTCGTCGAGCAGGACCTTGCCGCCCTCGGCGACCAGCTTGGAGGCGGTCGGCTCCGGAACCCAGGCGCCGTCCAGGGAACCCGACTTGAAGGCGTCCGGGGTGACCTTGTTGTCCGAGCGGACGACCGAGACGTCGCCCTTTCCGCTCTGGGCGTCGACCTTCCAGCCCTTCTCGCTGATCCAGTTGAGGAAGGCCACGTCCTGGGTGTTGCCGAGCTGCGGGGTGGCGATCTTCTTGCCCTTGAGGTCGTCCAGGGTCTTGATCTTCTTCGGGTCGACGACCAGCTTCACGCCGCCCGACGCCGAACCGCCGATGATCCGCAGGCTCTGGCCCTTGGACTTGCTGTAGCCGTTGATCGAGGGCGAGGGGCCGATGAAGCCGATGTCGATCGAACCCGCGTTGAGCGCCTCGATCTCGGAGGGCCCGGCGTTGAACGTCGAGGGCTTGACCGTGGTGCCGCCCAGCTCCTTGGCGATGAGGCCCTCCTGGATGCCGACCAGGGCGGTGGCGTGCGTGAGGTTCGGGAAGTACCCGATCTTCACGGTGTCCGTGGAGAGCTTCTTCCCGTCGGCGGAGACGTTCGACTTGTCACCGTCGTCGTCCTTCGCCTCGGATCCGTAACCGCAGGCGGTGAGCGCCACGGCGAGCAGCGGGAGTGCGGCGGCAGCGGCGAGGCTGCGGCGGATGGTGGTACGGGTGGCAGGCACGGGAGGCTTTCCTCTCGTCGGCCCGGTTCTCACATCCCCCGGAAACCGGGTGGCGCGGCCGGGTGGTCGGCAGGTCTTCGTCTGAACTGGCGGTGCCGGTGGTACGAGCGGGCGCGCAGGCAGTGCGCGTACGTCATCACGCACATCGCCCGACCCCGCCCTGGCCGCTGCCGAGGGCGCCGCTGCCGACGCGGCCGCCCTCCTTCGCGAAGGTCGAGAAGAAGTCGTCGGTCATCAGAAGTCCCACTCCGCGTCCTGGGCGGCCGCGTCCGCGTCCGCCTCGGTGGTGGTGGCGAACGACGCGCCCGCCATCCCGGCCGACAGCGTCGTGCCGTCGGCGGGGTCGATCAGCAGGAAGGAGCCGGTGCGCCGCGAGTCCGCGTAGGCGTCGAGCGCGAGGGGCTCGGCGGTACGAACCACGACCCGGCCGATGTCGTTGGCCACGAGCTGCCCGGGCGCCGGGTGCTGGGACAGGTCGTCCAGCGTCAGGCGCGACGGGATGTCCTTCACGAGCGCCTTGACCGTACGCGTGGTGTGCTTGAGCAGCACCCGCTGGCCCACGGTGAGCGGGCGGTCGGCCACGTGGCAGACCGTCGCCTCGACGTCCTGGGTGACGGCGGGCGAGTCGCCCACCGGGGCGATCAGGTCGCCCCGCGAGACGTCGATGTCGTCGGCCAGCCGGATCGTCACCGACTGCGGCGCCCAGGCGGTGTCGACGCCCACCCCGAGCGCGTCGATCCCCTCGATCGTCGTCGTGCGCCCGGACGGCAGCACGGCGACGCTCTCCCCGACCCGGAACACCCCGGCCGCGATCTGACCCGCGTATCCCCGGTAGTCGCGGTGCTCGGCGGTCTGCGGGCGGATCACGTACTGGACCGGGAAACGGGCGTGGCACTCGGTGAGGTCGTGGCTGACCGGGACCGTCTCCAGGTGTTCCAGGACCGTCGGGCCGCCGTACCAGTCCATGTGGGCGGACGGCTCCACCACGTTGTCCCCCGCCAGCGCCGAGATCGGGATCGCGGTGATCTCCGGGACGCCCAGGGAGGCGGCGTACGCGGTGAACTCCTCGGCTATCGCGGCGAACACGGGCTCCGCGTAGTCCACGAGGTCCATCTTGTTCACGGCGAGGACGACGTGCGGGACCCGCAGCAGCGCGGCGACCGCCGCGTGCCGGCGGGTCTGCTCCACCACGCCGTTGCGGGCGTCGACCAGGACGACGGCCAGCTCCGCGGTGGACGCGCCGGTCACCATGTTGCGGGTGTACTGCACGTGCCCTGGGGTGTCGGCCAGGATGAAGCGGCGCCGCGGGGTGGCGAAGTAGCGGTAGGCCACGTCGATGGTGATGCCCTGCTCGCGCTCGGCCCGCAGACCGTCCGTCAGCAGGGCCAGGTCGGGTGCCTCCTGGCCGCGGTTGGTGGAGGCCAGCGCGACGGCCTCCAGCTGGTCGGTGAGGACCGACTTGGAGTCGTGCAGCAGGCGTCCGACGAGCGTGGACTTGCCGTCGTCGACGGAGCCGGCCGTGGCGAAGCGCAGCAGGGTGGTGGCCGAGAGCTGCTCGGTGGTGGTGGTCATGGCGGGCCTCTCGTGTGGATCAGGCCGGTTCGGGGAGCGGGGTCGGGTGCCGTGCGTCGCAGGGCGGAGGAAGGGGGCGGGTGGAGCGGTCGGGTCCCGGCCCGCCCGAACGGAGCCGAGAGCTCCGGGAAGGCCGGCGGCGGCGCCGTGAGGTGGCGCGCCGGGGCACGCGGCCCCGGCGTGGTCCGCCCGGGAGGCCCTCAGAAGTACCCCTCGCGCTTGCGGTCCTCCATCGCGGCCTCGGACATCTTGTCGTCGGCGCGGGTCGCGCCCCGCTCCGTGAGCCGGGAGGCGGCGATCTCGGTGATCACGGCGTCCAGGGTCGTGGCGTCGGAGTCGACGGCGCCGGTGCAGGACATGTCCCCGACGGTGCGGTACCGCACCTGGCGGGTCTCGACCGTCTCGTGTTCCTTGGGGCCGCCCCAGTCGCCGGCGGTCAGCCACATGCCCGAACGGCTGAAGACCTCCCGCTCGTGGGCGAAGTAGATCTCCGGGAGCTCGATGCCCTCGCGCTCGATGTACTGCCAGACGTCGAGCTCGGTCCAGTTGGAGATCGGGAAGACCCGGACGTGCTCACCGGGGGCGTGCCGGCCGTTGTAGAGCTGCCACAGCTCGGGTCGCTGGCGGCGCGGGTCCCACTGGGAGAACTCGTCGCGCAGCGAGAAGACCCGCTCCTTGGCCCGCGCCTTCTCCTCGTCGCGGCGGCCGCCGCCGAACACGGCGTCGAAGCGGTGCTGCTGGATGGCCTCGGTGAGCGGGACCGTCTGCAGCGGGTTGCGCGTGCCGTCGGGCCGCTCGCGGAGCTTGCCGGCGTCGATGTACTCCTGGACGGAGGCCACGTGCAGGCGCAGCCCGTGCTTCTCGACGGTGCGGTCGCGGTAGTCGAGGACCTCGGGGAAGTTGTGCCCGGTGTCCACGTGCAGCAGCGTGAACGGGACGGGCGCCGGGGCGAACGCCTTCAGCGCGAGGTGGAGCATCAGGATCGAGTCCTTGCCGCCGGAGAAGAGGATCACCGGCCGCTCGAACTCACCCGCCACCTCACGGAAGATGTGCACCGCCTCCGACTCCAGGGAGTCCAGGTGGCTGAGCGCGTACGGGTTGACGGTGCCTTCCGGCACGGTGGCGACGGTGCTCACGCCAGGCCCCTCTCGGTGAGCAGCGCGCGAAGCGCCGCTGCGGACTCCTGCACGGTCTGCTGGTGCGACTCGATCCGCAGGTCCGGGGACTCAGGGGCCTCGTAGGGGTCGTCGACCCCGGTGAGACCGGTGAGCTCGCCCGCCGCCTGCTTGGCGTACAGCCCCTTCACATCGCGCTCGGAGCACACCTCGACCGGTGTGGCGACGTGCACCTCCACGTAGGCCGTGCCCTCCCGCTGATGACGCTTGCGCACCGCGTCACGGCTGTCGGCGTAGGGGGCGATGACCGGGACGAGGGCCTTCACACCGTTGGCGGCCAGCAGTTCGGCGACGAAGCCGATGCGCTGCACGTTGGTGTGCCGGTCCTCGCGGGAGAAGCCGAGGCCCGCGGAGAGGAACTCCCGGATCTCGTCTCCGTCGAGCACCTCGACCCGGTGCCCGTCCGCCCGCAGCCGGCCCGCCAGTTCGTACGCGATGGTGGTCTTGCCGGCGCTCGGCAGACCGGTGAGCCAGACGGTGGCTCCCGTCTCCGTCACGCTCATCGATATCTCCTGATCAGTCGTCATCAGCCGTGCAGCCCGCATTCGGTCTTGCCGCGCCCGGCCCAACGGCCGGCCCGGGCGTCCTCGCCCGCCAGCACCCTGCGGGTGCAGGGCGCGCAGCCGACCGAGGCGTAGCCGTCGTCGAGCAAGGGGTTGGTCAGGACGCCGTGTTCGGCGACGTACGTGTCCACGTCGTCCTGGGTCCACCGCGCGATGGGGGAGACCTTGACCTTGCGGCGCTTCTCGTCCCAGCCCACGACCGGGGTGCCGGCGCGGGTGGGTGACTCGTCGCGGCGCAGACCGGTCGCCCAGGCCGCGTAGCCGGTGAGCCCTTCCTCCAGCGGCTTCACCTTGCGGAGTGCGCAGCAGAGGTCGGGGTCACGGTCGTGGAGCCGGGGGCCGTACTCGGCGTCCTGTTCGGCGACCGACTGACGCGGCGTCAGCGTGATGAGGTTGACGTCCATCACGGCGCCGACCGCGTCGCGCGTGCCGATCGTCTCCTCGAAGTGGTAGCCGGTGTCCAGGAAGACGACGTCCACGCCGGGCAGGACCCGGGACGCCAGGTGGGCGACGACCGCGTCCTCCATGGAGGAGGTGACGCAGAAGGCCGTGCCGAAGGTGTCGGCGGCCCACTTCAGGATGTCGCTCGCGGAGGCGTCCTCGAGGTCCTGCCCCGCCCGTACGGCCAGTTCCCTCAGGCCCTCGTCGGTGAGCCGGCCGGTTCGCAGAGTGTCCGTCATGTCCCGTCCCCTTCAACGTCGTCGCGCCGCAGGCCCTGGGCCAGCAGGCCCAGGAACTTCAGCTGGAACGCGCGATTGCAGGAAGCACATTCCCAGGCGCCGTGCCCCGCCTCGTGGGGGCGCAGGTCCTCGTCCCCGCAGTACGGGCAGTAGAATGGCGCGGCCCGCTCGCTCATGACAGCGACTCCGCTCCGGCGCGGGCCGCCCAGGTCGCGAAGCGCTCGCCCTCCTCGCGCTCCTCCTGGAAGTTGCCGAGCACCCGCTCGACGTAGTCGGGCAGTTCGGCCGCGGTGACCTTCAGGCCGCGCACCTTGCGGCCGAACCCGGCCTCCAGCCCGAGGGCGCCGCCGAGGTGCACCTGGTAGCCCTCGACCTGGTTGCCGTCACCGTCGAGCATGAGCTGGCCCTTGAGGCCGATGTCCGCGGTCTGGATGCGGGCGCATGCGTTCGGGCAGCCGTTGATGTTGATGGTGAGCGGCTCCTCGAAGTCCGGCATGCGGCGCTCCAGTTCGTCGATGAGCGAGGCGCCCCGCGCCTTCGTCTCGACGATCGCCAGCTTGCAGAACTCGATGCCCGTGCAGGCCATCGTGCCGCGTCGGAACGGGGAGGCGTTCACCTGGAAGTCCAGTGCCTCCAGTCCGGCGGTCAGGGAAGCGACCTGGTCCTGCTCGACGTCCAGGATGATCATCTTCTGCTCGACCGTGGTGCGTACCCGGCCCGAGCCGTGCGCCTCGGCCAGATCGGCGATCTTCGCCAGGGTGGAGCCGTCCACCCGGCCGACGCGCGGCGCGAATCCGACGTAGAAGCGGCCGTCCTGCTGGGCGTGCACCCCGATGTGGTCGCGCCAGCGGGACGAGGGCTGGGCCGGAGCCGGTCCGTCCAGCAGCGGGCGCTTGAGGTACTCGTCCTGGAGGATCTGCCGGAACTTCTCCGGACCCCAGTCGGCCATCAGGAACTTCAGGCGGGCACGCGTGCGCAGACGGCGGTAGCCGTAGTCGCGGAAGATACCGACGACGCCGGCCCAGACGTCGGGGACCTCGTCCAACGGCACCCAGGCGCCCAGGCGTTCGGCGAAGCGCGGGTTGGTGGACAGCCCGCCGCCGACCCACAGGTCGAAGCCGGGGCCGTGCTCGGGGTGGTCGACGCCGACGAACGCGATGTCGTTGATCTCGTGGACCACGTCCTGGACCGGCGAGCCGGAGATCGCCGTCTTGAACTTGCGGGGCAGGTTGGAGAACTCCTTGCTGCCGATGTAGCGGTCGTGGATCTCGTCGACCGCGGGTGTGCCGTCGACGATCTCGTCCGCGGCGATGCCCGCCACCGGCGAACCGATGATGACCCGCGGGCAGTCCCCGCACGCCTCCGTGGTCGAGAGGCCCACGGCCTCCAGCTTCGCCCAGATGGCCGGGACGTCCTCGATGCGGATCCAGTGCAGCTGGACGTTCTGCCGGTCGGTGATGTCGGCGGTGCCGCGGGCGTACTCCTCGGAGATCTCACCGATGACCCGCAGCTGCGCGGTCGTCAGCCTGCCGCCGTCGATGCGCACCCGGAGCATGAAGTAGCGGTCGTCCAGCTCCTCCGGCTCCAGCACGGCGGTCTTGCCGCCGTCGATGCCGGGGCGCCGCTGCGTGTACAGGCCCCACCAGCGCATGCGCCCGCGCAGGTCGTTCGGGTCGATGGAGTCGAAACCGCGCTTGGAGTAGATCGTCTCGATACGTGTCCGCACGTTGAGACTGTCGTCGTCCTTCTTGAACTGCTCGTTCCCGTTGAGCGGCGTGAAGTGACCCATGGCCCACTGACCTTCACCACGGTGACGTCCGGCCTTGCGGCGGGGCGTGGCGGTAGCAGGCTTCTCAGGGGTGGCGGCCATGGCTATACGTCCTTCGGGACTGCAGGAGGGCGGCTCTGAACTGCACACCCGCGGTAAGGCGCGGCGGTGCGCAGGGATGGAGCGGAATCAGGAGGTCGCGGTGCTGGAGACTCTCAGCGGACCGGACAGATGGCGCTGGACATGCGGCCGAGGTCGACGTGCCGCCGACTCACCAAGGCAATTCCAGTTCCGGACATGACGGAAGCGTGTCACGCGGATCTCGGGCCAGTCCACCACGATCCATTATGTGGACGAGATGGTCCCGACATACGAGACGACGTGGTGGCGGTCACGTCGTCATGTCCACAAAGTGCTTTTCCGGACGCGCGGTCAGGCGTACGCGCCGGGCCACGGGCCGGGGTTCGCCGCGTCGGCCTCCCGCTCGATCCGCGTCTCGGCCAGCCGGAACCCGCGCGCGAGGTAGTTGTCCATCGCGTGCGGGCCGTCGTCCGAGCACGTGTGCAGCCACACCCGCTCCGTGGGCTTGCGTCCCGGATGCCGCTCCGCCAGGTCCCACGCGCGCGCCACGCCGTACGCCAGCAGGTGACCGCCGATACGGCGGCCCCGGAAGGCCGGGATCAGCCCGAAGTAGGCGATCTCCACCGCACCGCCCTCCTGCGCGTCGAGCTCGATGAACCCCGCGGGAGTCCCGTCCTCGTACGCCACCCAGGTCTCCGCGCCCGGGCGCTCCAGGATCTCCTGCCACCCGGCGTAGGACAGGCCGAGCCGGTCCGTCCACCGGATGTCGCCGCCCACCGCGGTGTAGAGGAAGCGGCTGAACTCCGGCAGCGCGGTCCGGGAACGCACGACCGTCACCCCTGCCGCCGGGGCGGCCGAGGGCTTCAGGTCCGCGGGCGAGGTCTGTTCCAGGTACCAGACGGTGACGTCACGGAGTGGGGCTGCGGAGAGTGCGGGGTCGCTCATGGCCGTCAGCGAACCACGGCCGGGGTCCCGCCCCCAAACCCTGCGGTTCCGGGCCGCCCCGCCGACGCACGTGCCACGACCACCACCGGAGCCGTCGAGCGGGGCAGCAGGTCCGCCGGCACCTCCGGGTGCACCACCTCCACCTCCACCCCCTCGCCGAAGCGGTAGGGACGGTGGCACAGCACCTCCGCGAGGTGCCGCCGCATCCGCGATATCTCGGCCCGCACCGTCACCGTGCGGGTCGCGTCGCCGAACACGTCCCGGGCCAGCTCCGCGGCGGTGCGCCCCTCACGCCGCAGGGCCAGGGCGTACAGCAGCTCCGCGTGGCGGGGCGAGATCCGGCGCGACCACGTGCCCACCGGGCCCGTCACGTGCACCGTGAGCTCCCGCTCCCGGCTCAGGTCCAGCACCACCCGGCGGGGCGGGCCGTCCTGAGCGCCCTCCGCGACCTGGACCAGCCAGCCGCCCGGCAGGGGCTCCACCCGGCACATCCCGAGCGCCGCCAGCCACACCGGTCCCGGGCGCAACGACTTCGGCAGCGGCAGCCGGTCCACGGGCGGCATGCCGCTCACGGCGGCCAGCCAGCCGTGGGTGTCCACGACCAGGGCGCGGCCGCCCAGCCGGCACAGGATCGGGGCGGCCACGGACCGCAGCCGCTCGATCGCGACCAGATGCCTGCCGCGCAGCTCGCTCTCCGCGAGCGCCGCCACCGAGCCCACCAGGGCCAGCGTCGCCGGGTGGAAGGTGGACGCGGGGCCGCTGACGTCGACGATGCCCATCAGCCGGCCGTCCCGGGGGTCCCGCACCGGAGCGGCGGCACACGTCCAGCCGTGCAGAGCGCGGATGAAGTGCTCGGCCGAGTGGACCTGTACGGGAGTACGGACGGCGAGGGCCGTGCCGATCGCGTTCGTCCCGGTCGCCGACTCCGACCAGGCCGCCCCCTCCTCCAGGCAGATGTCCTTGGCACGGCGCATCACCGCGGGGTGCCCCTGCCGCCACAGGACGCGGCCCTCGGTGTCGGTGACCACCATGATCTGCTGCGCCGCGTCCGCGATGGTGGCCAGGCCCTCGCGCAACAGGGGCATGACCTCGCCCAGCGCGGAACCGGTGCGCCGGTGCTCGATCTCCTCCGTCTCCAGGAGCCGGCTCTCCGGCGACTGCTCGGGATCGACGCCGCTGCGCATCACCCGGTCCCAGGACGCGTCGATCTCCGCGCGCGGGGCCGCCGCGGTGCGCCCGCCCGTCAGCCGCGCCTCCCGCGCGAGGTGCACCGAGCGCTCGGTGAGCGCGGGCCACGGGGCGTCCCCCGGCCGCGGCGGCGCGACGGGCCTTGTGTCCATGAGCGTCCCCCAGCACAACGTGGGTCCCGCCCGGAAGGGGGCGGAAACCGGAGGCCCCATCCTGCCGTGTCGCGGGCACCGCCACGCCGGACTCCGCGCAATGTTGCAACCCCTTGCAACTCTGGTGACCGGACGCGGGCCGTACGACCATGACGGAACGCCGTCCGACGCGTCGTCGACCCGCCGTGCGGTGTGCACAAGCGTGGGGGTGGTGCCGTGTCGGCGCAGCACCACCCCCGTCGTTTGCGCCCCTCAGCCGGTTTCGACCCGCGCCCGCTCCACCACCGAGGCCAGATCGAGGCTGTGCGGCAGCGTCCCGAAGGCCGCCCCCCAGTCCCGGCCCAGCCGTGAGGCGCAGAACGCGTCGGCGACCTCCGGCGGCGCCCAGCGCAGCAGCAGGGAACCCTGGAGCACGAGTGCCATCCGCTCCACCAGCCGCCTGGCCCCCGCCTCGGCTCCCTCCAGGTCGGCCAGCCCCGTCAGCAGGTCCTTGATCGCGGCGTCGAGCCGGTGGTCCGCGCCCCGCGCCTTCCCGACCTCCTGGAGGAGGGCGTCCAGCGCCCGCGGCTCACGCCGCAGCGCCCGCAGCACGTCGAGGGCCTGCACATTGCCCGAGCCCTCCCAGATCGAGTTGAGCGGAGCCTCGCGCAGCAGCCGGGGCATGCCCGACTCCTCGACGTAACCGTTGCCGCCGAGGCACTCCAGGGCCTCGGCGGCCACCGCGGTGCACCGCTTCGTCACCCAGTACTTGGCGGCCGGCACCGCGATGCGCAGGAAGGCCCGCTCGGCGTCCGTGTCCGCGTCGTACGCCGCGGCCAGCCGCATCGCGAGCGTCGTGGCCGCCTCGGACTCGAGCGCCAGATCGGCCAGGACGTTGCGCATCAGCGGCTTGTCGATCAGCGGCCCGCCGAACGCGCTGCGGTGGGCGCTGTGATGTGCCGCCTGCGCCACCGCCTGGCGCATCAGCGCCGCCGAGCCCACCACGCAGTCCAGCCTCGTCGCCGCCACCATCTCGATGATGGTGCGCACCCCGCGGCCCTCCTCGCCGACCCGGCGGGCCCACGTCCCGTCGAACTCGACCTCGGCCGAGGCGTTGGACCTGTTGCCCAGCTTGTCCTTCAGCCGCTGGATCGCGAACACGTTGCGCGCGCCGTCCGGCAGGACCCGGGGCAGGAGGAAGCAGGTCAGACCGCCGGGTGCCTGCGCCAGCACGAGGAACCCGTCGGACATCGGGGCCGAACAGAACCACTTGTGCCCGGTGAGGAGGTACTCCCCGTCACCGGCCAGCGGCTCGGCCCGGGTGGTGTTGGACCGCACGTCGGTGCCGCCCTGCTTCTCCGTCATACCCATCCCGAACAGCGCGCCCGCCTTCCGCGACGCCGGCCGCAGACCCTCCTCGTACACGTGCGAGGTCAGCAGGGGCTCCCACTCGGCGGCGAGCGCCGGATCGGTCCGCAGCGCGGGCACCGCCGCGTGCGTCATCGACAGCGGGCAGCCGTGGCCCGCCTCGGCCTGCGTCCAGACCAGGAAACCGGCCGCGCGCCGCACGTGGCCGCCCGGTCTGCCCCAGGCGTCCGTCAGCCCCGCCGAGACGGCGTGCCCCAGCAGCCGGTGCCAGGACGGATGGAACTCCACCTCGTCGACCCGGTTCCCGTAGCGGTCGTGCGTCCGGAGCGCCGGCGGGTTCTCGTTCGCCCGCGCACCCCACGCCTGCGCCTGGACGGAACCGGCGGACCGGCCGAGCTCACCGAGTTCCCGGCGTGCCTCGTCGAGGACCCCGGGGTCCAGGTGCCGCTCCACGGCCTCCGTCAGCGCGAGGTCGGCCGAGAAGACGTCGTAGCCTGCCAGCGGCGGAACCTGGTTGGTCACTGTGTGGGTGCTTGCTGCCATGCCGATACGGTAAGGACGTGCAGGCAGCAAACGAAACACCCGAGCGGCCACCGGGGCGGCTCCACCGGGCCCGAGTCCTCTACCGCAACGTCTCGAAGCGGCAGATGGCATGGCAATTGCTCAAGGACACGGTCAATTCGTGCGTCGAGTACCGCATCCTCGGCCTCGCGGCGGAGGCGGCGTTCTTCACCCTGCTGTCACTGCCGCCGCTGCTCCTCGGGCTGATCGGCCTGCTCGGTTACGTCGACGCCTGGACGGACACCACCACGGTCGAGTCCATCGAGCGCAACATCCTCGGTGCCGTGCAGACGGTGCTGTCCGAGCGGGGTGTCAACCAGATCGCCAAACCGCTCATAGCCGACGTCACCACCGGCGCGCGCCCCGACGTGATCTCCATCGGCTTCGCGATCGCCCTCTGGTCGGGGTCCCGCGCGGTCAACGTCTTCATCGACACCATCACCGTGATGTACGGCCTCGACGGCCACCGCGGCATCGTCAAGACCCGGCTGCTCGCCTTCCTGTTGTACGTGGTCGCACTCCTCCTGGGAGCGGTGGTGCTGCCGCTGCTGGTGGTGGGACCCGACCGGGTGGTGCACTTCGTCCCGTGGGGGACCGAGGTCCTCTCGGTCATGTACTGGCCGCTGGTGATACTGCTGTCCATCGCCTTCCTCACGACGCTCTACCACGTGTCCGTCCCGGTCCGTTCGCCGTGGCTGGAGGACGTGCCGGGTGCGCTCGTCGCCCTCGGGATGTGGGTGGTGGGGAGCTTCCTGCTGCGGATCTACCTCACCAGCACGGTCGAAGGACCGACCATCTACGGCTCGTTGGCCGCGCCCATCGCCGTCCTGCTCTGGATAGGAATCTCCGCCTTCGCGGTACTCGTCGGAGCCGCGGTGAACGCGGCGATCGACCACGTGTGGCCCTCGCTCGCCACCGCCGCGGCCCGCGCCGCCAGCGACCGGATCAAGGCCGCCCAGGCCGCGGAGCTCGTCGCCCGCACGCAGGCGGCCAACTGGGAGGCGTACGCGGACGACGAGGACGAGGACGTGTGCATGCCGTCGGAGTTCCCGGAGCGCTGGTCGCGCTTCCTGCCCCCGGACGACGTGAAGTCACGGCTGCACGGGAACCGGGACAAGGACGCCCCGTAGCCTGACAGGTATGGGCGCACGGTACGAGGAGCGGCCGGCCCGCTTCGACGGCGCGGTCCTGTGGACCTGGAGCGGGCGGCGGGACCCCGCGCGGCCCGTTCTGCCCGACGGCTGCATGGACCTGCTCTGGACCGGCGGCCGCCTGCTGGTGGCGGGCCCCGACACCCACGCGTTCACGCCCGGCGAGGCGCTCTCCGGCACCTGCGCGGGCATCCGTTTCGCCCCCGGCACGGCACCCGCCCTGCTCGGCGTGCCCGCGCACGAGCTGCGCGACCGACGGGTCGCCCTGGACACGCTCTGGCCCGGCGGACAGGTCAGGCGCCTCACCGAGCGGACCGCCGAGGCGGCCGACCCCACCGGCGCACTGGAGGCCATCGCCTTCGGCAGGGCTGCCGACGCCGGACCGGTGGATCCGCTCACCGCCGCCGTCGCCTCACAGCTGCGGCGGGGACGGTCCGTCGCCGCCACGGCCGAGGCCGTCGGCCTCGGGGCCCGCCAGCTGCACCGGCGCTCCCTGGCCGCCTTCGGCTACGGCCCCAAGACGCTCGCCCGGGTGCTGAGGCTGCAGCGCGCCCTCACCCTCGTGCGTGCCGGGACGCCGTACGCCGAGGCCGCCTGGGCGGCGGGCTGCGCCGACCAGGCGCATCTGGCCCGGGAGATGCGGGACCTGGCCGGCACGACGCTCGGCGGCTACCTCGCCGCCACGGGTCACGACGGGTTCGCGGCGAACAGCGAGACCGCGCAGCCGTCGGGGTCCAGGACGACGGCGTAGCGCTGCCCCCAGACCGCGTCCCAGGGCGGGAGGTGCCCCCGGTACCCGGCGCCGGTCAGATCGGCGTAGACGGAGTCGACCTCTGCGGGACTGTCGCAGAGGAAGGCGAGCCCGAGGCGCTCGCCGCCCTGGGACCCCTTCCACCCGGGGTCGAAGGAGCGGACGACGTTCTCGGTGTCCCACAGCAGGCGCTGCCCGCCCGGGAGGGCGACTTCGACGTGCGGGGCCGATTCGGCCCCGGCGGGCACGTCGAGGCCGAGCCGTCGGTAGAACGCCAGTGAGGCGGCCAGGTCGGCGGTGGTGACGGAGATCGCGTCGAGTCGTGGAGTCATGGAACGACCGTAGGCGGGGAGCCGTGACCGGGTCTTGTACGAAACGGTCACGGCCCCGCGGCGGTCATCCGCCCCGGACCGGCGCCTGCGACGCGGCCACCCGGAGGCGCGGGTCCCGGCGCCCCGGTGGTTCAGTCCTGGAGGCAGGCGTCGGGAGACGTGCCCGGGTCCGTCAGGCGCAGGCCCAGCTGCGCGCGCTCGGTGAGCCAGCGTGTCGGCCGGTACCGCGGGTCGCCGGTCGTGGCGTGCAGGGCCCGCTGGAGTTCCAGCATGCGTCCGGCCCCGACCCGGTCTCCCCAGGCCAGAGGTCCCACCGGGTAGCCGAGACCGGTCGTGACGGCGACGTCGATGTCGGCCGGGGCGGCCAGCGAACGCTCGGCGATCGAGGTGGCGACCGACACGACCGAGGCGAGCAGCCGCTGTGCCACCGAACCCGCGGTGTCCCGGACCACGGACACCGCGAAGGGCTCCCCGCCGTCCGCAGTCCGGGCCAGGACCGCCCGTGCGTCCCGCGCCGCGGCCGGGTCGGCCGCGGGGGTCACCGCGAGCACCCGGCGGCGGCCGGCCGGCGGCAGCGGGTCCACCCCGAAGGTGCGGTCGGCGGGCAGTCCCAGCGACGCCACGGCCGCGGCCACCGTGGTGCCCCACACCGGCACGAGCACGACGGCGTCCGCCGAGGGCGCGAAGCCGCTCCCGACCGTCGCTCCTGCCGCGCCCAGCGCGGCCCGCAGCGCCTCGCCGTCCTCGCCGGCCACGAACACCGTCCGGTCCGCGTCCCCCGTCACCGGCGGCTCCGGGGCCGGGGCGGGCGCGTCCGGCCCGTAGGCGAACCAGCCCCGGCCGGTCTTGCGGCCGTGCAGTCCGGCCGTCACACGGTTGGGGGTCAGGGACGAGGGGCGGAGGCGGTCCTCGTGGCGGAAGCCCTGCCAGATCGAGTCGATGACGGCCGCCGTGACGTCCAGCCCGGTCAGGTCCATGAGTGCGAACGGGCCCATGCGCAGCCCCAGCACGTCCCGGGCGATGCGGTCGATGCCCGCCGGGTCGGAGACCGACTCCTCCAGCAGCGCCAGTGCCTCCGTCACGAGGCCCCGGCCCGCGTGGTTGACCAGGAAGCCGGGGGCGTCGGCGACGGTGACCGCACGGTGCCCGCAACTCTCCACCAGTGCGGTCAGGGCAGGCGGGATCTCCGGCCGGGTCGCCGCGCCCGGCACGACCTCCACGATCCTCATCAGCGGCACGGGGTTGAAGAAGTGCAGCCCCGCGAGCCGCCCCGGGTCCCGCAGCGACGACGCGATCCGCGTCACCGAGAGGGAGGAGGTGTTCGTGGCGAAGACCGTGGACGCGGGCAGGGCCGCCTCCAGCTCGGCGAAGACCTCCGCCTTGGTGCCGAGATCCTCCCGCACGGCCTCGACGACCAGACCGACCCCGGGGCCCGGCGCCCACGGATCGTCCAGCGGGACGAGCCGGTCCAGAGCGGCCGCGGAGTCCCCGGCCTCCATCCGGCCCTTCTCCACGGCCCGGTCCAGCATGGACCGTACGAAGTCCACGGCAGCCGTCACCGCCTCGGGCCGCACGTCGCAGAGCTCGACGGTGTGCCCGCCCGTGACGGCCCACTGGGCGATGCCGCGCCCCATGGCTCCGGCTCCGACGATCCTGATACGCATGGCGGTGACGTCCTCTCGGCAGGTGCGGTCGACAACAGCGAAGGTAGACGCCGGCCGCCCGGCGGGTGCCGGCGGCGGGCGGGATCCGTCAGCGGAGGTAGACGCGGTCCGGGTCGACGTCCTCGCGCAGGAGCCGCAGTTCGGCCTGCGTCGGCGGGGGCACGGTCTCCACCGAGCCGGCCACCGCCAGGTCCCAGCCCGTCGCCGCCCGGACCTGTTCGACCGTCACCCCCGGGTGCACGGCGACGAGCCGCAGCTCCTCCCCGACTCCCGAGCGGGCCAGGATGCCCAGTTCGGTGATGACCCGGGTGACCCCGGCGCCCAGCGGGCGGATGCCCTCGGCGCGTGCGCGGTCCGGCCCCGGGGTCGTGCAGAAGTCCAGCTGGGCCGTGAAGGAGCGCGGGTCGTGACGGCGCATCACCACGAACACCTCGCGGGAGTTGGCCATCACCTCTATCCCGCCCCCGGATCCCGGGAGCCGCACGTCGGGCCTCTCCCAGTCGCCGATGACCGAGGTGTTGAGGTTGCCCCACCGGTCGATCTGAGCGGCACCGAGGAAGCCCACGTCGATGTGGCCGCCCTGGAGCACACAGCCGAACAGGGCGGGCATCGACAGGACGGCCTCCGCGCCCGAGATGAGCACGGCGTCGGCGATGGTCTCGGGCAGATGTGAGGGATGCGCGCCGCAGACCCCGGACTCGTACACCACCTCGATGCGGGGTGCCACCGTCAGGTGGGCGAGCTCGGCCGCGAGCGTGGGCAGCCCGATTCCCGCGAACACCGTGCGCCGGGAGGCGAGTTCGCGCGAGGCGACGACGGAGAGGAGTTCCGAGGAGGTCGGGGTGTCCGTCGCAGTGGTGGTCATGGCCGACTCCTCGTCGAAGGGCGCGTTCACAGACGCCGCCCGTAGTTCACCGGTTCGCTCAGTGCCTCGCCGACCGCGAGACCGGCCCAGAACTCCTCGCCCTGCCTGGCCGTGTACTCGGCGTGGTCCGCCGTTCCGTACACCCACTCCGCCAGCCAGTCCCGCAGCCGCCGCGGGTCCTTGCTGATGTGGGACCAGGCGCGGTAGAAGGCGTTGTCGCGGTCGTAGTAGCCCTGCGCGAAGGACGGGTGCGCGCCGCGCGGGCAGACCACGACGGCGTCCACGGCATGGGCCGGGACGAGCGTGCGGTTGGGGTCCGAGCGGACCACGTCGTCGTCGACGACCTCCTCGACCACGACGACCGCCCGGTCCGCCGCGTACACCGCCTCCGCCTGAATGCCCGTCAGTCCCCAGATCTGGGTGTTGCCCCGGCGGTCCGCCCGCTGGGCGTGGATGATCGTCACATCCGGGTTCACCGGCGGCACGACGTAGATCTGCTCCGGCTCCCCGTCCGGGCCCGGATACGGCGACGTCACCTTGCGCAGGTCACTGTTGACCGCGGGCAGATCGCTTCCGCCGTAACTGCGCAGGGGATAGAAGGGCAGCCGCTGCGAACCCGCGAGGTAGCGGCAGATCATCCCGTAGTGGCTGTACTCCTCGAAGGCGAGCGGCGCCGGATCCGCGTGCTCGATCCTGCGCCGGAGCTCACCGAGCGAACCCGCCGACGAGTTGCCCACGAAGGAGGACACCAGCCGCGACACACAGCCGGCGGCGATCATCTGGTCCACGACGATGTCCGCCGTCATCCGCACGACGGTGAGGTCCTTGCGGCCCTGGCGGATGATCTCGTGCCCGGCGGCGGTCGGGATGAGATGGGTGAAGCCCTCCAAACAGACGGTCGCCCCGTCGTGCACGAAGGCGGCGATCGCCTCCCTCATCGACATGACCTTGCTCGGCCCGTCGGCCGTATCCGTCCGCTCCACGGTGCTCCTCGGCGAGTGCGTGCTGGTCGTCCACACCGTCTCAGCGCCTATTGATTGCTGTCCAATATCAAATTAAGGTCCGATCGAGACCGATGGACTATGAATGGACGACCTCGTGGAGCTGCGCCATCTGACCGCTTTCACCGCCGTGGCCGAGGAACTGCACTTCGGCCGGGCCGCCAGGCGCCTGCAGATGGCCCAGCCACCGCTCAGCCAGCAGATCCGCCGGCTGGAGAAGGAACTCGGTGTCACGCTCTTCGAGCGCAACACCCGCTCGGTGCGGCTGACCAGCGCGGGGGAGTCCTTCCTGGAACCCGTCCGCACGGTGCTGGCGGACCTCGACACGGCCGTACGCGCCGCGCGGGCCGCCGGACGCGGGGAGTACGGGCGCGTCACCCTCGGCTTCGCGGGCGCCTCCAGCCACGAGACGCTGCCCCTCCTCACCCGGGCCGTGCGCGCCGCCCACCCCGCGCTCGAACTGGTCATGGCAGGGCAGACCTACGCCAACGTCGCCCTCTCCAGGGTCGCCGACGGCTCCCTCGACCTCGGCTTCGTCCGCCTCCCCGTCACCCAGCCCGGAGTGTCCTACCGGGTCATCGACGAGGAGGAACTGCTGTGCGCACTGCCCTCGGACCACCGGCTGGCCCGGCTGGAGAGCATCCCGATCGGAGTGCTCGCCGACGAACCCTTCGTCTCCTTCCCCGCCAACGCGGGCTCCACGGTGCGCGACGCCATGGTCCAGGCCTGCGAGGCCACCGGCTTCAACCCCCGTGTCGTGCAGGAGGCCCCGGACTCCTACACGATCCTCGCCCTCGTCGCCGCCGGGGTCGGGGTGACGCTCACCGTCTCCTCCGTACGCCACATCCAGCAGAACGGGCTGGTCTACCGCCCCCTCGCCGGTCCTCCCATCCGGCGGCAGGCCGCACTGGCCTGGCGCGCGGACAATCCGTCGCCGGCCCTGCGGGCGGTGCTCGCGGTCGCGGAGGAGGCCCTGCCGACGCCCGGCGCCGATTGAGACGCGCCGCGTCCTGAACACCGGCCAACTCGATATTGGACCGGCTCAGTGGTCCGGTGCGAAGGTCACCCCACACACCCGAACCCGCCGAAAGGTGTTCCGCCGTGCCCGACCCGACCGATGTCGTCATCTGCGAGCCGCTGCGCACACCCATCGGGCGGTTCGGCGGCGCCTTCGCCCGGCAGACGCCCGCCGCGCTCGCCGCACGCGTCATCGCCGAGATCGTCGCCCGTACCGGGATCGACCCGGGGAGGGTCGACGAGGTGATCCTCGGACACGCCTACCCCTCGTCCGACGCCCCGGCCATCGGCCGGGTCGCCGCCCTGGACGCCGGGCTTCCCGAGACCGTCACCGGCGCCCAGACCGACCGGCGCTGCGGATCGGGCCTCCAGGCCGTCCTCGACGCGGCGATGCAGATCCGGGCCGGTTTCAGCGAGGTCGTCATCGCGGGCGGCGTCGACGTCATGAGCGCCGCCCCCTACTACACGCACGACGGACGCTGGGGCATCAAGGGCCCCGGCCTCCAGCTCCACGACTCGCTGGCCCGGGGCCGCGTCACCGCCGGAGGCGTCAACCACCCGGTGCCCGGCGGCATGATCGAGACGGCGGAGAACCTGCGCCGCGCCTACTCCATCAGCCGGGCCGACCAGGACGCCCTCGCCCTGCGCTCGCAGGCGCGGGCCGCCCGCGCCGCCCGGGAGGGGCGCTACGACGCGGAGACCGTCCCCGTCACCGTACGCACCGGCAAGGGCGAGAACGTCGTGACCGCCGACGAGCACCCCCGGCCCGACACGACCGCCGAACAACTCGCGGGGCTGCGCCCCATCATGGGCAAGTCCGACCCGGAGGCGACCGTCACGGCGGGCAACGCCAGCGGCCAGAACGACGCGGCCGCCGCCTGCCTGGTGACGAGCGCGGCGACCGCCGAACGCCTCGGCCTGACCCCGCTCGTCCGCCTCGTCTCCTTCGCCCGCGCCGGTGTCCCCGCCGCGACGATGGGCATCGGCCCCGTCCCGGCGACCCACGCGGCCCTCGGCCGCGCCGGGCTCACCCTCGCCGACCTCGACCTGATCGAGATCAACGAGGCGTTCGCCGCCCAGGTCCTGGCCTGCACCCGGGAGCTGGGGCTCGGCGAGAAGGACCACGACCAGCGGATCAACGTCAACGGTTCCGGCGTCTCGCTCGGCCACCCGGTCGGCGCCACCGGCGCCCGCATCCTCGCCACGCTCAGCCACGAGATGCACCGCGCCGAGGCGCGCTACGGCCTGGAGACCATGTGCATCGGCGGCGGTCAGGGCCTCGCCGCCGTCTTCGAACGCATCACCGCCTGACCCTCGCCCCCTCACCCCCGGCCGCCCCCTCCGGTCCTCGGGGAGACCCGGGGCGCCCCCGGGGGCGGTGTGCCGTCGGGCAGGCGTCGGGGGTGACTACGCCCCCGGGTCGTCCGGGTCGTTGACGTGCCTGAGCACGGTGCGGGCCTCCACCCGGTCCGGACCCGGCAGAGACTCCCAGTACGGGTGCGTGATGACCTGCGTGGTCAGGTCCAGGATGCGTGCCCGGTACGCGGCCAGGCGCTCCGCCTGCTCCGGCGTGTAGCCGGGGCGGGCGTCCTGCTCCGGCCGGTGGCCGGGCATGGCGTCCGCCGACCACGGCAGGACCTGGGCGAACAGATCATGCTCCGCCTGCACCTCGTCGAGGGCTGCCTGGGCGTCGAGGAGGTCCTGAGGAAAGGCGTAGGAGGGCACAACGCGACGCTACGTTGTTCGAATTTCGAACTCCGGCGGCGCGCCGCGACACCCCCCGAAAGCACGAAGGAACTGCCCGTCGACGGCGCTGGACGCGGCGAGCCGAGCGGTCAGGCCGGCAGCGGGATGCCTCGGTGGACACGCTGGAGGAGGTCGAACAGCGGTGCGTCGTGGCGGCGCAGCTCGCTGCGCGTGTTGACGTCGTTCGTGGCTGAACACGCTCTCCCGCCCCTGGTCGTCCACCTTTCGTGCGCGTCGAACGGTGGAGCCACGACGCGGCGGGCGGTAGGTCGGTCCGGCCGTCCGAGACCCGGGCACGGGTTCCGCGTGCCAGGGAACCGGTGCGCTCGCGATGCACGATTCCCGATGGATCCACCGGTAGGGCGAGCGATCGGCTGCGGGACAGCGGCCGTTCGCCGGGCCGATGCGCCCACATGGCTATGGCTACGGCCACGGCGGCGCGAGCAGCCGCTGCCCGCGCGCGCCGAACGCCGTGCCGTTCCTCCGGCACCGTGGACGCGCCGCGTCCGAACCGGCGCCCGCACGCACGGAAGGGCCGTTCCGGCAGCATGACGCTGCCGGAACGGCCCTTCGCGGTCACTGCGTCAGTTGCGCGAACCACGGGTGCGGCGCATGAGCACCGTGCCACCCAGCAGCAGCGCCGCGCTCGCACCGGCGGCCAGGCCGATGTCGCCGGCGCCGGTCTGCGCCAGCTGCGTGCCAGGCGTGTTCGGGCCGGGGTTACCGGCCGGCGGCTGGTCCACCGGGGGCTTGGAGGTCGGCGGCACCGAGGTGGGAGGCTCCTCGCTGGGCGGCTCCTCCGACGGCGGCTCCTCGGTCGGAGGCTCCTCGGTCGGGGGCTCCTCCGTGGGCGGCTCCTCGGTCGGGGGCTCCTCCGTCGGCGGCTCGTCGACGGGCGGCTCGTCGACCGGCGGGTTGCCGTGGTCGTGACCACTGTGGTTGGCGCAGGAGTTGCCGAACGCCGGGTTCAGCGCACCGACGACGTCGATGGTGTTGCCGCAGACGTTCACCGGGATCTCGACGGGGATCTGGCCGAGGTTGCCGGAAGCGACACCGGGGGATCCGACCGCGTGGCCGTCCGCGCTCGCGCCGGACCCGCCACCGTGGTCGCCGTGCGAGCTGACGTTCGCGCAGCTGTTGCCGAAGGCCGGGTTCAGCAGAGCGATCACATTGACGGTGTTGCCGCAGAGGTTGACCGGGACGTGCACCGGGACCTGTACGGCGTTGCCCGAGCCGACACCGGGCGAATTGGCGGCGACTCCGTCCGCCGACGCATCGGCGTGCGCATAGCCGCCCGCGGCGGTCAGGATGCCCGACGCCGCCGCCATGACGATCATGCTTTTATTCAGAACCTGTCGCATTACATGCCCTTCTCCGGGAAATTCGCGCGGGCGGTGACCCTGATGGAAGTCATTCCATCGACGCGGACGACTCCATAACGACACAACGGTTACGGGGGAAACTTGGAGAGCGGTGCAAATTGTGTAACCACCCGAAAGGGTCACGCACGGATGTTCTCCTCCGAGTGGCACCGTCTGGCATTCGGGTGAACGGGGGCCGTCGGGGGGAACCAAACGCCCGGCCGCGAGTTGATCAGGGCGCTCCGCCTCGGGGCAATCGGTACGAGAAGGGTTCATCGTGATCAAGAAGGTTCTGGCTACGGGTGCCGTCGCCGCCTCCATCCTCGGTCTCTCGGCGACCAGCGCCATGGCGATCGGCGACGACACGGGCACGACGTCGGTGAACGGCAACGGCGCCGAGGCGAACTACGGCAACAGCGCGACCAAGGGTGACCAGAGCCCGCAGCTCAGCCTCGTCCAGGGCTCGCTGAACAAGCCCTGCATCGCCCTGCCGGTCAAGGCCAACGCCGGTGCGCTCGTCGGCATCCTCGCCGCCGTCGCGGTCCAGGACGTCAACGTCCTGTCCAACCCGCAGAACCAGCAGTGCGCGGACAACTCCACCCAGGCCAAGGGTGACGAGCCGCTGTCGCACATCCTGTCGGACATTCCGGTTCTCTCCGGCAACGGTGCCGGCAACCGCTGACCGGGCCGCAAGAACCGGTCCGGGTCGCCGACACTCCTCCATCGTGCGGCCCGGGCCTGCAGCATCCGGGCGGTTTTCCGAGAAACTTCGCGCATAGCGTTTCGATGCCGCCCACCGATCGTTACGGATAACAGCTCCGGAGTCACGAGTGCGTTGGGACAAGCGCTCGTGCGGCCACGAAAGACGTGTCCGCTCAGGACTCCGCTGCAGAAAGGGATGAAAGTGAAGTACACCAAGGTCGCCGCCGTCGCCGCCGGAACCCTCATGGCGCTCGGCGCCGCTGCCCCGGCCATGGCCGACTCCGGCGCCGAGGCTGCTGCCGTCGGTTCCCCGGGCGTCCTGTCGGGCAACGTCGTCCAGGTCCCGATCCACATCCCGGTGAACGTCTGCGGTAACACCGTCAACGTCATCGGTCTGCTCAACCCGGCGTTCGGCAACGCCTGCATCAACGACTGAGTTCCACCTGACCGAGCCGACGGCTCGTCATGAGAAGGCCCCGGACCGCACACAGCGGTCCGGGGCCTTCCCCGTCGGTGCCGGGTGAAATTCCGGGGGTGCGCAGTTTCCCCGCGTAAGGCTTGATCGTTGTCCCGTCCAGAGGCGGCGGATGCCGCCCGAGAAGGGATCTGAGAAAGTGAAGTTCGCGAAGACCGTCGCCCTCGTCGCGGGTTCCGTGGCCACCCTCGGAGCGGCCGCGCCCGCCTCCGCCGCGGTGGCCACCCCCACCGCCCCCCGGATCAGTCTCACCACCGGCGTGAACCAGCTGACGTCGGCCGTGCCGCAGATCCCCGACCAGGTGGTGAACCCCGTGGTCGACATGGTCGGCCGGACCGCCGAGTCCGCCAAGGAGGACGTGGGCTCCTCCGCGGAGACCGTGACGGATGTGGCGGATGCCGCCGCACCGCTCCTCGGCGGGCTTCCGCTCGGCGGCTGACCGTATTCGGTGGTCCCTGCTCCCGCGTCGCCCCCCACAGGCCGGTTCCCGGATTTCCATGGAAAGGGGACCCGGGAAATCGTTCGAGTGATACGGCGCAACCGAATCCCGTCGGGCGCAGTTGTTCAGAATGCTCCGGACAGGCGGGCAACGGATTAACCAGAAGGGCACGTTCATGATGAAGAAGATCCTGGCGACCGCGGCGGTCGCCGCCTCCGTCGCCGGTGTTTCCGCCGCCGCGGCCCCCTCGGCCATGGCGATCGGCAACGACAACGGCACGACGTCGGTCAACGGCAACGGTGCCGACCAGTACTACGGCAACAGCAGCACGCACGGCGACATGAGCCCGCAGATCGGCCTCATCCAGGGCTCGTTCAACAAGCCCTGCATCGCGCTCCCGGCGAAGGCCAACGTCGGCTCGCTCCTCGGGCTCGTCCCGATCTCGGTCCAGGACGTCAACGTCCTGTCCTCCCCGCAGAACCAGCAGTGCACCGAGAACTCCACCCAGGCCAAGGGTGACGAGGCGCTGTCGCACATCCTCAGCGACATCCCGGTCCTCTCGGGCAACGGCGCCGGCAACAACTGACGCTGCGTCACATCGGTGGTCTCCGTGCACGTTCAGGCCGGAGCCTGCCGCTTCCCGCCTCGTCGTAGTCCGTGAGGATGTGTGGGGCCAGTGCGTCCGGGGCGCGACCGACCGTCGGGTCGGGAGCGCCGGACGTCTGGCCCCACACGTCTGTCGCGGGCGGGGAGGCCCGGTCCGCACGTCGGGTAGCCCGATAGTGCGGATATTGGGCCGGTTGCCGCAGCGCCCGCCGACGCCTCCCGCGCGGCCGGGTAGGTGCGCCCCATGGACCTGTACGACAGTCATCATTCTCCCGGCCCCGGACGACCTCCGGAGAGCTCCACGCCCATCTACGACCGCCTGCTCGCCGAATGGCGCGCGGCGGCGCGGGGCGAGGCGGAGTGGAACCCCGCAGGCGCGGCCTCCGCGCCACCGGCCCCGGCGGCGCCGGGGCGACGCGGAGAAGGCGCGTTCGTCCCCGCCGCACGCAGAGCGGGTTAGCGGCAGAAGGTCGCGGACGTCGACGTGGAAACCGGTACAACCCGTTCGAGTGGTGTAGCGGAACCAAACCGTCCGGTCTGAGTTAGTCAGGACGTTCCACAACGGGACGCTCCGAAAGGTGAAGCGCAATGAAGAAGATGATGGCCGGCGCCGCTGTGGCTGTGTCCCTGATCGGTCTCTCGGCTGCTGCGGCCCCCTCGGCCATGGCGATCGGTGACGACCACGGCACGACGACGGTGAACGGCAACGGCGCCGAGGCGAACTACGGCAACAGCGCGACCAAGGGCGACCAGAGCCCGCAGCTCAGCCTCGTCCAGGGCTCGCTGAACAAGCCCTGCATCGCTCTGCCGGTGAAGGCCAACGTCGGTTCGCTGATCGGTGTCATCCCGATCGCGGTCCAGGACATCAACGTCCTGTCCAACCCGCAGAACCAGCAGTGCGCCGACAACTCCACGCAGGCCAAGGGCGACGAGCCGCTGTCGCACATCCTGAACGACATCCCGGTCCTCTCGGGCAACGGCGCCGGCAACAGCTGACGCCACCGAGATGCGGGCGGTCCGGGGCGTACGCCCGCGGGACCGCCCGCATTTCGCTGTACGGCATGCGCACACGGCGATGCCCACCACTCGACGGGGGGTGGTGGGCATCGCCCTTGGCGCGTCCGGTGTGCGGAGGTGGGTCAGCCCAGGCTGCGCACCGGCAGGAGGCAGTGGGCGGACGTCCCCACGACGTCCGGGTCGGCCACGAAGGAGCGGAGCAGGTCCTCGCCGACCGGCTGCCCCGGGACCGCCGCCGGCCAGGGGCGCGTGGCGAACATCCCGTGGACCACACCGGCCGACCGTGCCACCGCCAGCCACTCGGCCGGCACGGTGTACTGCGCCTTGAAGTGCGGCAGGGTCAGCACGACCTGGCCGGCCTGGATGAGCAGCTTCACCGGGAGGTTCGGCAGCTCCGAGGCGTCCAGGGTCTCGCCCCCGACCCGCAGTCCGCTGCGCTCCAGCGCCGTGTGCATCGCCCTCTCGCCGACTTCGGGCCCCTCCGGGCCGTCGCCCAGCGAGTAGGTCAGGAGGAAGGCCGTCTCGCTGCCCGTGGCAGGGTTCGAACCGCTCCAGGCGATGAGGATCTGGGTCCCCAACTGGGCAGGTGAGTAAGGGGTGGTGACGGAGTTCGATGAGCTCATGTCCGGCACCCTAACGGCCCGATACCGGTACGTGTGCACGCGTATCACCCGATCGGGGACCGCCGCGGCGAACCGGGCGGCTCCGGCGCAGGCCGTCGGGGCGTGGGGAAAACCTGTTGACGGCGCCCGCGGGTGCGGCGCTAGGGTGTGCGCAGTTCAAGGAACCAGGAGGTGAGGACATTGATGACTGTCGCTGCGGTGGGCACTGCCCACGACCCGAAGTGCATCGTTCCCACCCCTGCGGCCACCGGCTGAACCTCTCCACCACACCCGTGCCCGAGCGCGCGGTGCCGGGGCCGCCCTTGTGAAGGGTTTCCCTTGTCTTTCTCCCATTCCCAGGTTTCGTCCCCGTCGCACGCGCTGACCCCGTACGGCTGGGACGACGACTGGGCCGCCGCCTTCGCGCCGTTCGCCGAGCAGGGTCTCCTGCCGGGACGTGTCGTGAGGGTGGACCGCGGTCAGTGCGACGTGGTCACGCCCGACGGCACCCTCAGGGCGGACACCGCTTTCGTGGTGCCCCGCGACCCCATGCGGATCGTCTGCACCGGCGACTGGGTCGCCGTCGACCCCGACGGCGACCCGCAGTTCGTGCGCACGCTCCTGCCCCGCCGCACGGCCTTCGTACGCTCGACGTCCTCGCAGCGTTCCGAGGGCCAGGTGCTCGCCACCAACATCGATCACATCGTCATCTGCGTCTCGCTCGCCGTCGACCTCGACCTCGGCCGACTGGAGCGGTTCCTCGCACTCGCCATGTCCAGCACGGCGGGTGCGGCCCTGCTCGGCGACGGGGCGGACACCGGGCCGTACGAGGCACATCCCCTCGTGCTGCTCACCAAGGCGGACCTCGTACCGGATCCCGTCACGCTCGGCCACCTCGTCGAGGACATCGAACGCATCGCCCCCGGGGTGCAGGTGCTGCCCGTCAGCTCCGCGACGGGGGAGGGCGTCGACGTGTTCGGCGCGATCGTCGGCTCCGGCACGAGCGTGCTCCTCGGCACCTCGGGCGCCGGAAAGTCGACGCTGGCCAACACGCTCCTCGGGGAGGACGTGATGGACGTGCGCGCGGCCCGCGACGTCGACGGCAAGGGCCGGCACACGACCACGACCCGCAATCTCCTCGTACTGCCCGGCGGGGGTGTCCTGATCGACACCCCCGGGCTGCGCGGGGTGGGCCTCTGGGACGCGGAGAGCGGAGTCGGTCAGGTCTTCTCCGAGATCGAGGACCTCGCCGGGCGGTGCCGCTTCCAGGACTGCGCCCACGAGTCGGAGCCCGGCTGCGCCGTGCTCGCCGCCATCGAGGACGGCTCGCTGGCCGAGCGGCGCCTGGACAGCTACCGCAAGCTGCTCCGTGAGAACCACCGCATCGCGGCCAAGACCGACGCCCGGCTGCGGAGCGAGACCCTGCGCGAGTGGAAGCGCAGGGGAGCGGAGGGCCGGGCCGCGATGGAGATGAAGCGGGGCCGGATCCGATAGCGGTACCGACCGGGTGCCGGGCCGGCGATCCACGCCGCCCGTCACCCGGCTCCACCGGGCTGCTTCGCCCCGTCCTCAGCCCCGGACGAGTGCTCCCAGCCACGCCCCGGCCACCAGGAGACAGCAGAAGAGTTCGACCAGCACGGAGTACCCCGTCGCGCGCATCACCGACTTGAGCGAGGCCCAGCCCGCGGCCCTGCTGCCGAGCCGCACGCGTTCCGCGCCGTAGACCGCCGCCACGTATCCGAGGATCGCGCCGATCACCGGGATCACGAAGAAGCCCGCGATGGCCGCGATGCCCCCGGCCATCAGCGTCCCGCGTGGTGCCCCGGACTCGCGGGGGCGGCGGGAGGGCAGTACCGCCTTCAGCGCCTGGTTGACCAGCAGCACGCACGTCGCGCCGATGAGCACCCCCCAGGCGACGGGGGTCGGGTCGGACAGCGCCCACCACAGGACCGCGGCCCACACGATCGCCTGCCCGGGCACGCCCGGCACCAGCACGCCGACCAGGCCGAGCAGCATCACCGCTCCCACGGCGACGAGCTGCCACACACTCATCCGACCAGCCTGCCGGACACCGCCCGGTCCCGCCCGTCAGGCCTTCGCGGCG
This sequence comes from Streptomyces sp. NBC_00178, assembly GCF_036206005.1. Classification (NCBI taxonomy): domain Bacteria; kingdom Bacillati; phylum Actinomycetota; class Actinomycetes; order Kitasatosporales; family Streptomycetaceae; genus Streptomyces; species Streptomyces sp. NBC_00178. Next base: position 5,965,648 of record NZ_CP108143.1, read on the forward strand.
ACGGCCGCGGGGCACCCCCCGTCCACCGCCACGACCGGAGCGTCACGGCGGGGAGGAGTGCCCGTCAGCGGGGGGCCCGGGCGACCCAGCCGCGTTCGTACGCGTGCCAGCCCAGTTGCAGCCTCGTCGTGACGCCGGTGAGTTCCATGAGCCCCTTCACCCGGCGCTGGACCGTCCGCAGACCCAGATCCAGCTGTTTGGCGACGCTGGCGTCGGTCAGGCCGGCCAGGAGCAGCGAGAGGATCTCCAGGTCGGTGGGATCCGCACCGGGGCCGTTCTCCTCACCGATCCCCGCGGTGCCCAGCCGCAACGGCATCGCGTCACGCCAGACGGCCTCGAAGAGACCCGTCAGGGACTCCAGCAGCCCACTGGCGTGGATCACCAGTGCGGCGGGCTCGGCACCCCGGCCGGTCAGGGGAACCATGGCCAGCGAGGCGTCGGCGAGGACCAGCTTCGTCGGCACCCGGTCGACGACCCGGCACTGCTCGTCGCGGCTCAGCGCCGCGGTCAGCTCCACGATCCCGGACGGGAGGTGCAGCACGTCGCGCTCCACCACGACGCGGTAGGCCACGCCCCGCATCGACGCCCGCTCCTCCGACTCGTTCTCCATACCCGTCACCGCGATCGGCTTCCCCGTGACCAGGGCGCAGACCTCGGACTGGGCGCCCAGCTGGAGTTGGTGGAAGCGGTGGGCGACGGCGCTCGCCCCCGTCACCACCTCCACCAGATCGTGCACCGCGGGTTCGGCGGCCTCGGCCCGGTACTCCTCGGCGAGCAGCACCGACGCCAGCTCGGCCTGCTCGAGTTCGTGCCGTTGCTGGGTCAGCAGCGCCCCGAGCGCGACCCCGGGGGGTGCTGCCACCCAGCGGTCCGCCCGCGACGACGACTGGGCGACGAGTCCCTGCTGCTCCAGCCCGCGCAGCGCGCGCTCGGTGTCCGCCTCCGGCAGGGACAGCCGCCGCGCGAGGTCGGACACCTCCGCGGCCCCGGCCGCGACCAGCGCCCTGTAGGCCGCTTCCTGTCTCTCGTCCAGACCTATCGCTGCCAGCATCCTCGGCCCTCCCCGGAGTGGTCGTCGTACGTCGCCGCGCCCGTCGGCGGGTCGGCGGGAAACGGCCACGGCGTAAACCCGCCGGGCCCATCATGCCCCTTCGCACCTGCACCTCTGGCAGTCTGACGCCTCTTCGGTACCAGCCATTCACCGGCGCCGGACCGGACCCTCGAACCGGCCCGCCGGGCGACCTTCCCGTGGGGGGTGGGGACGCCCGGCGGGTCCCCGCCCCCTGCCACTTCCGGGCCGATTTTCCGGATGCCCCGTTTTCGTACGCCCCGTGCGGTGGACACTATGGGCATGAGCCAGCAGGGGGAGACGCCCGCCGCAGACGAGGACGACTGGTGGCGGAAGCTGTACGACGACACCGCGCGGGACACCGGGCCGAGCAGCGCGGCCGACAGCCTCGACGACCGCTTCGACTCCGCGTCGGACGCCGTGGGCCCGGGGGACACGACAGGTGCGGGGGGTGCGGACCATCCGGTCACCGTGGTCCCGCTGCCCGACCCGCGTCTGCCGGAGGCGGCCCCGCTCCCGCAGAGGCGCTCGCCCCGGCACGCCGCACCGCGGCCGGAACGCGCACCCGAGCCCCCGCCCCCGGCTTCCGCGCCCGGGAGTCCGACAGCCGCGGCGACGCCCCCGACTCCTCCGCCCGGGCCGCCTCCCGTGCCCCCCGCACCGCCCCGTCCGCCCACCGCCGAGCGGGCGCCCTGGGAGACCCCCGCCGGACAGCGGGGACCACGTACCTTCGCCGCCCCGCCGCCGCCCCCCGCACCGCCCACCGTGCCCGACAGCCCCGAACCGCCGGCGCGCCCCGTCGTGGGCCACGTCGGGGACCGGCCGCCGACCTACGACGCCGAACCCGCGGCCCTGCCCCCCTCCGGGCCCGACGACCTCGACGGCACCCTGCCCGACACCGTCTTGGACGGCGCGCGGTACGGGACGTTCACGCTGCGCGCCGCGTCGGTGCGCGGGGACTCCGCCCGCTTCCGCGGGGAGCCCCGGCGCGACGCGCTGCTCACCGCCCGATTCGGGTCCGGCGACGCGGCGCTCGTCCTGGTCGCCGTCGCCGGCGGGGCCCGGGGCGCCGACGGAGCGCATCTCGCCGCGGCCGACGCCTGCCGCTGGATCGGCGGTGCCGTCGCCCGGAGCCACGCGCGGCTCTCCGACGACATAAGGGCGGGGCGCAGGGGCGACCTCAAGTCCGGACTGCACCGCCTCACCGACCGTACGTACGGCAGGCTGCGCTCCCGCGCCGCGGAACTCGGCCTCGATCCGTCCGCGTACACCGCGGGACTGGGCTGCCTGCTGCTGTCCGCGGACCCGGACTGCCGCACCCGGGTCTTCTTCGGCACGGGCCGCGGTGGCCTCTTCAGGCTCCGTGACGGCGCCTGGCAGGACCTCGACCCGGTGCTCCCCGCCACGGCGCTCCCCGCTTCGGCGGACGCCGTGGAGGAGGAGGGTCCCGCCGGGGACCGGCTCACGATGGACCTGCAGATCACCACGCCCCCGTCGCCGTACGAGGAGGGGCCGCCGCCGCAGCCCGCCGAGCCCTTCCGCTTCCGCGCGTCCGTCGCCCGTCCGGGCGACACGCTGCTGCTCTGCGGGAGCGGCATGGCCGAGCCGATGCGCGGAGAACCCGCGCTCGCCGTGGAGCTCGCGCGGCGCTGGGCGTCGGAGGTCCCGCCGGGACTGCCCGCCTACCTCGCCGACATACAGCTCCGCACCAAGGGGTACGCGGACGACCGTACGTGCGCGGCGGTCTGGGAGGCGTAACGGGGCGCGGCGTGGGTTGATGGAGTCACGGACAGCCTGACGCAGAGAAGGTGCGCACCCATGGCCAAGCAGAACGTGTCGGAACAGTTCGTCGACATCCTGGTCCGGGCGGGGGTCAAGCGGCTGTACGGAGTCGTCGGCGACAGCCTCAACCCCGTGGTCGACGCCGTCCGCCGCAATGCCGCCATCGAGTGGATCCAGGTCAGGCACGAGGAGACCGCCGCGTTCGCCGCGGGAGCCGAGGCACAGGTCACCGGGAACCTCGCCGCCTGCGCGGGTTCGTGCGGCCCCGGCAATCTGCACCTGATCAACGGCCTGTACGACGCCCACCGCTCCATGGCGCCGGTGCTCGCACTCGCCTCGCACATCCCGTCCAGCGAGATCGGCCTCGGCTACTTCCAGGAGACCCATCCCGAGCTGCTCTTCCAGGAGTGCAGCCACTACAACGAGATGATCTCCAACCCGCAGCAGATGCCGCGCCTGCTCCAGACCGCCATCCAGCACGCCATCGGCCGCGGCGGTGTCAGCGTCGTGTCGATGCCCGGTGACGTCGCCTCGCAGCCGGCACCCGACAAGTCCGTCGAACACGCCCTGGTCACCTCGCGGCCGTCCGTGCGGCCCGGGGACGAGGAGATCGACAAGCTCTGCAGGATGATCGACGAGGCCAAGCGGGTGACGCTGTTCTGCGGGAGCGGGACGGCGGGCGCGCACGCCGAGGTCATGGAGCTGGCCGAACGGGTGAAGGCCCCGGTCGGCCACGCGCTGCGTGGCAAGGAGTGGATCCAGTACGACAACCCGTACGACGTCGGCATGAGCGGACTGCTCGGTTACGGCGCCGCCTACGAGGCCACGCACGAGTGCGATCTGCTGATCCTGCTGGGCACGGACTTCCCCTACAACGCGTTCCTCCCGACCGATGTGAAGATCGTCCAGGTGGACGTGCGCCCCGAGCACCTGGGCCGGCGCTCGAAGCTCGACCTGGCGGTGTGGGGCGACGTGAGCGAGACGCTGCGCTGCCTGACCCCCCGGGTGAAGACCAAGACGAACCGCAAGTTCCTCGACCGCATGCTGAAGAAGCACGCCGACGCACTCGAGGGCGTGGTCAAGGCGTACACCCGCAAGGTCGAGAAGCACGTGCCGATCCACCCCGAGTACGTCGCGTCGGTCCTCGACGAGATCGCGGACGACGACGCCGTGTTCACGGTCGACACCGGCATGTGCAACGTCTGGGCGGCGCGCTACCTCACGCCCAACGGCAAGCGCCGGGTGATCGGTTCGTTCAGCCACGGCTCGATGGCGAACGCGCTGCCGCAGGCCATCGGGGCGCAGTTCACCGACCGGAACCGCCAGGTCGTGTCCATGTCCGGTGACGGCGGATTCACCATGCTGATGGGTGACTTCCTCACACTCGTCCAGTACAACCTGCCGGTGAAGGTGGTCCTCTTCAACAACTCCGCGCTCGGCATGGTCGAGCTGGAGATGCTGGTCGGGGGCCCGCCGTCGTTCGGTACGACCAACACCAACCCCGACTTCGCCGCCGTCGCGCGGGCTGCCGGTGCCTACGGCGTGCGCGTGGAGAAGCCGAAGCAGTTGGAGGGTGCGCTCAAGGAGGCGTTCAGGCACAAGGGACCGGCGCTCGTCGACGTGGTCACCGACCCCAACGCCCTCTCCATCCCGCCCAAGATCAGCGCGGACATGGTCACCGGCTTCGCGCTCTCGGCCAGCAAGATCGTGCTGGACGGCGGTGTCGGGCGGATGCTCCAGATGGCCCGTTCCAACATCCGCAACGTGCCGCGCCCCTGAGCGCCCTGGCGCCGCCCCCCGTCTCCTGGCGGGGCGGCGCCCCTCCGCGGGCGGGCGGGCCGCCGATGAGTTTCCGGGGCGCGCGCGGTCTGAGAACCGATGGGCGGGCCGCTGCCGGGAGTTGTCCACGGCTCGTGCCGCCCTGATTCGCGGAGCACCGGACACGAGACACCGAGGACACCAGATGCGCACTCTGATCAGCACGGCCTTCGTCTCCCTCGACGGCGTCGTCGAGGCACCGGGAGGCGAACCCGGCTACCGCAACTCCGGGTGGACGTTCAAGGACGTGGAGTTCCTTCCCGAGGCGTACGCGCTCAAGGGACGCGAGCAGAAGGAGGCCGGGGCGATGCTGCTCGGCCGCGTCAGCTACGAGGCGTTCAGCCCTGTCTGGCCGGACATGGAGGACTTCGCCGACTACAAGGTGATGCCGAAGTACGTCGTGTCCACCACGCTCACCGAGGACGACCTGGTCGCGGACTGGGGCGGCACCACGATCCTGCGCTCCCTCGACGACGTCGCCGCCCTGAAGGAGACCGAGGGCGGTCCGCTCATCGTCCACGGAAGCGCCGCGCTGAACCGGAGCCTCTCGGACGCCGGGCTCATCGACCGCTACCACCTGCTCGTCTTCCCCCTCCTGCTCGGCGCGGGCAAGAGACTGTTCAGCGACACGGACAAGGACACGCAGAAGCTGAAGCTCGTCGAGCACGAGGTCTACGCCAACGGTCTCCAGAAGAACGTCTTCGACGTCATCCACTGACCGGCCCTCACCCGACGGCGGAGCGGGGCCGTCGGTCCTCGTCCCTCAGCGAAGGCGCAGGGATTCCGGTCCTGCCGTCTCACCGATGATGCCGACGAGCCGGCCGAACAGTGTCGGACCGCGTCCGGCCCGGGCCTCGGCGATCTCCCGTTCCACGCCCGCCCGGTTCGAGGGATGTACCCGGGGCAGCCGTTCGTGCAGCCTGCGAGCGGTCTCCGCATGCCCGAGTGCGCGTGCGGAGGCGGCGTGGTCCCGCCATTCGATGACGAAATCGCCGTCGTCCGGGGTGCCGAAGCCGCCACGCAGACAGTCCGCGAAGGCGTCCAGTCCTCGGCCGAAATAGCCTCCGGGGCCGTTCACGGCTTCGCCGATCCGGTCCCAGAAGTCGTCGAGGCCGGTGATCCGGGAGCCTTCGATCACATAGGTCACGGTCATGCCAGGAGCGTACAAGCGTGGCTCCCGGAGGCGCCGGGTGCCGGTCCGGAGGCCCGCGCCGCAGGTGGGGGACTGCGGCGCGGACCGGACCGGGGGTGCGGATCAGCAGTCGTGGTCGACGAGGTCGAACGACTCGTAGTGGTCCGCCGTGTAGTAGTCCTCCTGGGCTTCCTCGCCCGTCACGATCCGGCGGGCCCCGCGGGTGGGGGAGCCGGGTGTGACGACCGTGTACTCGTGGTAGTAGCCGGTGCCCTGATCCGGCAGGACGGCCTCCCGGTTCTGGAAGACCGTGCCGTCCTCCTCGTACGGGAACGGGCCGCCGTCCTCGATCAGGCCGAGCGTGTCATGTGCCTCGGACGGCAGCGCGGAGTAGCAGACACTGCCCACCGCGGTGGTCGAGGGGACGGTCGCGGCCGACGCCGTCACGGGTCCCGATACGAAGAGGACGGACAGGAGGGCGGCGACGCCGCCGAGCGTGGTGATCCGTGGGGGGATTCGCATGCCCACCATGATGACGCGCGTAGACACCCATCCGTCAACGCCAACTCGTGTGAATTTTCCGCATGTTAACGGTGAGTACGAACACCGGTGCGTGCGACGGCGACGGGCCCCGTGTGCGGCCGTGCGTTCATCTGTTGACGCCCAGATTGGCTTGACCGCTCGCCGATGGGGCATGCATCGGGGGCGAGCGTTCGAGACATGACGGAGCGAAGCGGGACAGAGAGGGGCCGATTCATCGTGCGTGCGGGGGACATGACGAAGCGCCGGGAGAGTCCGCCGGCACGGCTGCATCGCAGACTCGGGCACGCGGATCTGTCGGCCGTGGGCGAGATACGCGGGGCGCTGCGGGACTTCCTGCGCTACCGGCGGCGGCAGGAGGACACCGACGTGGCCGAACTGCTGCTCTCCGAACTGGTGACGAACGCCCTGATCCACACGCGGAACGGGGCCGTGGTCACCGTCACCTCCGCCCCCGCGCGACTGCGCGTGGAGGTGCGCGACTTCATGACGGAGCAGGAGCCCGCGCCGTACGTACCGAACGCCGACGACGGTACGCACGGCAGGGGACTGCTCCTCGTCCAGAGCCTGGCGGACTCCTGGGGAGTCACGACTCAGGCACTGGGCAAGGTGGTCTGGTTCGAGCTGAGCGGCGGCTTGGCCTGATGCTCAGCCGAACTGCTGCTCCAGGTCCTTGAGTTTCTGCTCCAGCGAATCGAGCCGGGGCAGGGCCTGGGTGTCGTCCTCGGCGGTGAGGTCGACGGTCGCGGGTTCACCGCTCGTGGTCTGTGCCGAAGTACTCCTGGATTTCGGGCCGTTCACGGCTTGCAGCGATGGACGGGGGCGCAGGGGCAGCTGTCCGGGCTCTGCTATGGCGGGCTCCGCGACGGCCGGGGGGCCGCCTCCCGCCGCCGGGGCGATGGCCTGCACGTCCACCTGGCGGCCCGACCGTCCGCCGCGCCCCCATACCCGGTTCTGCCGGTTCAGGGCCTTGATGTGGGCCCGGTCCAGCTTGGCCTGGTCCTTCCTGCGGTGCCGGTCCTGTTCCCGCTCCCGGCGGTCCTCGCGCACCTCGTCCACCGCCTCGTCCAGGGTCCGTACGCCCTCGAGGAGCATCAGCGACCAGGCGCCGAACGTCTCCCTGGGGGCGCGCAGCCACCGGACGATCCGGATCTGCGGCAGCGGGCGGGGCACCAGGCCCTGCTCGCGGAGCGCCGCACGGCGCGTCTGCTTCAGCGCGCGGTCGAACAGCACCGCGGCCGAGAGCGACATGCCCGCGAAGAAGTGCGGGGCGCCCGCGTGGTCCATGCCGCGCGGCGCGTGCACCCAGTTGAACCAGGCGGCGGCACCGGCGAACGTCCACACCAGCAGCCGTGAGCCCAGAGCCGCGTCACCGTGGCTCGCCTCACGCACCGCGAGCACCGAACAGAACATCGCGGCCCCGTCGAGGCCGAAGGGCACGAGGTACTCCCAGCCCCCGGAGAGGCTGAGGTTTTGCCGGCCGAAGCCGACGAGCCCGTGGAAGGAGAGGGCGGCGGCGACCGCGGCACAGCAGAACAGCAGGACGTACGAGGCGGTGGCGTAGAGCGCCTCCTTGCGCCGGCGGCGCTCCTCGCTGCGTTCCCAGCTGTCGTCGGCCGCGGCCTTCTCAGCGGCGCGCTTGCCGCGCGCGACCACCGTCACCGCCGCCATGACCCCCACGAGCAGCACGGCGCCCGGAAGCAGCCAGTCAAGCGATATGTCGGTCAGTCTCATGCGCGGTCCCTTGCGTCACGTAGGGCGTTTCGGGCGCCATCGTGACGGAAATTCCGGGCCGCTCAGCGGGATTCGGGGCAAGTGAACGCCATTGGGTCGGCGGGCCTCATCGTTGGGCGGAATCTTCTCGAACGCACATAAGGGCGAGCCGTGTTGCGTTCGAATTCCGGTCGCCCGGCCGGGTGGTGTGAGCGGTCGCGCGGCTCACGCGGTGGCGGCGAGCCTGCGGACGCGGTCGTCGTCGCAGGTGCGCGGGCAGGTCACGCAGGTGTCCTCGGGCCGCAGGGTGTAGAAGAGGCAGCAGCTCGCCCGGTCCCGGGTAGGCAGCGACTCGCCGTCGGGTCCGGTCAGTTCGCGGAAGCCCGCGGTCCCCACGTACGGCTTGGTCGTGCCCGGCAGCAGTTCCTCCAGCTCGGCCATCGCCCGGCCCTCCTCCCCGAGGAGGTGCGCGATGTACCAGAGGCCCTCGACGATCTCGTCGGTCGCCATGCCCCACAGGGCGCGCTTGCCGCGCCGCATGCGGGGCCCGAATCCGTCCAGCACGGGGCCGATGTGCTCGGCCACCGCGTCGCGGACCTCGGCCCGCAGCGCCGCTTCGTCGGGCACGACCCGGGCGCCGGGCAGGGCTGCGGCGGGATCGCCGGACAGACAGGCGAACTCGCGTACGCGCAGGGCCAGATGACCGAGCCCCCGGTGGAAGGACACGTCGGCCACGGGAATCCGGGGCACCCGCCGGTGCAGGAACCACGGCACCGTCACCAGGAGGCACGCCGGCCACGCGTAGCGGTGGAGCCCGAAGCTCGCCACCACGTCGGGTCGGGCCCGGGTGCCGTAGTCCCGGAGCACCTGCGCCTCGTCCCAGGCGAGGAAGCCGTCCACGGCCGCTCCGCCCCCTGCGAGGTCCGCCGCCCGGACCCAGCCCGCTCCGGAGGGGTCCGGCGCGTCGTCGGCGAGCACCTCGGCCCGCAGTCCCGGGAAGACCTCGGCCAGACGGGCGTAGGCCGCGGCCGTCGGGGACGGGGCGGTCGCGAGCAGGACGGGCAGGGTCATACGGGACCACCGAATCACGATCATTTACAGGTAAGCCTTACCTTACCCGAATTGACCGATGGGGGAACCGGCGCCCACTGCGCCTATCGTGCACACGGGGCCCGGCGCGCGCGAGCCGGCCCCTCGGTCGAGGAGGTTCCGGTGGAGCAGGGCAGAGCGTGGGACGGCATGGGCCCGTACGCGTCCGCGGGCACCCCGCCGGACGCCCGTGTGCCCGAACAGGCACGCGGCGAGCACACCCACGGCGAGCGCCCCGCCCCCCGCGCCGTGCGGCGGCACTCCGTGCGCGGCCAGATCCTGGACGCCCTGCGCTCCGCACTCGTCGACGGGGAGCTGACCCCGGGGGAGGTCTACTCCGCCCCGGCGCTCGGCGCGCGTTTCGGTGTGTCCGCCACACCCGTCCGCGAGGCCATGCAGCAGCTGGCGGCGGAGGGCGCCGTCGAGGTCGTGCCGAACCGCGGCTTCCGGGTCAGTGAACCGGGTCCCCGCGAACTCGCGGAGCTCGCGGAGGTGCGCGCCCTGATCGAGATCCCCGTCATGCTGCGGCTCGCCCGCACGGTCGCGGCCGCCGACTGGTACGCGCTCCGTCCGCTGGCCGACGCCACCGTCGCCGCGGCGGCCGCCGGCGACCGCGCGGCGTACGCCGAGAGCGACCGCGCCTTCCACCGCGCGGTGCTCGGACTCTCCGGCAACCTGCGGCTCGTGCAGGTCGCCGACGACCTGCACCGCAGGTCCCAGTGGCCGCCGGCGGTCGGTCCGCCGGGCCGGCGGGCGGAACTGCTCGCCGACGCCGCGGAGCACACCGCGCTGCTCGACGCGCTGATCGCCCGGGACCTCACGCTGGTGCGGTCCCTCGTGCGCGAGCACTTCGACGGCGCCGACGTCTGACCCGGCCCTCACAGGCCGCCGCGGTGCTCAGTTCGCCTCGGCCGTCTCCGGGGCCGGCGGCTCCAGCCGCGGCGCCAGCCAGGTCGGTACGCCGCCGAGGAGCCGGAACAGCCGCCCGGCCTCGGCCCGCAACCGGGCGGCGGCCTCGGGCTCGGTCTCGGCGTCGGCGAGCGAGATGAGCGCCGGGGCCGTGCCGACGAGATAGCCCAGTTCCTCGCGTATCCGCAGCGACTCGGCGAACCCGTGCCGCGCCTCGGCGAGCTCGCCCTCGCGCAGCGCGAGCGAGGCGAGGTGGCGCCAGGTGAAGGAGAGCAGGAGCTCGTCGCCCCGGGCGGTCGCCCCGGCGTGGGCCCTGCGGTAGGCGGCGCGGGCGGACTGGGGGGAGTCGGCGATGTTCTGCGCGATCAGACCCCGGCGGAAGTCCAGCAGCGGGCGGCCGGCCGCCGCGGGGGAGAGCAGTGCGGCGGCCCTGCTGAGCGCCACACTGGCCTCGTCGGCCCGGTCACGCGCTCCGAGCAGCGTCGAGGCGTAGGCGAGGTAGCCACGCTCGCAGGCGGCCTCACCGCGCTCGGCGTCGCCGTGGGCGAGCGCCTCCGCCGCGCGCAGGGCGTCCTCGGCGTCGGTCCACCCGGTGCCCGTGTACAGGCACCGCTCGGTCAGCAGCGAGGTCCGCTGGAGGGCGGCCGCGTGGTCCGTGGCCGCGTGGGGTTCGAGCAGCGCGGCCGCGTCCGTCCAGCAGGCCCGTGAACGCAACCGCCATACCGCGGTCTGGAGCGGCGGATCGTCATCTTCGGTCGTTCCGGAACCAGACATGGCGGTATACGCCACGTTGCCCTCCCCGAGCGCGCCGTCGAGCTGTGGAGGCCGGCGGCGAACGCCCGCCGGCCAGGGTCTGCGCGCATCTCAGCACGGAATGGCACGCCGGGCCAAGGGGTGGGATCAATGTCAGGTGAAAGATTTCACAATCGTCCGGAGCCCTGTCGGGCCGCTACCGGAGCCGGGAGGTCAGCTCATGCGCAGGGCGAGGAAGAAGTCGAGCTTGTCCTCGAGCCGCGAAAGGTCACGTCCCGTCAACTGCTCGATACGTCCGACGCGATAGCGCAGCGTGTTGACGTGGAGGTGCAGCCGGGCCGCGCAGCGGGTCCAGGACCCGTCGCAGTCCAGGAAGGCCTCCAGCGTCTCCATGAGCTCCGCTCGGTGGCGCCGGTCGTAGTCGCGCAGCGGGTCCAGGAGCCGTGCGGTGAAGGCCCGCCGGACGTCGTCCGGCACGAAGGGCAGCAGCAGGACATGCGAGGCGAGCTCGTGGTGCCCGGCCGCGCAGACCGGCCCCGGCCGGGCCGCCGCGACGCGGCGGGCGTGCCGGGCCTCCTCCAGTGCCCCGCGCAGTCCTTCGGCGGAGTGCACGGCGGCGCTGACACCCAGTGTCAGACGGCCGTCCTCGGCCAGGCCGGCGGAGAGCGGCGCGCGGACGGCGTGGAGCAGCGCGTCGGCGTGCAGGGCCGCGTCCCGCCCGTCCGTCCCGTCCCGCTCGTCCGAGGCGGCCTCGCCCTCCGCTCCGGCGCCGGCGGTGGGCGGAGCGGGGAGCGCGTTCAGCGGGACCAGCGCGACGGCCTCCTCGCCGGTGTGCGCCACCGCGATCCGGTCCGCCGAATCGGGGCCGGACACCGCGGGGTCGACCAGGATCTCCTCCAGCAGCGCCTGGGCGGCCCGGCCGCCCGAGAGGTCCGTGTCCTCGCCGGTCCATTCGACCCGGGCGACCACGACCTGCCAGTGCGGAGCCGTGCCGAGACCCGGCAGCAGGACGGGTGCGGCGACCCGGAGCCGGGCCGCGATCTCGGCCGGGGCCGCGCCCGCCTGGACCAGCTCCAGGACCTCCTGGGCGAGCCTCCGGCGTACCGCGCGCGCCGCGTCGCGGCGGTCGCGCTCGACCGCGATCAGCTGCGTCACGCCCTGGAGCAGGTCCAGTCGCGCGGCCGGCCAGTCGCCCGCGTCCGCCTCGACGGCCAGCAGCCAGTCCGAGAGGACGGACTCCCGTACGTCCCCGGACGGCAGCGGTGCGGCTCCCCGGCCGGTGTTCCGGATCGGGAACAGCGAATACGCCGTACCGTCCACCTCGGCGCGGTGCGGCCCCCGGCGGCCCGAGCGGGTCGCGGCGAGGTGGCGTCCGGCCAGTTCCGCGCCGACGTGCGGGGGCAGGGGCTCACCGGACCCGGCGATCCGGCGGCCGGTGGGGGAGAGCACCCAGGCGCGCAGGTCCAGGTCGGACGTGAGCAGGTCGAGGACCACCTCGGGGCCGCCGCCCGCCGGACCCGAGGTCATCAGCCGGCGGTGCCGGTCGACGACCGCGGCGAGGTCGCCGGCGCGCTCACCCGACACCTGGCGGACCACGTGCTCGGTGATCATTGCGAACGCGACGGTCTCGTGCACGGCGAACAGGGGCAGCCGGTGCCGCAGGCACGCCTCGACCAGGTCGTCGGGGATGTCCCCGAGCTCGGCCTCGCCGGCGGCGAGGCCCGCGACGCCCGCGCCCGCCAGGATGCGGACGAACGGCTCGGAGTCGGCGGCGTCACGCCGCCAGGCGAGCCCGGTGAGGACCAGCTCCCCGCCGGAGAGGTAGCGGCTGGGGTCGCGCAGGTCGGTCGTCATGACGCCGCGGACCGACCGGTCCAGCTCGTCCTCGCCGCCGAGCAGCCGCAGGCCCAGCGCCTCGGTGTCCAGCAGTGCGCGCAGCCGCATCGTCGATTGCCGCCGATCTCTTCGTTGGTGCGGGGGACGTCGGGGGTTACCTGTGAATTGCGGTGAGGTCACCGGTACCCGCCATTCGTTCGAATCTACAAGACGGGGATGGGGACCAGCCAATTCCTTCATGGTTTCGGTGACTGCACCGAGTGGAGCAAGGCTTGTGTACTGGGCCACACACCGCGTCAACAACACAGGAACGACCAGTAAAGGGCCGGCCGCACCCCGCCCCCAGCCGAACGACCCGATTGAGAAGAAGAGAGCCACTCATGGACTTCCTTCGCCCCGCCAGCTGGGAGGAGGCGCTCGCCGCCAAGGCCGAGCACCCGACGGCTGTGCCCATCGCGGGTGGCACCGACGTCATGGTCGAGATCAACTTCGACCACCGCCGGCCCGGACACCTCATGGACCTGAACCGCATCGGTGAGCTGTCCGAGTGGCAGGTGGGCCCGGACGCCGTACGCCTCGGCGCGTCCGTGCCCTACAGCGCCGTCATGGAGAACCTGAGGGCGGAGCTGCCCGGCCTCGCCCTCGCCGCGCACACCGTCGCCTCGCCGCAGATCCGCAACCGCGGCGGTGTCGGCGGCAACCTGGGCACCGCCTCACCCGCGGGGGACGCCCACCCGGCGCTGCTCGCCGCGGGAGCCGAGGTCGAGGCCGCGTCCGTACGGGGGACGCGGATGATCCCGATCGACGAGTTCTACACCGGGGTGAAGCGCAACGCCCTCGCCCCCGACGAGCTGATCCGGGCCGTCCACATCAAGAAGGCCGACGGTCCGCAGCAGTACTCCAAGGTGGGCACGCGCAACGCGATGGTCATCGCCGTGTGCGCCTTCGGTCTCGCGCTCCACCCCGGGAGCCGCACCGTGCGGACCGGCATCGGCTCCGCCGCCCCGACCCCGGTCCGGGCGAAGGAGGCCGAGGACTTCCTCAACGCGGCGCTGGAGGAGGGCGGGTTCTGGGAGAGCGGAAAGATCATCACCCCGTCCGTCGCCAAGCAGTTCGCCCAGCTCGCGGCGGGGGCCTGCAACCCCATCGACGACGTACGGGGAACCGCCGCCTACCGCCGGCACGCCGTCGGCATCATGGCCCGCCGCACGCTGGGCTGGACCTGGGAGCAGTACCGCGGAGCGGGACGCACCCTCGAAGGAGCTGCTTGATCATGCGAGTCAACTTCACGGTCAACGGCCGGAAGCAGGAAGCCGACGACGTCTGGGAGGGCGAGTCCCTCCTGTACGTCCTGCGTGAGCGCATGGGCCTGCCCGGCTCCAAGAACGCCTGCGAACAGGGCGAATGCGGCTCCTGTACGGTCCGCCTCGACGGTGTGCCCGTCTGTTCCTGTCTCGTCGCGGCCGGCCAGGCGGAAGGCCGCGAGATCGTCACCGTCGAGGGGCTGGCCGACTACGCCAGGCACCGCGACGACGCCCACCCCGGGTCCGGATGCGCCTCGGGCGCCTGCGGCACGTCGATCGACGCGGCCCAGCGCTGGCAGGCCAAGCCCGCCGACGCGCAGAGCGCCGAAGCGGCCGATCTCTCGCCCGTGCAGCAGGCGTTCATCGACGCGGGCGCCGTCCAGTGCGGCTTCTGCACCCCCGGCCTGCTGGTCGCGGCGGACGAACTGCTGGAGACGCATCCCTCGCCGTCCGACCAGGACATCCGCGAGGCGCTCTCCGGCAACCTCTGCCGGTGCACCGGCTACGAGAAGATCCTCGACGCGGTCCGCCTCGCGGCCGCCCGTCAGGAAGAGACGGTCCGATAGCCATGGCGCTGCACCCACGAGCCGCGTCCGTACCGGCCGGCACCCCCACCAAGATCACCCAGGGCTCCCAGACCCGGGGCGGCATCGGCGAGTCCACCCTGCGGCCCGACGGGACGCTCAAGGTCACCGGCGAGTTCGCCTACTCCTCGGACATGTGGCACGAGGACATGCTGTGGGGCCACACGCTCCGCTCCACCGTCGCCCACGCCGAGATCCGGTCCATCGACATCGGCGAGGCCGTCGCCACGCCCGGCGTCCACGCCGTGCTGACCTACGACGACCTGCCGGCCGGGATGAAGAACTACGGGCTGGAGATCCAGGACACCCCCGTGCTCGCCCACGGCAAGGTCCGCCACCACGGCGAACCGGTGGCGCTCGTCGCCGCCGACCACCCGGAGACCGCGCGCCGTGCCGCCGCCAAGATCCGGATCGACTACGCGGAACTGCCGGTCGTCACGGACGAGGCGTCCGCGACCGCGCCCGACGCGGTGCTGATCCACGAGGGTCGCGACGACCACCACATCGGGCACGTGCCGCACCCCAACATCGTCCACCGCCAGCCCATCGTCCGCGGCGACGCCGACGCGGCCGCCGCGCGGGCCGACGTGATCATCACCGGTGACTACGTCTTCGGCATGCAGGACCAGGCATTCCTCGGCCCGGAGTCCGGTCTCGCGGTGCCGTCCGAGGACGGCGGCGTCGAGCTGTACGTCGCCACCCAGTGGCTGCACTCCGACCTTCGCCAGATCGCCCCCGTCCTCGGCCTGCCCGAGGACAAGGTGCGCATGACGCTCTCCGGCGTCGGCGGTGCGTTCGGCGGGCGCGAGGACCTGTCGATGCAGATCCACGCCTGTCTGCTGGCCCTGCGCACCGGCAAGCCCGTCAAGATGGTCTACAACCGCTTCGAGTCCTTCTTCGGGCACGTCCACCGGCACCCGGCGAAGCTGCACTACGAGCACGGCGCCACCAAGGACGGCAAGCTCACCCACATGAAGTGCCGGATCGTGCTGGACGGCGGCGCCTACGCCTCCGCCTCCCCGGCCGTCGTCGGCAACGCCTCCTCCCTCGCGGTCGGCCCGTACGTCGTCGAGGACGTCGACATCGAGGCGATCGCCCTCTATTCCAACAACCCGCCCTGCGGCGCCATGCGCGGCTTCGGCGCGGTCCAGGCGTGCTTCGCCTACGAGGCGCAGATGGACAAGCTCGCCGCCGCCCTCGACATGGACCCGGTCGAGTTCCGGCAGCTGAACGCCATGGAGCAGGGGACCCTGCTCCCCACCGGCCAGCGCGTCGACTCCCCGGCCCCGGTCGCCGAACTCCTGCGCCGCGTCAAGGCCAGGCCGCTGCCGCCCGAGCAGCAGTGGCTCTCGGCCGACGCGGACGGCAGCTCCGTCGACGTACGCGCGCTTCCCGGAGGCCTCTCCAACACGACCCACGGCGAAGGAGTCGTGCGGGGCGTCGGCTACGCCGTCGGCCTGAAGAACGTCGGCTTCTCCGAGGGCTTCGACGACTACTCGACCGCCCGGGTGCGCATGGAGGTCATCAACGGCGAGCCGGTCGCCACCGTGCACACCGCGATGGCCGAGGTCGGGCAGGGCGGTGTCACCGTCCACGCCCAGATCGCGCGTACGGAACTCGGGGTCAACCAGGTCACCATCCACCCGGCGGACACCCGGGTCGGCTCCGCCGGCTCCACGTCCGCGTCCCGTCAGACCTACGTCACCGGCGGCGCCGTGAAGAACTCCTGCGAGGCGGTCCGGGAGCAGGTGCTGGAGATCGGGCGCCGCAAGTTCGGCACGTACCACCCGGCCTGGGCCACCGCCGAACTCCTCCTGGAGGGAGGCAAGGTGGTCACCGACGGCGGCGAGGTCCTCGCGTCGCTCGCCGACGTGCTGGAGGCGGAGTCCGTCGACGTCGAGCTGGAGTGGCGGCACCGGCCCACCGAGGCCTTCGACCTGCGCACCGGACAGGGCAACGGTCACGTCCAGTACTCCTTCGCGGCCCACCGCGCGGTCGTGGAGGTGGACACCGAACTCGGCCTGGTCAAGGTCATCGAACTGGCCTGCGCCCAGGACGTCGGCAAGGCGCTCAACCCCCTGTCGGTCGTCGGCCAGATCCAGGGCGGCACCACCCAGGGACTGGGCGTCGCCGTCATGGAGGAGATCATCGTCGACCCGAAGACGGCGAAGGTGCGCAACCCGTCCTTCACCGACTACCTGATCCCCACCATTCTCGACACCCCGACCATCCCGGTCGACGTGCTCGAACTCGCCGACGACCACGCCCCGTACGGGCTGCGCGGCATCGGCGAGGCCCCGACCCTGTCGTCCACACCGGCCGTCCTCGCGGCGATCCGGAACGCGACGGGACTGGAGCTCAACAGGACCCCGGTGCGCCCCGAGCACATCACCGGTACCTGACGGGCCATCGAAGCTCTCCGGACGGTGTGCGTCCGCGGTGGACGTCACACCTCCCCGCGCCCGCGCACCGTCCGGAGCCACCGCACAACCGATCCGTCTGCACGAAGAGTTCGCCTCGGGCCGTCCCCCGGGTCGTGCGCCTCGCAGTCATCCCAAATCCCGCAGTCACGACAGCTCCACGCGGGTGCCCCTGTGAACCTTGGGAGTCAGGCAACATGACCCAGCAGTCCGTGGAACCCAGGACGAGCGCGGAGGAGGCGGGCCCCGGCTCGCGTGTCCCCGCCGGACGGTCCTGGCTCGACCGGTACTTCCACATATCCGAACGCGGATCGACCGTCGCACGCGAAGTGCGCGGTGGCGTCACGACCTTCATGGCCATGGCGTACATCCTCCTGCTCAACCCCCTCATCCTCGGCGGCAAGGACGTCGACGGCCAGCTCCTCGGCCAGTCGGGCCTGATCACGGCCACCGCACTCGCGGCGGCGGCCACCACTCTGCTGATGGGCTTCGTCGGCAAGGTGCCCCTCGCGCTCGCGGCGGGACTGAGCGTCTCCGGTGTCCTCGCCTCGCAGGTCGCGCCGGCCATGACCTGGCAGCAGGCCATGGGCATGTGCGTGATCTACGGTGTCATCATCTGCCTTCTGGTGGTCACCGGGCTCCGCGAGATGATCATGAACGCCATCCCGCTCGCGCTGAAGCACGGCATCACCATCGGGATCGGGCTCTTCATCGCCCTCATCGGCCTCGTCAAGGCAGGGTTCGTCCACCAGGGGGCGGCGACCCCGCTGTCGCTCGGCCCCACCGGTGCGCTGACCGGGTGGCCGGTGCTCATCTTCGCCGCGACCCTGCTGCTCATCTTCATGCTGCAGGCGCGGAACGTCCCCGGCGCGATCCTCATCGGCATCGTCGTCGGAACCGTCATCGCGATCGTGGTCAACGCCGTCGGCGACATCGACCCCAAGGCCTGGAGCAGCGGCCCTCCGGAGCTGAGCGGAAGCGCCGTCTCCTCGCCGGACTTCTCCCTCTTCGGGGACGTCGAGTTCGGCGGCTGGGGTGACGTCGGGGTGCTGACGGTCGGCATGATCGTCTTCACTCTCGTCCTGGCGGGCTTCTTCGACGCCATGGCCACCATCATCGGTGTCGGCACCGAGGCGAACCTCGCCGACGACAAGGGCCGCATGCCGGGCCTGTCGAAGGCGCTGTTCATCGACGGCGCGGGGGGTGCGATCGGCGGCGTCGCCGGAGGATCGGGGCAGACCGTCTTCGTCGAGTCGGCCACCGGGGTCGGGGAGGGCGCCCGTACCGGGCTCGCCTCCGTCGTCACCGGACTCTTCTTCGCGGCCTGCCTCTTCTTCACCCCGCTCACGGCGATCGTGCCGGCCGAGGTGGCCGCCGCCGCCCTGGTCGTCATCGGCGCCATGATGATGCAGAACGCCCGGCACGTGGACTGGGCCGACCGCTCGGTCGCGGTCCCGGTCTTCCTCACCGTCGTCCTGATGCCGTTCACGTACACCATCACCACCGGTGTCGCCGCGGGCGTCATCTCGTACTCGGCGATCAAGCTGGCGCAGGGCAGGGCGCGTGAGGTCGGCGCGTTCATGTGGGTCCTGACGCTGGTCTTCTTCGTCTACTTCGCCCTGCACCCCATCGAGAGCTGGCTGGGCGTCAGCTGACGCCCCCGCCGCCCCCGAGCACCTCTGTCAGAAGGAGACACGCCATGCTGGACATCGCCGAAGAGCTCCACCGGTGGGTCGGGCAGGGGCGCGCCTTCGCCGTGGCCACCGTGGTGGCCGTCGGCGGCAGCGCGCCCCGGCAGCCGGGAGCCGCCCTCGCCGTCGACAGCGACGGCACGGCCATCGGATCGGTCTCCGGCGGATGTGTGGAGGGGGCGGTGTACGAGCTGTGCCGGCAGGCCCTCGCGGACGGCACCACCGTCCGCGAGAGCTTCGGCTACAGCGACGACGACGCCTTCGCGGTCGGCCTGACCTGCGGTGGCGTCATCGACATCCTGGTGACGCCGGTGCGCGCGGAGGACCCGGCGCGCCCGGTGTTCGCCGCGGCCCTGGCCGCCGCGGCGACGGGCCGGGCGGCCGCGGTAGCCCGGGTCACCGAAGGGCCCGGCGGCCTGCTCGGCCGGCCCCTGCTCGTCCACCCCGACGGCACCCACGAGGGCGGTCTCGGAGGCCACCCCGAACTGGATCGCACCGCCGCCGCGGAAGCCCGCGCGATGCTCGACGCCGGCCGTACCGGACAGATCTCCGTCGGCGCCGAGGGCTCCCGCTGCGGCAGCCCCCTGACCCTGCTCGTCGAGTCGAGCGTCCCCCCGCCGCGGATGATCGTCTTCGGGGCCATCGACTTCGCCGCGGCCCTGGTGCGGGCCGGCCGTTTCCTCGGCTACCACGTCACCGTGTGCGACGCCCGGCCCGTCTTCGCCACCGCGGCACGCTTCCCGGACGCCGACGAGATCGTCGTCGACTGGCCGCACCGCTACCTCGCCGCCACCCGCGTGGACGCGCGGACGGTGCTCTGCGTGCTCACGCACGACGCCAAGTTCGACATCCCGCTGCTGGAACTGGCGTTGCGGCTCCCGGTCGCCTACGTCGGCGCGATGGGGTCGCGCCGTACCCACCTGGAGCGCAACGAACGGCTGCGCGACACCGGTGTCACCGACCGCCAACTGGCCGCGCTCCACTCTCCGATCGGACTCGACCTCGGTGCGCGCACGCCGGAGGAGACCGCGCTCTCCATCGCCGCCGAGATCGTCGCCGAGCGGCGCGGCGGCAGCGGGCTGCCCCTCAAGGGCGCGCACACCCCGATCCACCACGAGGACGGACGGCCGCTCGTCCGAGTCGCCTGAACCCGCTCGCGCACGGCGGACCACGCGGGGCGGGTTGCCGCCACGGCGGTTTCACGCCAGGGGTACGGCCGTCCGCGGCCATGGATTTACCGGTAAATCAGGTGCATGACATTCTCCCTCTCCTCCGTACCCGGTCGGGCGAGACCCGCTCGCGCGGGACGCAGGGCTCTGCTCCTGGCGACCTCGGTCGCACTCGTGAGCGGCGTCGTGCTTCCGGCGGCGGGCTCCGCCACCGCCGCCTCCCAGCCGCCGTCCGCCGCGGCCCGCCACGGCGCCGAGGTCCGCGACCACACCGTCACCCTGATCACCGGTGACGTCGTCCACTACGCGGACGGACCGGGCGACCGGGACACGGTCACCGTGGACCGCCCGGACGGCGCGCAGGGCGGCGTGCACGTGCGGCAGGCCGGCAAGGACATCCACGTCATCCCCGACGAGGCGGCTCCGCTCCTCGCGGCGGGCAAGCTGGACCGCAGGCTGTTCGACATCACCGCCCTCATCGCGATGGGGTACGACGACCAGCACGCGTCGGGCATCCCGCTGATCGCCACCTACCCGCCGGGCAGGGCCCGTTCGCTGCCCGCCGCCCCTGACGGCAGCAGCACGGTCCGCCGGCTCGAATCGATCGACGGCACGGCACTGAGGGCGGCCAAGGGCGAGGCCCGAGCCTTCTGGAGTGCCATCTCCCGGACGGAGAAGAGCCGTTCACTGGACGGCGGGATGACGAAACTGTGGCTCGACGGCAAGGTCGAGGCCACGCTCAAGGACTCCGTGCCCCAGGTCAACGCCCCCCAGGCGTGGGCGGCCGGCTTCGACGGCAAGGGCACCACCGTCGCCGTGCTGGACACCGGCATCGACGCGGACCACCCCGACGTGAAGGACCGCGTCAGGCAGTCCCGGAGCTTCGTCCCGGGCGAGGAGGTCGACGACGGGAACGGCCACGGCACCCATGTCGCGTCCACCATCGCCGGTTCGGGCGCGGCGTCGGACGGGGTCAACAAGGGGGTCGCCCCCGGCGCGGACCTCATCGTCGGCAAGGTCCTGAGCAACGAGGGGTCCGGCGCGGACTCGGGCATCATCGAGGCCATGGAGTGGGCGAAGGCAGAAGGAGCCGACGTCGTCTCCATGAGCCTCGGCTCCAGCGTCCCCGACGACGGCACCGACCCGATGGCGCAAGCGGTGGACGCACTGTCGGCCGACGGGGGCCCGCTGTTCGTGATCGCCGCCGGCAACGCCTACGGCGCGGGCACGATCGGATCGCCCGGCTCGGCCGCACAGGCCCTCACCGTCGCCGCCGTCGACAAGAGCGACGAACGCGCGGCCTTCTCCTCGATGGGACCGCTGGTCCGGTCGCACGGCCTGAAGCCCGACCTGTCCGCACCCGGCGTGGACATCAACGCCGCGGCGTCGCAGTCGGTCCCGGGCATCGAGGGCATGTACCAGCAGATGTCCGGCACGTCGATGGCGACCCCGCACGTGGCGGGAGCCGCGGCCATCCTGAAGCAGCGTCACCCCGACTGGCCGGGCGGGCGCATCAAGGACGCGCTGATGAGCACGTCGAAGGAACTGCCCGGCTACACGCCGTACGAGCAGGGCACCGGCCGGCTCGACGTGAAGGCCGCGGTCGACACGACGATCGAGGCCACCGGCTCCGTCGCGGTCGCGTCGTACGACTGGCCGCACAGTGCCGACGACGTGGTCGCGGAACGTACCCTCACCTACCGGAACACGGGCGACGAGGACGTCACACTGGACCTGGCGACCGACACGGACGCCGCCGCCTACACCCTGTCCACGCCCGAGCTGAACGTCCCGGCCGGCTCCACCGCGGAGGCCGTCCTCTCGATCGACCCGTCGAAGCTCGCGAACGACACCCGCTTCTCCGGCCAGGTCGTCGCCACCGACGCGTCCGGCGCGATCGCGGCCCACACGGGTTTCGCCGTGAACAAGGAGCAGGAGCTCTACGACCTGACGCTCCGTCTGCGAGACCGCGCGGGGCGGCCGATGGACGGAACCGTGGTCCTCGCCGCGCTCGGCGACACCCAGCTCGGGCTCGTCCAGGTCGCCGGTGAGACGACCCTGCGGCTGCCCCCGGGCAACTACACCGCCTGGACGTCGGCGGACGTCGACGGCGACCGTCCCGACTCGAAGGCCGTCGCGTTCCTCTCGGCCCCCGAGACGATCCTGGACAAGGCCACCACGGTCACCCTCGACGCCTCCAAGGCCCGAAGGATCGCCGTGCGCACCCCGAAGGAGACCGAGACCCGGCAACTGCGCTACGACATGGCCCGCACCTCCCCCGACGGCGTGGTCCAGCGGGACGCCTACCAGATCCCGCTGACCTACGACCAGCTGTGGGCGAGCCCGACGAAGAAGGTCACCCGGGGCGGCTTCAGCTTCCTGACCCGCTGGCGCCAGGGCGAGGAACTGATCGACCTGACGGCCGACGGCCACGACGTCCCGGTCACCGCGCAGGGCGGATCGGCCGTCGCCGAGGACAGCGAGCAGAGACTGACGGCCGTCTTCGCGGGCGACGGCGCCGCCGCGGACTACAAGGGCCGCAGCGCCAGGGGCAGGGCGGTCGTGATCACGCGCAGCGACGCGGTGCCGCCCGCGGACCGCCTGGCGAACGCCCTCGCCGCCGGTGCGAAGGCCCTCCTGGTCGTCAACGACGGCCGCGGGGTCGCGATGGAGTCCTACGCCCCGTGGGGCGAGCAGACCACCATCCCGGTCGCCTCGGTGCAGAGGCTCGCGGGCGCCACCCTCATCGAGGCGGCGCGGCGAGGCAGGCAGGTCACCCTGGACCAGAAGGAGTTCGCGGACTACGTGTACGACCTGGTCGACCGGCACGACGGCACGATCCCGGACCGCCCGCTGACCTTCGCGCCCTCGGCCCGGCAGCTGGCCACCGTGAAGAACACCTTCTACGGCCACAGGGCGACTCTCGGCGGCGGCTACCGCTACGACATCCCGGACTACGGCCCCGGCATCGGCTTCGAGGAGTACGAGAAGTTCCCGGGCACCCGCACCGAATGGGTCACCCCGCTGCCCGGCGCGTCCTTCTGGTACGAGAACCACTCGGTCCTGAACGCCGACGCGAGCGACACCGCCCAGGAGATGCGGAGCGGCGAACTCGACTACGCGGCGGGCCGCACCTACCGCGACGACTGGTTCGCCCCGGTGGTCGCTCCCCGGCTCGGCACCGCCTACTGGGGGCCCTTCCGTACCGCGTACAACGACGTCCAGTTCAACATCACCCCGTGGACCGACTCGGGCGAGGGCCACTCCGGCTCGATGCCCGCCGACGAGTACGACACCACGTCGTACGCCTTCTACCAGGGTGGGAAGCTGGTCAAGAAGGGTGCGGGCAGGGCGGGTAACGCCTGGGACCTGCCGGCCGAGAAGCTGCCGTACCGGCTCGTCATCGACTCGGCGCGGGACGAGGCCACCTGGAAGACCTCGACCCGGACGCACACGGAGTGGAACTTCCTCTCCGGCGCCCTGCCCGAGGGCACCGAACGGGCCGACATCCCGCTGCTCCAGCTCGACTACGACGTGGACACCGACCTCGCGGGCGACGTCAGGGCCGGCACACGGGTCGCGCTCGGACTCGGCTCCGGCACCCAGGCGTGGCTGGACGGCGCGGTCAGGGCCACCGGCGCCACGCTGTCCGTCAGCTACGACGAGGGCCGCACATGGAGCGCGGCGGAGCTGCGCGGGAACTCCCCGGGTCAGTGGACCGCCAAGCTGCGGACGCCCGCGAAGGGCGCCTCCTCGGTGTCGCTCAAGGTCCGTGCCACGGGCCCCGGCGGCCTGGCCGTCGACCAGGAGATCATCAGGGCCTTCGGCCTGAAGTGACCCGCCCGGCGGGCTGATCGAGGGGGTCGCGCGTCCCGGCAGGGGACACGCGACCCCCTCCCTGCCGTGCCGGGCTCACCGGCCGAAGCGCGCTAGACAGTGCCACACCCTCTTGAGGTCCTGCGGGTCGTAGCGGTTCCGGCGGGCGGCCTCGCCTATCACCCGCGCGTCGAGCCGGCCGTCGACCGCGAGCGAGGTGCCCAGTTCGACGTACTGCCGGCCCCGGTACTCCGGGTGACGCTCCAACTCCTCGACGGAAAGCCGGAATCCGCCGTGCCACTCCACCGGACACGGCAGCCGTGACGCGGCCTCCTCCCCTCCGTGCCCCGGAAGCACGGATCCAGGACCAGGGCCTCCACATCGCCGTCGAGCCGCACGGGGCCGTGCACATGCGCCTCGACGTAGTCGTCGAGGGCATCCCGGCCGTCCGCCTCGGCGAGCGTGACGAGCCTGCCGCCGGTGGCCGCCACGCCGAAGTCGGACGGCTCGGCGGCGCTGTCCGGGTAGCAGTAGGTGGACCGAGCCAGCGCCGGGGCGGTCAGCCTCAAGTGAGCGGAGCCGAACCGCGGGGCAGCGCCGAAGGCGTGGCGCCGGAAGTTCAGCGCACCGTAGACCGGACGCTCGTGGGGTGGCGCGGCGTCGTAGGCCCCACGGAAGATGCGGCTCTCCCAGCGCCACCGGTCGCCACCGGGGCGGGCGGTGAGACCGCCGTTGCTCGTGCCGGTCACGAACTGGGACACGTAGAAGCCGTCGCCGGCGAGTCCGTCCAGGACCGTGCGGCCACCGCTGACACGGTCGGGGTGGAAGTTCAGCGTCACCCGCAGGGACGGGTCGAGCGGTTCTCCCCTCGACAACGACGCCACGTGGTCGAGGGCGCGGGCCCGCGCGGGCGGATCGTCGGCGCTCATCGGCACAGTCTGCCCGAGGTCCGGATCCGCCCGCACCGGCCCCCGTCAGCCCCGGCGGGCCGCCCGCGCCTTCGCCTTGCGGCGGGCCACGGTGTACGTGGACCAGTCGCCCCGGTGCCGGTCGCACCGGGACGCGTCGATCATCGCCAGCCGTCGGCAGCGCGTGCCCTTCTGGGTGATTGCTCCGCATGCGGACTGCGTACGAGCCATGTGCGACCGCCCCCTCGTTGCCGCCGGCCCGGTGCCGGCAGGGCCACGATTCCCGAGGACGGGCACGGGCGGAAGGCGCACCCGGGGCGTCCGGGCGCGCTCCGGAGCGCGGGGGCGGGCCGAGAGTGTCGTCGGGGCGGGTCCCCGGGTCAACGGCCGGACTGCAGCGCCGCCCAGGTCTCGGGACCCACGCTGCCGTCGGCGGCGAGACCGCGTGCGCTCTGGTAGGCGCGTACGGCCGCGTCCGTCGCGGCGCCGAAGGCCCCGTCGACGCTCACCGTCCTTCCCAGCGCAGCCGTCAGGGCCCGCTGCACCCGCTTCACGGCGTCCCCGGAGCCGCCCTTGGCCAGCGTCTCGGTGGTGCCGGCGGAGAGCAGGGCGGTCCAGGTCTGCGCGCCGACCACGCCGTCGGCGGTGAGACCGCGCGCGGTCTGGAAGGCCCGGACGGCGCTCGTGGTGGCGGCCCCGAAGGCGCCGTCGACGGCCCCCGCCTCGTAACCCTGCTGGTTGAGCAGTGTCTGGACGGCCTTGACCTGGGCGCCGGCCGAACCCGCCGACTGCGGCGTGTAGGAGCCGAACGTCAGGCCGTCGCTCCCGCTGCTGCCGGCGGCCCCGCCGACCAACTGCATGTAGTAGGTCCAGTTCCAGTGGGCACCGGGGTCGGTGTGGTCGTTCCCGGGGGCCTCGCTGTGCCCGATGACGTGGGACCGGTCCTTGGGGATGCCGTACCGGTCGCAGAGGTACGCGGTCAGGGCGGCGGACGAGCGGTACATCGGGTCGGTGAACCAGGACGCGTCGTCGATGAAGCCCTCGTGCTCGATGCCGAGCGCCGAGGGGTTCGCGGTCTTCGCGTGGTAGGCGGTGTCCTTGTCCCGCACCATCTGGGTGACCTGTCCGTCCGAGGAGCGGACGACGTAGTGGGAGCTGACCTTGGACGTCGCGTTCTGGAACCAGCTGATGGTCCCGGCGTACGAGCCCTGGGCGACGTGGATGACCACCTTGTCGATCGTCGCCGTACGGCCCGTCGCGTAGTTCGCCGAGTTGGCGGCCACCCACAGGGCCGTGGGGTAGTCGGGGCTCTGGGCGGTGACGTCGGCCTTGGCCAGCGGGCCCTTCTCGGGGGCGACCGGGCGCGAGGTGACCGAGACCCGCTCGCCGCCGGGTACGGTCGTCCGCAGGCCCTCGGCGAGGAAGGTGTAGACGGTGTCCGCGTAGAGGGCGGCGATGGAACCCTCGGCGCCGCTGTAGCGGGCGACCGCCGGGTACCAGGCGTTGATGTCGGCCCGCTCGGCCTTGTCCAGGCCCAGCGCGTCGGCGTGGTCCCGCAGCACGGCCGCGCCGCCCAGGATGTTGGTCCCGGTGTCCCGGCGCAGGTCCGCGGTGGACTCGCCCGTCAGCGCGGCGGCCTTTTCGAGCGAATGGCTGACCGGGTTGCTGACGAGGTGCATCACCCCGTAGCCGTTGTCCTGGCTGGGGCGTCCGGCGTGCCCGTCGAGGTGGGATTCGCCGTAGCCGACGGCGGCGAGCAGGTCGCGCGGTACGCCGTACGCCTCGGCCGCCCGGGTCAGGGCGGTGTTCATGGACGTGCCCGCGGGGGCGGCGGTCGCCGGGTGGCCGGTGGCGAGGAGGACGGTGGCCGTGAATGAGGCCAGTACGGCTGCGCGTCCACGGGTGTGGCCGGCGGGACGTCGGGGCATACCTGCTCCTGGTTCGTGGGGGCGACGGGCGACCGCCGGACCGGGGTGGGGTGGGCCGGGGCCGTCGAGCCCGCACAGGCTATGCAGCTGGCCAGGGCATGACAACGACACGGCAGCGTGTCCAACACCCCTTCACTCCAATGGAGTTGAGTGCATCTGAAAGCACCACTCACCCCCGGTGGGCCGCGCCGCTCCGGCGGGGCCGTCACCCTTCTGGAAGGTGACGGTCTCCGTCTGCCCCTACCAGCGGTTCCGGTGCACGACGTCCGCCACGGGGCGGCGCCGGACCGGTCCGAAATTGCCCACCGGCCACCCCACCGGGATGGCGGCGAAGGTGTGCGTGTCCGACGGGATGCCGAGCACCTTCTTCCACTCCTGCTCCAGCATCAGGTGCCAGATGGTCACATTGGCCGCCAGCCCCAGGGCCCGTGCCGCGAGCAGGACGTTCTGGACGCCCGGGTGGACGCAGGAGCCCTCCGCGAGCGCCTGGAACCGTTCCTGCGTGCCGGCCATGTGCTCCAGGCCCGCGGGCCGAGGGACTCGGCGTACGCCGCGAGTCCCTCCTCGCCGAAGCTCGGCTCCGGGAACTCGTAACAGGGGATGATCAGGGCGGGGGTGTCCGCGAAGTGGTCACGCTGGTACTCGATCGCCGCCACCATGCGCCCGTACGCCGCCTCGTCCATGCCGTCCGGTCCGTGCTTGCCGGTCGTCGCGAGATAGGCGTCCACGCACCGCTTCCACAGCGGGGCGAGATCGGCCATCACCGCGCGGTCCGTGACGACGACGTACTCGTAGGCCTGCATGTTGCCGCCGCTCGGAGCCCATACGGCGGCCTGTATGAGCCGGTCGAGCACCTCGTCCGGCACGGGGTCCGGCTTGAGGCGGCGCATGGCGCGCATCGTGGACATCGTGGGGAAGAGGGCGGGCCCGTCCGGGGAAGGCGCGTCGGCGTACACCGTTTCGAAGGTCATGATCGCGGAGTGTACGGCTCAAGGTCCGTTACGGGGAGGGGTGTTGGAGGCGCTCTCCGCCGGTTCCGGAACCGGATTCAGCGGCGCCGCAGCCGTACCACCGGGATCTCGCGGTCGGTCTTCGCGCGGTACTCGGCGTACCGGGGGAAGACCTCCACCAGGTGAGGCCACACCCGTTCCCTCTCCTGGGGCGTGAGCGCCACGGCGAGTGCCGGGAAGCGCTCGGTGCCCACCCGGACACCGACCGCGGGGACGGCCAGGAGGTTCAGGTACCACAGCGGGTGCCGGTCGGAGCCGCCGTTCGACCCGACGATCAGATAGTCGTCCCCGTCGCGCCCGTACATCAGGACGGTGCGCCGCAGGGCGCCCGTGCGCCTGCCGGTGTAGTCCAGCAGCAGGCAGGGCACGCCGAGTTGGGTGGTGCCCTTCGTCCCGCCCGAGGACTCGTACAACTCGGCCTGCCTGGCCACCCAGTTGGCCGGGCTGACCTGTACCTCTTCGTCGTTCCGCGGCTGCGTCATCGCTTCGCCGTCCTCCGGTGCCGTCGTCGTGTCCGTACGTCCGTGCCCATCGTGTCACCCGTCCCCGCCGCGCGTCGGAATCGCACACCTGCCCGCCCTCCCTCCTCACGGGGGAACGGGGGGCGGAGAACCGGCCGCGAAGGCGTATAAAGGGTCCCTCCCGAGCAGCCGGCGTCCCCCGATGGCCCTCACCCACCACGCGGCCGGCGTCACCGCGTACCGAGAGCGGAGGAGCGTCCCCATGAGCACCTCGGAAGAGATCAGCGCCTTGCTCGTCACCAGGTTCGGAACCGATCCGCAGGACATCCGGCCGGAGGTGCCGCTGCGTCAGCTGCGCCTGGACTCCCTCGCCCTGGAGGAGCTCAGGCTGCTCATCGAGGACCGGATGGACATCGACCTGGAGGACGTCGTCCTGTCCTCGCGCGACACGGTCGGCCATCTGGTGGCGGCCGTCACCGGCAAGGCCGGCGCGTGACGGGGCGGGTTCCGTCCGCGCGGCGGCCCGCCAGGCCGGGGAGCGAGCCGTTCAGCGCCGCCGTCACCGGTGTCGGGCTGGTCACCGCCGCCGGAGTGGGAGCCGAGGCGGCCTGGCGCGGGGTGTGCGACACCGCGCTCGCCCCGTCGGTCCCGCACCTCCCCGAACTCGCCGGTCTGCCCTGCGACTTCATGTACACCGTGACCGGCCTGGACACGAAGGCGGTCCTGGGCGTCGCGGTGCAGAGGCTGATGGACCGGTTCTCGCAGCTCGCGGTCGTCGCGGCCCGCGAGGCGGTCGCCGACGCGGGCCTCGACCCATCGGCCTGGGACAGCGGCCGGGTGGCCGTCGTCATCGGTTCCGCCCACGGCGGCCTGCCGTTCTACGACGAGCAGCACACCCTCCTCACCGAGCGCGGCGCACGGCGGGTCTCGCCGAAGCTCGCGCCGCTCAGTGTCGTCAACGGCGCCGCCAGCAGCGTCGCCATGGACCTCGGGGTGCACGGCCCCAGCCAGGCGGTCTCCACGGCCTGCTCGTCGGGGACCGTGGCCATCGGCACCGCCCACCAGATGCTCCGCACCGGTGCCTGCGACATCGTCGTCGCGGGCGGCGCCGAATCGGTCCTGTCCCGCCTGCTGATCGCCAGCGCCTGCCAGATGCGCGCCGTCTCCACCCGCCGCGACGACCCACAGGCAGCCTGCCGCCCCTTCGACACCCACCGTGACGGGTTCGTCGTCGGTGAGGGCGCCGGCCTCCTCGTCATGGAGCACCCCGAGCACGCCCGCGCCCGCGGTGCCACGGTCCGCGCCCACGTCGCCGGCTACGGGGCGTCCAGCGACGCCCACTCCGCCGTCGCCCCGGATCCCGACGGGCTCGGCATCGAGCGGGCCCTGCGCACCGCGCTGGCCGACGCGGACATCGACGCCCCCGAAGTGGGACACGTCAACGCCCACGGCACCTCGACCGTCGCCAACGACATCATCGAGACGACGATGCTCCGCCGGGTCCTCGGCGAAGGCGCCCTCGTCACGTCGACGAAGGCCATGACCGGGCACACCCTGGGGGCCGCCGGAGGCATCGAGACGGCGCTCACCGTCCTCGCGCTGCAGCACCAGACCGTCCCGCCGACCGCCAACCTCGACGCCCCGGACCCCGCGATCCCCGTCGAGGTGGTGAGCAAGGAGGCCCGGCGCGCCACGTTCGAGTGCGCGGTCAAGACGTCGCTGGGCTTCGGCGGCCACAACGCGGCACTCGTGCTCACCAGGGCCTGACAGGAGACGAGGAGCACCATGCCCGAAGAGATCATCCGGTCCTTGACCGTGGACGGAGTGCGCTTCGCCTACCGGGTCATGCCCCGCGATCCGGCCGCGGGCCCACGGCCGGGCACCGAGCCGGTCCTCGTCATCGGAGGGGCGCTGCAGGGCATGTTCGGGTGGCCGCAGATGGACGACCACCTGGGGCCGCTGGCCGACGTGGTGACCGCCGACCTGCCGGGCATGGGCACGGCGGACCCCCTGCCGCCCGGACCCAGCGCCCCGGTCCTGCGCGCGGCGGTCGGCGCGATCGTCGACGACCTCGGGGCGCCGCGGATCAACCTCTTCGGCTTCTCCTACGGGGCCGCCATCGCCTTCGGCTACGCGCAGCACCATCCGGGGCGGGTCGCCCGGCTCGTCCTCGGGGGAGTGCCGGTCCACATCGGTGAGGAGCGCCGCGGCTACTGGCACCGCGCCACAGCGGCCCTGGCGGAAGGTGACGCGGAGCGCTTCGCCTCCCTCGCCGCCGACGGCCTGATGTGCCTGGACCCCGAGCGTCCCGTGCACCGGCGGGAACTGGCGCGGCGTTACGTCCGCCGGTCCTTCCTGCACGCGCTCACCCACTCCGCGCACGCCGCCGACTCGCTGCGGCGGGCGCTGGGTGACCGGCCGGACTTCTCGGGGGGACTCTCGGGCGTACCGGCCCTGGTCTTCGCGGGGGAGCACGACACGGTCACCTCGCCGGCCCTGCAACGGGAGTTCGCGGCCACGATCGAGGGCAGCCGCTTCCTCACCCTGCCGGAGTCCGACCACTGGGTGGTGCTGGAGCGGTCCGACGAGGTCGCCGCCCTGGTGACCCGCTTCTTCACCGGCCGGCCGCTCGAACACGCCGCGGCGCTTCTCCCGCACCAGCACGGCGCGCCCGCCGGCGTGGAGGCGTCCCCCGCGTGACGTCCTGCCACGGGGCCGGAGAGGGTGGCGGCCCCGAGGAGGCCGCCACCCCGGGCATCAGTGCCGGTGCCCGTGGCCCTTCACGTCGATCCGCACGATCTGCGGGTCGTGGTCGCTCGCCTGGTCGGCGAACTCCGCGTTGATGTGCACCACGTCGTAGTCGAAGCGACGCACCGCGGGGCTGGTCAGGATGTGGTCCAGCGTCTGCGAGTTGCCGTCGTACACGTAGCTGTACTGCTCGCCCGCCGGCAGTGTCGTGATCAGCGGCTTGAGCACCTTGCCGGTGGTCAGCGCCTTCATGGTGGGGGAGAACGCGAAGTCGTTCAGGTCGCCCAGGGCGACCACCCGGGCCGACCTGTCCGCCTTCAGCAGTGAGGTGACGAAGGTGTTGACCTCCGCCGCCTGCCGTACGCGCTGCGTCTCGGAGCTGCGTACCGGCTCCTGGTAGCGGCCGTGCAGGGACTGGTCGCCGCCCTTGGACGCGAAGTGGTTCGCGATGACGAAGACCGTCTCACCGCGGAAGCGGAACTCGCCCACCAGCGGCTTGCGACTGCTGTTCCAGGCCGTGTTCGCGGGGTCGATCCGGCCGGGGGAGACGGAGAGGGCGGCGCCCTTCCTGGTCCTGACCGCCGACACCGCGGTCGTGGCGTCACCGCCCGGACGGTCCACGAAGCCGACCCGTCCGGGGTTGAAGAGGAAGACGTTACGGATGTTGCCACCGGGCTCACCGCCGTCCTTGCCGTCCTGCGGGGCCACATAGCGCCAGGAGTAGCGGGGACCGCCCGCCGCGACGATCGCGTCCGTGAACCGCTTCAGCGTCGCCTCGGAGCCGACGGTGCCGTCGTCGACCGCCCCGTTGTCGTCCTGGATCTCCTCCAGCGACACGATGTCGGGGCCCGCGAGAGAGACGGCGACGCCCCGGGCGAGCGTGTCGAACTTCTCCTGCGCGTCGCCCGCGTCCAGGTTCTCCACGTTGTACGTGGCGACGGCGAGTTCCTTGCGCTTCTGCTTCCGCGTCACCTCGCGCTTCAGGCCGTTGTCCTTCAGCGCGCCGAGCTCGGTGGCCTGGACGTTGTAACCGCCGAAGGAGGCGTAGTCGACGACCCCGGTGGTGCTGCCGGTCAGCACGTCGCCCACGTCCGCGACCGGGACGGGCCGGGCCGCGTCCAGCGACATCACCTTGAGACGGCCGGTGTTCTGGTCCTCGTAGGAGGAGTAGAGCGTGCCGCCGCGCCGCGTGGGGTTCTCCCGGGGCTTCACCGTCACCCACACCTCGGCGTAGGCGGTCGTCGCCCCCGTCACCCGGGTGTCGGCCATCGTGACGCGGGCGCCCTCCAGGGACTCGTAGAGGTCCAGGGCGTACGCCGACGGGTCCAGGGCCAGGGCCTCGATCGACCCGCCGCCGGCCGTGGGCACGTAGGCGTCCGGTACCGAGGAGGCGTCGAGCCCGACCGCGGCCGGCAGCGCGTTGCCCGAGGAGAGGACCGTGACGAGCGGGGCGGTGATCTGCGTCAGGGACTGCGCGCCGGTGGCCGGGTAGTACTCGGCGACCTTGCCGCTGACCAGGACCGAGTCGCCGACGGCGACCGAGGGTGCGGCGGAACCGGTGTAGACGAACACGCCCTCGCTGGTGCGCGGGTCGGCGTCCGGCGCGGTGTCCTGGATCCAGAATCCGCGCGAACCGGTGGTGCGTACGCCGGTGACGACGCCGGGCACGCCGGTCACCGGCTGTCCCGCGAGCGGGGAGAGGCGGGTCGTGCCTTGGATGTCGTGCACCCGCACGGTCCCCGGCTCGGTCGGTCCGCCGGGCTCGCCGGGATCCGTGCCGCCGGGGGTCTCGCCGGCCGCGTTGACCGGCGTCGGGGTGCCCGCGGTCAGGTCGGCGGCATTGTCGTCCGTGTCCGCCAGGGACGTGCCGCGTGCCACGGAGGCGGTGGCGGAGGCGCCCGCCGCCGGGCCGCTGCCCTCGCGGACGACCGCGGAGCCGTAGCCCACGAGGTCGACGACGCGGGTGTCGGCCGCACACTCCGCCTGGGTCTTGCAGGTCAGCGGCGTGGTGCCGGAGACGAGCGCGACGGTGCCGCTCGCCGCGGACATCGCGACCGTGCCGGTCGCGTCGGGGGCCGGAAGGGCCACGGTGCCGCCGGTGCCCGCGGCCTGGGCCACGAGGTAGCGGCCGCCGGGTGCGACGGCACCGGACAGTGCGGAGACCTGCCACAGCGAGCCGGCGGAAGGCGTCCCCGGCAGGTACTGCACGCTGAAGCCCGACAGGGCGAAGGTGCTCCCGCCGGCGTTGGCCAGCTCGATGTAGTCACGGGTCAGCGTCGCACCGGAGTTGCCTCCGCCGCCGTACACCTCTGAGATGACGGCCGACGACGACGGTGCCGCGAAGGCGGCGGGCAGGGCGGTCACCGAGAGGGTCACGGCGACGGCGGTGGCCAGCAGGGCGGAGCCGGGTCTGGCTATGTACACGGGAACTGCCCCCAAATGTGTAGTGAGGGGCCAAAAACTATGCGCGTAGACCGGTCGTGGCAAGAGACCCGAGGTTAATTCCGGACGTCATCGCCCGGCTTTCGGACGGGAGTTCGGTCTCGCGTGGTGCCGTCCCGGTGCCCTGGCCGGTGTCGCCCCCGTGTTCACGGGAGCGTCCCCGTGCCCCGGCCGGCGGCGCTCCCCTGTTCACGGGAACGCGCGTGCGCCCTGACGTCACTCGTATGACCAGCGGCGCGCGCCGCGCGGTCGACGGCCGCCCGCTCGACGGCCGCCCGGGGCGGCGGCTGTCCGGTCAGCGGCTCTCGGGGACGCGCGCCGGGTAGACGGCCAGGGAGAACGAGTGCCCGGCCGGGTCGGTGTAGACGCGGACATCGCGCGGGCCGCTGTTGGTGTCGCCCGTGTCCACGGGCCGCGCTCCGAGTCCTATCGCCTCGCGCTCGGCCTCGTCCATGTCGCCCGCGTCCACGAGGATGCGCAGATGGGCCTGCTGGGAGTCCTCCGGGCGCGGCCAACTCGGGGGCGCGTAGCCGTGGTCGCGGCGCACGGCGAGGTGTGTCCCGCTGTTGCCGACGATCTCGACGAAGTCGGGATCGCTGCCGATGCGCGTCTCCGCTTCGAGGAGGGACGCATAGAAGTCCGCGAGCTCCAACGGCTCGGCGCAGTCCAGGACCAGAACGCTCGTTTTCCCGACAGTCATGCTTCTCCGCTACCCCCGATGAGGCGTCACACGCCAGGTCGTCGCCACAACCTGCTTGTCAGATCGCAGAGTTGAGGAGACCAGGGCGGAAAGGGCTGGACGGGCACATCTGATCGTCTTCGCGACTTCAACCCATCGACTTCACCATATCTTCACTGGCAGCATGAAGGGATGACCCCTATAACCAAGGGCGCCAACACCCCCGTGCCCGCGGCCCCGCTCCGTGTGGCGGTCTGCCGCCGTCACGTGCCCGGCGGCCCGGTGGTGGACGCGTCCGTCCTGCTGCTCGACGCGAACGGGAAGGTCCGCGGCGATCGCGACCTGGTCTTCTACAACCAGCCGGTCCATCCGTCGGGCACGGTCCGGCACATGGGCACGGTGGAGGGCGACGGGCGGATCGCCGAGTGGCTGGAGATCGACCTCCCGCGCATCGAGCGGGCGGTGCGGCGACTGGTGGTGGCGGGCTCCTGCGAGGGCGGCGCCTTCGGGCAGGTGGCGGACCTCACCCTGCAGAGCATGGCGCCGGACGGGTCGCCGGTGGTGTCCTACGCGGTCACGGGCGCCTCCACGGAGACGGCCTTCGTCCTGGGTGAGTTCTACCGGCGCGACGGCGGATGGAAGTTCCGGGCCGTGGGCCAGGGGTATGCGTCCGGACTCGCAGGCCTCGCCACGGACTTCGGGATCGCCGTGGCGCAGAGCACCCCCGTGCGGCCCCCGGAACCACCGGCTCCGGCGTCCCCGGCGCCGTCCCCACACGTCCCTGCCCCGCCCCCGCACATCCCGCCTGCGCCCGCCGCGACCCCGCGGCAGTACCCGCCGCAGGTCCCGGTCCCGTTCGCCTTCGGGCCGGAGTTCGCTCCCGTCGTACGCCGGGGCAGCGGCGGCGACGTCGTCACCGTCCACGAGCCCATCGGCCGCGGACCGGTCGTGGTCGAGGCCTGGTACGAGGGCGAGGGCTACTTCGCGGCCCACACACTGGACGCGCGCAACAGGGAGGACGAGCTCCTCTTCAACACGACCGTCCCGGGATTCCGCGGACGGGTGCTCGTCCACCACACGGGTGACCGCGCCCTGCGTCTGCGGGTCGAGGCCGATGCCGCCTGGACCCTGGTCGTCCAGCCGGTGTCCGCCGCCCGGCACCTCACCGACGGCATCCAGGGCAACGGCCCCGAAGTGCTGGTGCACCACGGGACCGCCGCCGACCTGGACGCGGCGCACTTCGGGGACGAGGACGAGGGAGGCTGCTTCGCCCTCTGGTGCGTCGAACCCGCACGGACCCCCGGACCCGACATCGGGGACCTGCTGGTCAACGAGACAGGGGTGGTGCACCACACCGTGCCGATCCCCGACGGCCCGCTGCTGCTGCGGGTCGAGGCGGACGGCCCCTGGTCCTTCGGCCTCCGGCCCCTGCCCGCACCCGACCCGGCCGCGCAGGCGGCGGGCGTCCACACCGGCCGTGGCCGCGGCAAGGTCACGCTCTCCAACCCGGTCCCCGGCCGGCCCGCCCTCCTCGACTACTCCATCGAGAGCGACGGATCGGTGTTCGGCCACACGGTCCGGATCATCGACGAGTACGGCGACGGCGAGCAGCTCCTGCGCGGCAGCGAGGACGGGGCACGGGGCAGGACCCTGCTGTTCCGCAACGGCGAGAGCGAGGTGGTCCTCGGCGTCGAGGGCGCCGGCGACTGGCGGCTGAGCCTGCTCCCCGTCGAGACGGCCCCCGTGCTCACCGGCCCCGCCCAGGGCACCGGCAGCGAGGTGTTCCGCTACGCGGGCCCGCCCGCCCTGCTCGGGCTGCGACGGCTCACCACTGACGAGGGCCGGCTGGCCACCCGCACCGTGCAGGCACACGGCAGGACCGTCGTGTGCGCCGACACCGGCGGCCGCCGCCGCCCCGCCGTCGGACCCCTGTGGGTGTCAGGCGCGGGCCACTGCTACGTCCTGGTCGGCGCCGCGGACCACACCGGCTGGCACATCGAGCCGACGGCCCTTCAGGAGACCCCGGCGTTCGGCCGCTCGGTGTCCGGACACGGGTACGGCGTCGTCCACCACTCCGGGCCGGAGACCGAAGTCATGCTCACGCATGAACCCCGCGGAGGGCTCGACGCGCTCGTCGTCTGGGCACTCGACGAGCGGCTCGAACCCGTGCGCAGGGTGAGCATCGGCGGCGGCCTCCAGCGGCTGCCCACCGGCTACCTCCAGATCAGGACCATGGGCCGCTGGACGTTCGAGGCACGCGGCTGACGGAAGCACGGCGGCGCGGCCCGCGGGCATGACCGGCGTACCGCGCGCTCGGGGCCGTCCCGTCATTCCTGGCCGGCGCGCGACGACGGCTGCGGCACCTCGCCGCGGTGCCGGCGGGACGCCCGGACGGATCCGGTACGCGGACGTCCCTCCGCCGTGCGACGCACCGCGTCCGACGCCGCGCGCTGATCCACCGCGGATCACGGGACATCCCTTAGGGTGCGGACCATGGCAGCGAGCGCGGGGGACCGGGACACCGCCGATTCCGGGCCCGGCCCCTCCGACCCCCGTCGCTGGCGCGCCCTCGCGGTCTGCCTGGTGGCGGGCTTCATGACGCTCCTGGACGTGTCCATCGTCAACGTGGCGCTGCCGTCCATCAAGGAGGGGCTCGACACCCCGGAGTCCGACCTCCAGTGGGTGCTGTCCGGCTACGCCCTCGCCTTCGGGCTGGTCCTCATCCCCGGTGGACGGCTCGGCGACGCCCGGGGCCGCCGCGCCGTGTTCATGGCGGGGCTGACCCTGTTCACCCTGGCGTCGGCCGCCTGCGGCGCCGCCCAGTCCAGCCTGTGGCTCGTCGTCGCACGGCTGCTCCAGGGTGCTGCCGGCGGACTCCTCTCGCCGCAGATCTCCGCGTTGATCCAGCAGATGTTCTCCGGTCGCGAGCGGGGCCGTGCCTTCGGGATGTTCGGGACCGTCGTCGGCATCTCCACCGCGGTCGGCCCCCTCCTCGGCGGGCTCCTGATCCAGATGGCCGGACCGCAGGAGGGCTGGCGGTGGGTGTTCTACGTCAACCTGCCGATCGGAGCCGTCTGCCTCGTGCTGGCCCGGCGGCTGCTTCCGGACACGCCGTCGGCGGGCCGGGTGCGGCCCCGCGACCTGGACCCCGTCGGCGTCCTGCTGCTCGGCAGCGGAGTCCTCGTCCTGCTGCTGCCCTTCGTCCAGGCCCAGCAGTGGCCGGGCGACGGCAAGTGGCTGCTCGTGCCGGTGGCCCTCGTCCTGCTCGCCGCCTTCGTCGCCTGGGAGTCCCGCTGCGCCGGCCGCGGCGTCCAGCCGGTCCTGGATCTGGCGCTGTTCCGGCTGCGGTCCTTCTGGCTCGGCTGCCTGATGATCCTTCTGTACTTCGCGGGATTCACCTCGATCTTCTTCATCAGCACGCTCTACCTCCAGTCCGGGCTGCGCTACAGCGCACTCGAAGCCGGACTCGCCATCACCCCGTTCGCCCTCGGCGCCGGCGGCTCCGCGACCATCGGCGGCCGGCTGGTCGGCCGTTTCGGCCGGCCCCTCATCGTCGTCGGACTCACGATGGTCGCGGCCGGGCTGGGACTCACCGCGCTGGCAGCGCACCTCGTCCCGGGCCGGGGCGCCGGGCTCGCCATGGCCGCGCCGCTGCTGCTGGCGGGCCTGGGCAGCGGACTCGTCATCGCCCCCAACCAGACCCTCACTCTCTCGCGGGTCCCGGTGCGCAACGCCGGAAGCGCCGGCGGCACCCTCCAGACCAGTCAGCGCGTCGGATCGGCCATCGGGATCGCCGCGGTCGGCTCGGTCTTCTT
The DNA here is from genome assembly GCF_036206005.1 of Streptomyces sp. NBC_00178. Taxonomy (NCBI): domain Bacteria; kingdom Bacillati; phylum Actinomycetota; class Actinomycetes; order Kitasatosporales; family Streptomycetaceae; genus Streptomyces; species Streptomyces sp. NBC_00178. The sequence continues at coordinate 6,003,264 of NZ_CP108143.1, forward strand.
CGCCCGTCTCGGCCCGGGCGACTGGGCGTCGGCGTACGACCACGGGCTCCTCGTCTCGGTCGCCTTCGTGATCGCGGCCCTGATCGTGGCGCTGGCCGACGTGGGAGCGGGCAGGCGGGAGAGGAAACGCGCGGCGGAGCCCGAGGCCCGACACACCGACCAGTCGAGGAGCACACCATGAACGACACGAGCGCCGGGGAGAAGGACGGCAACACCTCGTACGGCCGCAAGCCCTTCAAGCGGTCCCGCAGCCACTTCGCCGACCGGATCACCGCAGACGGCCGCGACGGCTGGCCCGTCGAGGCCGGGCGCTACCGGCTCGTCGTCAGCCGTGCCTGCCCCTGGGCGAGCCGCGCGCTGGTCTCCCGGCGCCTGCTCGGGCTGGAGGACGCCCTCTCACTGGCCGTCACGGACCCGATCCAGGACGACCGCAGCTGGCGCTTCACCCTCGACGAGGGCGGCAGGGACCCCGTGCTCGGGTACCGCTATCTGAGCGAGGCCTACGACGCGCGGGAGCAGGAGTACCCCGGCGGGGTCAGCGTGCCCGCGATCGTCGACGTGCCGACCAGGTCCCTGGTCACCAACGACTTCCAGCAGATCACGCTGGACCTGGCCACGGAATGGACCGCCCTGCACCGGCCCGGCGCACCCGACCTCTACCCGGAGCCGCTGCGCGACGAGATCGACACGGTGATGGAGGGCATCTACCGGGACGTCAACAACGGCGTGTACCGCACCGGGTTCGCCAGCGGACAGGAGGAGTACGAGGCCGCGTTCACCGGCCTGTTCCGGCGCCTCGACCTGGTCTCGGAGCGGCTCGCGGACCGGCGCTACCTCGTGGGCGACACCATCACCGAGGCGGACATCCGGCTGTTCACCACGCTGGTGCGCTTCGACCCCGTCTACCACGGCCACTTCAAGTGCAACCGCGCGAAGCTGGCCGAGGACCCCGTCCTGTGGGCGTACGTCCGCGACCTCTACCAGACCCCCGGCTTCGGCGACACCGTCGACTTCGACCACATCAAGCGGCACTACTACGAGGTGCACACCGGTATCAACCCGACCGGCATCGTGCCCCTCGGGCCGGACCTGTCGGGCTGGCTGACACCGCACCACCGGGAGCAGCTGGGCGGCCGGCCGTTCGGCGACGGGACCCCGCCCGGGCCCGTGCCGGCCGGCGAGGAGGTTCCGGCCGCCGGGCGGCCCTGACCGCGTCACTTCACCCGGGGCGGGGGCTGCGGAGTCCCCGTCGCCAGCGGGCAGCGCGCCAGGACCACACAGCCGACGGCGATCAGGGCCAGCCCGGCCAGCTCGGGCACCAGCCACCACCCGGTGCGGATCGTCTCCCCGAACAGCGTCAGGCCGTACGCCACGCTGATCAGCGCGTCCCCCAGCGTCAGCATCGGCTGCACCGCCACGAGAGTGCCGGCCTGGAGGGCGTTCTGCAGGAGGAACAGGGCGCCCACTCCTGCCACCGCCGTGGCGTAGAGCTGCCACGCGGAGAGCAGGCCGGGTACGCCGTCGGCGTCGAGCCTGCTCATGGCGTCCTTCATCAGCGCGGCGGTCAGGGCGTAGGCGCACGCTGCGGAGAGCCCCAGGAGCGCGCCTCTGGTGTTGCCCGACGTCCTGAGCGCGGTGGCGATCAGGACGGCCTCGAAGACCAGGGTCGCCACGAGGGCGGGGATCCAGGCCGTGTCCCGGACATCCTCGCTGCCGCCGACTGGGGACGCGGAGATCATGCCGATGGCGAGCCCGACCGTCACGGCGGCCACGCCCGCCCAGACGGCACCCGAGAGCCGGCTCCGCAGGACGAAGCCGGCGATCAGCAGGGTCGCGGGCAGCTCGATCACGAAGATCGGCTGGACGACGGCGATGGGCCCCGTGGCCAGCGCCACGGCCTGGCAGATGGCCGCGACGACCACGAGGGCGATCCCGGCCAGCCACACCTTCTGGCGCAGCAGGTGCCGGATGAGTGACAGGTGCATCGCCTCGCTGTCGGGCACGTCGAGGGCGGCACGGCGTTGGAGGACCGAGGCGGAGCCGTTGCTGAGCGCGGTCAGGACGGCGAACAGGACACTGATCACCGCCCCATCATGCGGGCCAGGACCCTCATGTCCGCGGCGCCGCGGACCGCGCGAGTGTCGCCGTTCGCGGACCGCCGCCCCGCGGTCCGCGTAACCTGCCGTCCATGGCCGCCCCCCTTGCTCCCGTGCTCTCCGACCGCGCGCTCAACAGGGCCACGCTGGAACGCCAGTTGCTTCTGAGGCGTTCGCCCGTGCCCGTGAAGGAGGCCGTCGGCGCGCTCGTGGGCCTGCAGGCGCAGAACACCCGGCCCCCGTACTTCCAGCTGTTCGCTCGGCTGGAGGGCTTCGACCCGGCGGAGCTCTCGGGCCTGATGGAGTCCCGCGAGCTGGTCCGGATCGTCACCCTGCGCTCCACCATCCACACCCACACCGCCGAGGACGCGCTCACCCTGCGGCCCCTCGTCCAGCAGGCACGCGACCGGGAGCTGAGCGTGTTCCGGCGCGGGCTCACCGGGGTGGACCTGGACCGGCTGGCGGCGCTCGCCCGCGAGCTGGTCGAGGAGCGGCCGCGCACCATGAAGGAGCTGCGGGAGGCCCTGCTCCGGTCCTGGCCGGACGCCGACCCCAGGGCCCTGGCGGTGGCCGCGCGCTGCCGCCTCCCGCTGGTCCAGGTCACCCCCCGCGGACTGTGGGGTCGCAGCGGCCAGGTCGCCCTGACGACCGCCGAACACTGGCTCGGCAGACCGTCGGAGCAGGCGGCGTCGCCCGACGCCACGGTGCTGCGCTACCTCGGCGCCTTCGGACCGGCGTCGGTGAAGGACATGCAGTCGTGGGCGGGCCTCACCCGTATGCGGGAGGTCTTCGAGCGGCTGCGCCCCCGGCTCGTCACCTTCCGCGACGAGCGCGGAACCGAGCTCTTCGACCTGCCCGACGCCCCCCGCCCCGACCCGCGCACCCCGGCGCCGCCCCGGTTCCTGCCCGAGTTCGACAACGTGCTGCTCGGCCACGCCGACCGGACCCGGATCATCCCGCCCGCCTTCAAGGGGCGCAACGGCGTGGGCAACCAGTCCTACGGGACCGTCCTGGCCGACGGCTTCCTCGCGGCCCTGTGGCGCCTGGACGAGACGGCCGAAGACGCGATCGTCACCGTGCAGGCGCTCGGCCCCCTCACGCGGGCGGTGCGCGAGGAGATCACGCAGGAGGCCGTGGAGATGCTGACGGTGATGTCCACGACCACCGCGTACGACATCCGCTTCGGTACCTTCGTCGACTTCGGCGACTGACACCCGCGAGGGCCCGGCCCGGCACCCGAGAGGGCACCTTGCGCGGAGCGCACGCTGCCGGGGGTGGGCCGGAGGCCGCTCTCAGGGCAGCAGCCCCGCGCGACGCGCGGCCACCACCGCCTCCAGCCGGGTGTGCGCCCCCAGCTTCCGCATCGCCGACCGCAGGTAGCTCTTCACCGTCTCCGGGCGCAGCCCGAGCCGTTCGGCGGCCGCACCGTTGGTCGTGCCCGAGGCGACGCACGCGATCACGTCGATCTCGCGCGGCGCCAGGCGTACCCGCCGGGCCGCGGAGTCCGTGTCCGCCCCCGCCCCGCTCGCCGAGGCGAGCCGGCCGCACACGGCGAGCAGTTCGTCGCGCAGCGCCGGGTCGTGGACCTTCGGGGCCAGCGCACGCAGGTCGCGGTGGGCCTCGCGCACGTCCTCCCAGGTGCCGGGCCGCTCGTCGGGGTCGGAGACCCGCTGACGGGTGGAGGCGAGGAGCCGCCGCACCTCGTCGCGGACGGCCAGGGCCTGCTCCACGTCACGGGCGGCCGACACCGCGACGTCGAACGTGCGGTCCCCGAGGGCGAGGGGCTCGCGCAGCGCCCCGTACAGCACGCCCCGCACCGTACGGCCCACGACGACGGGCACCGCGACGACCGAACGCAGCCCCTCGGCGGCGACCGCCGTGTCGTACTCGTGGCTGATGTGACGGGACGACCGGTAGTCGGTGACCGCGCACGCCCTGGACAGGGCCATCGCCTTGCCCCCGAGCCCGCTGCCCGCCGAGATGACGAGCCCGCGCAGCGCGGGGGTCTGCGCCCCGCTCAGCTCGGCGATCCGCGCGTGGCGGGTGTCCGACAGCAGGCCGCCGAACACCACCGGCAGACCGCTGGCGCGGCGCAGCCTCAGCAGGGCCGCCCGCAGCTCGGTCGCCTCGCCCGTGTCCGGCACGCCGCGCCCCCGCCCTTTCGGCCGTACCCCCGTTCGGGGGTGGTGAGATACAGGTCACTGTTTGCATGATGCTAGAGGACGCGTCCGCGACGAGGAGGGCACATGCCGGCAACGAGTGCGACGGAGACGTTCCGGGCGGCCCGGGACTTCCTGATCGAGCACCGCGAGGACTACACCGCGGCCTGCGAGGGCTTCAGCTGGCCCCGGCCCGACCAGTTCAACTGGGCACTCGACTGGTTCGACGTCATCGCCGAGGGCAACGACCGCACCGCCCTGCACATCGTGGAGGAGGACGGCGGGCGCACCGAGGTCTCGTTCGCCCGCATGGCGACCCGCTCCGCCCAGGCCGCGAACTGGCTTCGTGAGCAGGGCGTGTCCGAGGGCGACCGGATCCTCGTCATGCTCGGCAACCAGGTCGAGCTGTGGGAGACGGCGCTCGCCGCGATGAAGCTGCGCGCCGTCGTCATCCCGGCGACCCCGCTGCTGGGGCCGCTCGACCTGCGCGACCGGGTGGAGCGCGGCCGGGTCCGCCACGTCCTCGCACGGGCCGATGACACCGCGAAGTTCGACGAGGTGCCGGGCGGTTACACGCGGATCGCCGTGGGCGCGGACGTCGACGGCTGGCTCTCCTACGGCGGTGCCGACCACGCGCCGGAGGACTTCACGGCGGACCGGCCCACGGACGCCGACGAGCCCCTCATGCTGTACTTCACCTCAGGGACCACGGCGAGCCCGAAGCTGGTCGAGCACACCCATCTCTCCTATCCGGTCGGCCACCTGTCCACGATGTACTGGATCGGCCTCCGGCCCGGTGACGTGCACCTGAACATCTCCTCGCCCGGCTGGGCGAAGCACGCCTGGTCGAACCTCTTCGCGCCGTGGAGCGCCGAGGCCACCGTCTTCATCTTCAACTACACCCGGTTCGACGCCACCCGGCTGATGGCGGAGATGGACCGCTCGTCCGTGACCAGCTTCTGCGCCCCGCCGACGGTCTGGCGGATGCTCATCCAGGCCGATCTCGGGCAGCTGAAGACACCGCCGCGCGAGGTCGTCGCGGCCGGTGAGCCGCTGAACCCCGAGGTCATCGAAAGCGTCCGGCGGGAGTGGGGTGTGACGATCCGGGACGGTTTCGGCCAGACGGAGACCTCCGTGCAGGTCGCCAACACCCCGGGACAGCTGCTCAAGGCGGGTTCCATGGGGCGGCCCAGCCCCGGCTTCGACGTCGTGCTGCTCGATCCGGTCTCCGGAGAGCCGGGCGCGGCCGAGGGCGAGATCGCGCTCGACCTCTCGCACGCGCCCGTCGGGCTGATGACGGGCTACCACGGTGACCCGGAGCGCACCGCCGAGGCGATGGCGGGCGGCTACTACCGCACCGGCGACATCGGTTCCCGGGACGAGGACGGGTACATCACGTACGTGGGCAGGGCCGACGACGTCTTCAAGGCCTCGGACTACAAGATCTCGCCGTTCGAGCTGGAGAGCGCCCTGCTGGAGCACGAGGCGGTGGCCGAGGCCGCGGTGGTGCCCGCCCCCGACCCCGTCCGGCTCTCCGTCCCGAAGGCGTACGTCGTGCTGGCGGAGGGCTGGGAGCCCGGGCCGGAGACGGCCAAGGCGCTGTTCGCGCACTCGCGGGCGGTCCTCGCCCCGTACAAGCGCGTCCGCCGGCTGGAGTTCGCCGAACTTCCCAAGACCGTCTCCGGAAAGATCCGCAGGATCGAGCTGCGGGAGCGCACCGCCCGGGGCACCGGCACCGAGTACGACGAGGGAGACCTGCGATGAGCGAGCCGTCCTACGCGCACGGCACCGGTGACACCCCGCTGCTCGGCGACACGATCGGGCGGAACCTGGACCGCGCCGTCGCAGCCTTCCCCGAGCGGGAGGCCCTGGTCGACGTGGTGTCCGGACGCCGCTGGACCTACGCGGAGTTCGGGGCCGCTGTGGAGGAACTGGCCCGCGGGCTGATGGCGTCCGGGGTGGCCAAGGGCGACCGGGTGGGCATCTGGGCGGTCAACTGCCCGGAGTGGGTCCTCGTCCAGTACGCGACGGCCCGCATCGGCGCCGTCATGGTCAACATCAACCCGGCCTACCGGGCCCACGAGCTGAAGTACGTGCTCGAACAGGCCGGGATCTCCCTCCTGGTCGCCTCGCTCACCCACCGCACCAGCGACTACCGGGCGCTCGTCGGCCAGGTCCGCGCCGACTGCCCCGCGCTGCGGGCCGTGCACTACATCGGCGACCCGTCCTGGGACGAGCTGACGCGTGCCGCGGACGGGGTGACCGTCGAGCAACTCAGGTCGCGTGAAGCGGAGTTGTCCTGTGACGATCCGATCAACATCCAGTACACCTCCGGCACCACGGGCTTTCCCAAGGGGGCGACGCTCTCCCACCACAACATCCTCAACAACGGTTACTCCGTGGGGGAGATGGTCGCCTACACCGAGCACGACCGGGTCTGCCTGCCGGTGCCGTTCTACCACTGCTTCGGCATGGTCATGGGAAACCTCGGCATCACCTCGCACGGTGCCTGCATCGTGATCCCCGCCCCGTCCTTCGAGCCGGCCGCGGTGCTGGCCGCCGTGCAGCAGGAGCGGTGCACCTCGCTCTACGGGGTGCCCACCATGTTCATCGCGGAGCTGGACCTCCCCGGCTTCTCCTCGTACGACCTCTCCTCGCTCCGCACCGGGATCATGGCCGGATCGCCCTGCCCCGTCGAGGTGATGAAGAGGGTCGTCGCGGAGATGCACATGGAGGAGGTGTCGATCTGCTACGGCATGACGGAGACGTCACCGGTGTCCCTCCAGACGCGCCGGGACGACGATCTGGAGCGCCGTACGGGCACGGTCGGCCGGGTGATGCCGCACATCGAGGTGAAGGTGACCGACCCCGCGACCGGGGTGACGCTGCCGCGCGGTGAGGCCGGGGAGCTGTGCACCCGCGGGTACAGCGTCATGCTGGGTTACTGGGGTCAGCCCGAGCGGACCGCCGAAGTCGTCGACGCGGGGCGGTGGATGCACACGGGGGACCTCGCGGTGATGCGGGAGGACGGATACGTCCAGATCGTCGGCCGGATCAAGGACATGATCATCCGCGGCGGTGAGAACGTCTATCCGCGGGAGATCGAGGAGTTCCTGTACGGCCATCCCAAGATCGCGGACGTGCAGGTGGTGGGCGTGCCCGACGCCGTGTACGGCGAGGAGATCCTGGCCTGCGTGATTCCCCGCGACCCGGCCGACCCGCCGACGCTGGACGAGGTGACCGCCCACTGCCGCGAGCAGTTGGCCCACTACAAGATCCCGCGCGCCCTGCGGATCATGGACGCGTTCCCGATGACGGTGAGCGGGAAGGTCCGGAAGGTCGAACTGCGGGAGGGCTACGGAGCCTGAGGGCCGTCGGGCCGAGGGGTCAGGCGGCTTCGATGACGCCGGAACCGATGCCCTGGGTGGCCGCAGCCCACTCGATGAGCAGTACCTCGTACTCCGCGGCCTCCACCGGCGTCCAGTCCTGGCCCGCTCGCGCGTCGACGAGTGCGCGGATGGCGTCGTTGGCGTCGACGGCGGACGGGTGCGCGGGCTGGGTCAGGAAAACGGGGGTGGAGTGGGTGGCATGCCGAGGAGTTAAGACCATGCCTTCACTCTACGTCCTCACACTGACAACAGACCGAACATATGAGGCCCCGAGGGGTACAGGTGACCGAAATCATCCTGCGGGAATCCGGCGGGTCCGCCGGAAGGCGCGTGGCCTGACGTCTCGTCAGGGACCGGTGCTGATCAACTCGTCGGCCGAGCCGTTCACGGGCTGAGGCGTACCGGTGAGATCCAGGACGAACAGGGGGATGGCGAGCCCGTCGGCCCGTGAGCGCGCCTCGTCGGTGTAGCCGGCCAGCGAGAACAGCACACCGGAGACGGACGAGTTGAGGGCGTTCAGCCATAAGCACTCGACGTCCCGCAACGGGGTCGGCCGGGTCGTCGCGTCGACCTGGGCGATGAGGCCGGCGGCCCTGAGGTCTATCCGGGAGCTGGAGCTGGGCCGCGCTTCGGGCTGCATCACGTCGCGGTAGCCCAGCCACCGCAGGTACAGCGCGGCCGTGCTCACCGCGTCCCTGGCGGTGCGTATCACCAGGGGCCGGAACGACGGACGCGGATGTGCGGCCGTGCGGGGCAGCGGTATGTGCGACGGCCCGGGAGCGGCGGGCGGGGCGGCCCCGTGCGTGGCCACGGGGCGCACGGGGATCCGCAGGACCGCGCCGCAGGGGCAGCAGAGTTCGGGGTGCGGCCACTGGTCGCGCCGCCCGCAGGAGTGGCAGCGCACGTTCACCCAGTCGTCGTCCCAGGTGCGGTGCGTGATGGGCACGGCCGGGGCGCCGCGCATGAGCGGCGGGGCGGTCGGGGCGCCGCAGGGGCAGGGGTAGACCGGCGTGATGTACGCGTGGTCCCGGCGGCAGACGGGGCAGCGCACCGGTACGGACTCCACGTGTGGCCCCTTCCTTCACCGCTTCCGCGGCGGTTGCGTTCCGTACTCCCATCGTCCACCAGGAGCGACCCTCCGGGCAGGGGAACGGCGTACTCCGACGCACCCGGGAGGCCGCGTTCCCGCCCTCTCTTGACGGTTGCGCGAGCCGCCTCTAAGTTGATTCCGTATAGCAGAAGTAAGTTTCCATAATACGGAATTGGCGCTCTCAGGTGGCGCGACAGAGCCCGACTCCACCAGGTCCGAGCAGGAGCACTCATGCCTCGTATGACCGCTGCCCGAGCGGCAGTTGAGATCCTCAAGCGCGAAGGCGTCAGCAACGCGTTCGGTGTGCCCGGTGCGGCGATCAACCCGTTCTACGCGGCTCTCAAGGCGTCCGGCGGGGTGCACCACACCCTCGCCCGCCACGTCGAGGGCGCCTCCCACATGGCCGAGGGATACACGCGTGCCGCGGCCGGGAACATCGGCGTCTGCATCGGCACGTCGGGGCCCGCGGGCACCGACATGATCACCGGCCTGTACTCCGCCATCGCCGACTCCGTGCCGATCCTCTGCATCACCGGCCAGGCGCCGACCGCCGTCCTCCACAAGGAGGACTTCCAGGCCGTCGACATCGCGTCGATCGCCGCGCCGGTGACCAAGGCCGCGACGACCGTCCTGGAGGCCGCGCAGGTCCCGGGCGTCTTCCAGCAGGCCTTCCACCTGATGCGCACGGGCCGGCCCGGACCGGTCCTCATCGACCTGCCGATCGACGTGCAGCTCACCGAGATCGAGTTCGACCCCGAGCTGTACGAGCCGCTGCCCGTACACAAGCCCGCCGCGAGCCGCAGGCAGATCGAGCGGGCCGTCGAGATGCTCGACGCCTCCGAGCGGCCGCTCGTCGTCGCCGGCGGCGGCATCATCAACGCAGACGCCTCCGCACTGCTCGTGGAGTTCGCGGAACTGACCGGTGTGCCGGTCGTCCCCACCCTGATGGGCTGGGGCATCCTCCCCGACGACCACCCGCTGAACGCGGGCATGGTCGGCCTCCAGACCTCGCACCGCTACGGCAACGCGAACTTCCTGGAGTCCGACTTCGTCCTCGGCATCGGCAACCGCTGGGCCAACCGCCACACCGGCAAGCTGGACGTCTACACGAAGGGCCGCACCTTCGTCCACGTGGACATCGAGCCCACCCAGCTGGGCAGGATCTTCGCCCCGGACCTCGGCATCGCCTCCGACGCGAAGGCGGCCCTGGAGCTCTTCGTCGAGGTCGCCAGGGAGCTGAAGGAGGCCGGCCGGCTGAAGGACCGCTCGGCGTGGGCGGCCTCCACACAGGAACGCCGGGCCACGCTCCAGCGCCGTACGCACTTCGACGACGTGCCGCTGAAGCCCCAGCGCGTGTACGAGGAGATGAACCGGGCGTTCGGCCCCGAGACCCGCTACGTCAGCACCATCGGCCTCTCCCAGATCGCCGGGGCGCAGATGCTGCACGTCTACCGGCCGCGCCACTGGATCAACTGCGGCCAGGCCGGCCCGCTCGGCTGGACGATCCCGGCGGCACTGGGTGTCGCCACCGCGGACCCCGACGGCTCCGTCGTCGCCCTCTCCGGCGACTACGACTTCCAGTTCATGCTGGAGGAGCTCGCGGTCGGGGCCCAGCACCGCATCCCGTACGTCCACGTGCTGGTGAACAACTCCTACCTGGGGCTCATCCGGCAGGCGCAGCGCAACTTCGACATCGACTTCCAGGTCAACCTGGAGTTCGAGAACCTCAACTCCCCGGAGCTGGGCGTCTACGGCGTGGACCACGTCAAGGTCGTCGAGGGCCTGGGCTGCAAGGCGATCCGGGTCACCGAGCCCGACCAGCTGCTGCCGGCCTTCGAGGAGGCGAAGAAGCTCGCGGCCGAGCACCGGGTGCCGGTCGTCGTCGAGGCGATCCTGGAGCGGGTCACGAACATCTCGATGAGCGGGACGGACATCGCGTCGGTCAACGAGTTCGAGGACGTCGCGACCGAGCCCGGGCACGCCCCCACGGCGATCCGCCCGCTGACGGTCTCCTGACTCCCCGGCCACCACCGGGCCCGGGGCCCGGTCCGCCCGTCCCCGCGAGGGGCGGAGCGGGCCGGGCCCCGGTGCGTCGACGAGGCAGCCCCGCGGACCGGACGGTCCCGGTGGGGCTCACTCCCAGTCCCGCACGGTCCCGCCGTCCTTGGACACGCTGTAGTAGTCCACCGAGGACAACTCCAGGCGGAACACCATGCCGTGGCGTGCCCGGACATCCGCCACCGTCGTCGACGCCGGCTCGCGCAGGTGCCTGCTCAGCGGAGGATCGCTCGCCGCGGGCGGGCCCGGTTCCTCCGCCCGCGTCGGCGGGTCGCTGCGCGCGGTGTCCCAGGACAGGGTCTGCGAGGGGTCGGACACCTGGACGGGCTCGGGCGTGCCAGGGCCCGTCGGGTTCGGGCCGCGCCCCGCGTAGTACGCGACGAGGCTTCCGCGGTACTCGTCGTGACCGAACGGGACCGTGCCCGCCGCGCCGCCACCGGCGGCCGCCTCGCGGTCGCCCGCCGTGAAGACGCCGTCCAGCACCTGCGCGATCCGCTTCGGGTCCGCCCCGTAGTACGCGGTCACGCGCAGCGTGCACCGGATCCTGTAGCGGTCGTCCTCGGAGGACGAGAGCCAGTCCGCGGCCGTACCGCCCGCGCACGTGTCGTCCAGGGACACGAGGCCGAGCGTGAGGGGCGTCTCCTCGTCGTACGCCCGCACGACGGACCTCAGATGCGCCTCGGCCCCCTCGCGTGAGTGCCTCGCCTGTGTGCTTCCGGCGAGTTCGCGCACCTCCGCGGGATCGGTGGCACGGTCCTGCGCGGAGCAGCCGGTGAGGGCGACGAGGAGTCCGAGCGGGAGCGATAAGGCGGCAGGGGCACGCGTCTTGGTCATGCGGCCAGTCTCGTCGCGGGAGCGGCGGTGTCCATCCGTCCGCGTACTCATCCGGCCGGGCGGGGGCCGGTGAGTCCGCACGCGGAGAGGTCGCGGACGACGACCGGCCGAGCCGTCCGGGAGGCGGGTGGCCCGGTGCGCCTCGTGGAGTACCCCTCGGCACACGGGCGTTCTCGCGCACCACGCGGCGCGGCCGGATCGCGTCCTACCGGACGCGCGTGGGACGGCCTGATCCTGGGCCCATGGGGGACACCGAGAACACTGCGTCCTGCGCGGACCCGCCCGACGACGACTCCGGCCGGCTCACGGCGGCCTGGCAGGTGCTCCTGGAAGGCGCCACCGCCCCGCGGCCCCCGGCGCCGCCCGAGTGCCCGTTCTGCGAGCTGCCGCAGGACCGGTACGCCACGTCGTACACCGGGCACTGGGTTCTCCTCGAACCCGGGATCCGCGTCCCGGCCCACACGGTGCCCCCGCGCCGGCGCTGGATCATCACGTCCACCGGGACGGCCGTGAACCTGTGGGACGCCGAGCCGCTGCCGGGCGCCACGTGCCGCATTCCGCACCGCATCGCATGCCCCCGGCTGGAGCCGGAGGACCACTGGCCCTGGGTGACGGCGCTGCGGCGGCACAATCTGGAGCGCACGCAACGCCTGTTCGAACTGCCCGAGGAGGGTCTCCCGGACGCCGGGTGACCTCGCAGGCGGGCGAACACGAGGACAGGGGTGCGGTGCACGCCGACCGGCGTCCACCGCACCCCTGCCGTTCCCGTTCACAGCGACCGCGGCGGCGGGCCGTGGGCGGGGCGGCCGGCTCCTTCAGGTCTGGAGCGGGCCGCCCGGCCCTTCGCCACCGCACTGGCGTCGTCCGCCGCCGCGGTCCCGTCCTGCCGGTGCCGCGCGCTGCCCCTCATCCGGGTGCGCGGCACGGGCAGGGCCCGGAAAGGAGGCTCAGTCCTCGCGCAGGGCGCGGACCGCCTCCTCCACGCGCTTGCCGTAGTCGGCGTCCGCGGCGTGGAAGTGGGCGAGGTTCTTCTCGATGACGTCGTCACGGGTGACCTGGGAGAGGCCCCCGGCGATGTTGGCGACGAGGCGGTCCTTCTCGTCCGCCGACATCAGCCGGTAGAGCTCGCCGGCCTGGAAGAAGTCGTCGTCCTTCGTGTGGGCCGGCGCCTCGTGCGTGCCCGTCCAGCCGTGGACGGCGAGCGGGGCCGCCAATGCCTGCCCGGTCTGCGCGGGGCCGGCGTACGAGTTGGGCTCGTAGTTCTTGTCCTGGCGCGATCCGCGGCGCGTCGCGTGCAGGCCGTCGCGGCCGTAGTTGTCGACGACCGCCGCCTTCGGCGCGTTGACCGGGAGCTGGGTGTGGTTGATGCCCAGGCGGTAGCGCTGCGCGTCGGCGTAGGCGAACAGCCGGCCCTGGAGCATCTTGTCCGGGGACGGGCCGATGCCGGGCACGAAGTTGTTCGGCGAGAACGCCGCCTGCTCCACCTCGGCGAAGACGTTGTCCGGGTTGCGGTCCAGGACCAGGCGGCCGACGCGCTGGAGCGGGTAGTCGGCGTGCGGCCACACCTTCGTCACGTCGAACGGGTTGAAGCGGTAGTCCGCGGCCTCGGCGGCGGGCATCACCTGGACGTGCAGCGTCCAGGACGGGTTGACGCCCCGCTCGATGGCCTGGAGCAGGTCCGTCTGGTGCGAGTTGGCGTCCTTGCCGACCTGCTCGGCGCCCTGCTCGGCGGAGAGCGAGCGCACGCCCTGGTTGGTCCTGAAGTGGTACTTGACGAAGAAGGCCTCGCCCTTCGCGTTCGTCCACTGGTAGGTGTGCGAGCCGAAGCCGTTCATGTGGCGGTAGGAGGCGGGGATGCCGCGGTCGCCCATGAGCCAGGTGATCTGGTGGGTCGACTCGGGGGAGTTGGCCCAGAAGTCCCAGACGTTGTCCGGCTCCTGACGCCCCGTGAAGGGGTCGCGCTTCTGCGAGTGGATGAAGTCGGGGAACTTCACCGGGTCCTTGATGAAGAAGACCGGCGTGTTGTTGCCGACGAGGTCGTAGTTGCCCTCGTTCGTGTAGAACTTCAGCGCGAAGCCGCGGGGATCGCGTACGGCGTCGGCACCGCCCAGCGAGTCGGCGACCGTGGAGAAGCGGATGAACGTCTCGGTGCGGCGGCCCACCTCGGCGAGGAAGTCGGCGCGGGTGAAGCCGGTGACGTCGTCCGTCACCTCGAAGTAGCCGTACGCACCGGAGCCGCGGGCGTGGACCACGCGCTCCGGGATGCGCTCACGGTTGAAGCGGGCGAGCTTCTCCAGCAGGTGCTGGTCCTGGAGGAGGACCGGCCCGCCGGCACCGGCCGTGGCGGAGTTCTGGTTGTCGGCGACCGGGGCGCCTGACTCGGTCGTGAGCACACGCTGGGACATGGAGGCCTTCCGTACGGGGCTGCTGACGGCTCCAGGAGCGTAGATAGGCCAGGAACGGCGCGTCAACAGTTTGTTGAAATTGGAGGAGTGGATTCCGGGTCGCGGCGGCGCCTGGGCGCGACAGGACAGGTGTCAGCGCCGCCGCGACCCGGAGTTCAGGGGGCCCGGGAGGGGCCGGGGGTCAGACCTGGGGGCCGGAGAGCCGCTCGACCGAGCGCAGCAGTGCCGAGTGGTCCAGCCCGCCGTCGCCCTGGGCGCGCAGCGAGGCGACCAGCTGGGCCACCACGCCGCCGACGGGCAGGGCCGCGCCGACGTTGCGCGCGGCGTCCGTCACGATGCCCATGTCCTTGTGGTGCAGGTCGATCCGGAAGCCCGGAGCGAAGTCGCGCTTGAGGAAGTTGTCCTTCTTGCGCGTCAGGACCGTGGAGCCGGCGAGCCCGCCGTTCAGGACGTCCAGGGCGGCGCTCAGGTCCACGCCCGACTTCTCGAGGAAGACCACGGCCTCCGCGCAGGCCTGGATGTTGACCGCGACGATCAGCTGGTTGGCGGCCTTCACCGTCTGGCCGGAGCCATGGGGGCCGCACAGCGCGATGGTCTTGCCGAGCGCGTCGAGCAGCGGCTTGGCGGCGTCGAAGTCGGTCTGCTCGCCGCCGACCATGATGGACAGGACGGCCTCGATCGCACCCGCCTCGCCGCCGGAGACCGGGGCGTCCAGCACGCGGATGCCCTTCTCCTTCGCCCGTGCGGCCAGGTCCACGGAGGTCTGCGGCGTGATCGACGACATGTCGATCAGCAGGGCGCCCTCGCGGGCGTTCTCCAGGATGCCGTCGGGACCGTACGCGACGGCCTCGACCTGGGGGGACGCCGGGACCATCGTGATGACGACGTCGGCGTCGCGCACCGCCTCGGCGATCGACGCGGCTCCCCGGCCGCCCGCCGCGACGAGCCGGTCGATCTTGTCCTGCTCCAGGGTGTGACCGGTGACCTGGTATCCGGCCTCGACCAGGTTCTCGGACATGGGGGAGCCCATGATGCCGAGCCCGATCCAGGCGACCTTGGGGAGGTTCTTGCTCATGAGGGTGCCTTCCGGTAAGCGTGTGTGCGTGGGGCGGGCGGCGGCCTCAGCGGGCCGGCCGGGCCTCGGCGGGGAGCCAGTCGAAGGCCTCGGCGCTCGGGCGGTCGCCGGGCTTGTACTCCAGGCCGACCCAGCCGTCGTAACCGGCTTCGGTCAGCTCGTCGAGGAGCCGCTCCAGCGGGAGCGAGCCGGTGCCGGGCGCGCCGCGCCCCGGGTTGTCGGCGATCTGGACGTGACCGGTCTTCGCGGCGTACGCCTTGATCACCTGGCTGAGGTCCTCGCCGTTCATCGAGAGGTGGTACAGGTCGAGCAGGAACGCGGTGTTGCCCAGCCCCGTCGCCTCGTTGACGCGGTCGGCCACCTCGACGCCGGCCGGCGCGCTGACCAGCGGGTAGAGGGGCGACTCCGTGTCGTTGAGGGTCTCGATCAGGAGGGTCGCCCCGATCCGGTCGGCCGCGCGGGCGGCCAGGACCAGGTTCTCCAGGGCGAGTTCGTCCTGCGCGGCGGGGTCCACGCCTTCGACGCGGTTGCCGTACAGCGCGTTGAGCGCCCTGCAGCCGACCGAGGCCGCGAAACCGGCCGCCACCTCGATGTTGGCGCGGAAGCGGTCCGACTCCTCGCCGGGCACCGAGGCCGCGCCGCGGTCGGGGCCGGGCAGCCGGCCCGCGTAGAAGTTCAGCCCCACCAGCTGCGTTCCCGCGTCGTCGAGCGCCTTCTTCAGGGCGTCGAGCTCGGCCTGCGCCGGGGTGGGGGTCTCGATCCAGGGCCACCACAGCTCGACCGCGGTGAAGCCAGCCGCGGCGGCGGCCGCCGGGCGCTCCAGGAGCGGGAGTTCGGTGAAGAGGATCGAGAGGTTCACATCGAAGCGCTGGTCCGAGTAACCCATTCTGCGCTCCTTCCGTATCGCGGAAGTTAGTTTCTGCTTAACGGAAGATTGCCCGGCCGGTGGTCCGGCTGTCAAGAGGCCACCCGAATTTCCGGACACACCGGAGCGGGGTGGAGGCCGCCCGGCCCTCCACCCCGCCCCCGCTCACACCTGCCTGGTCAGACGCCCGGCACCGTGTCCCGGAAGGTCGTCCCGGCCGCGCGGTATCCGCTCACCAGAGCCGACACCTGCGCGGGGGAGAGGACCTGGTCCTTGACGTGCAGGACGTAGTCGACCTGCTGGTCGTACGCCCGCGGAGTGGTGCTGCTCTGACCCGCCAGATCGATGAGCCACTGGTTGAAGTTGATCGACATCGGCCGCTCCGGGAGGTAGGACGCCCCGTGCGTGCCGAAGGGCTGCCCGTCCACGTAGTACGTGATCGCGTTGTTGTCGATCGTCACCACCAGGTCGTGCCACCCGGCGTAGCTCTGGCGCGCCTCGCTGTGCTGGTTCACGGCCTCCCACGGGTCGGGCCGGTAGGTCTCCCAGGACGTGGTGTAGAGGATGTTGGACGGCTCGCCCCAGCCGCCGTTGGGCAGGTACTCGAAGTCGTACTCGGCGTAGTCGTCCGCCATCGGCGCCTTGAGGTCGTTGATCGTGAAGAAGGTCTGCACGAGGTGGTCGCCGTCCGGACCGGACTTCGGGGCGTCGCTGAACTTCACCCGGGCCGCGTAGGTGCCGTTGCGGAACTTCGAGGAACGGGTGAGGATCTCCGTCTGCACGGTCGAGGCCCCCGTGCCCGCGGTCGACGTCTCCAGGTTCATGATGGAGTTGCCGCTCTGGTTCGCGAAGGTGACCTTCTCGGGTGCCCACACGGCACCCGGGACACCGGGGCCGCCGGAGTTGGAGCGGACGCTCCAGCCGTTCGCCGCGATCTTCGGATCCGCGTGACCGGAGTAGTTGAAGTCGTCGAACAGCGTGGGCCCGTCGGCCGGCGGGTCGGTGGGCGGATCCGTCGGATCCGTCGGGTCGTTGCCCCCGGGCGCCTCGCCCCACGCCGTGGCGCCGCCCAGCTGGGCGGTGATCCGGGACCAGTCGCCGTAGGTGCTCCGTTCGGGGCCGAAGGAGTAGTCGTCGCTCTGCCGCAGCGTCTGCCAGTCCGCGCGATGGAAGCGCAGCTGCATGTCCCCGGTGTCCGCACCCGGGGCGAGACTGCCCGCACCGCCGGTGAAGGCGATCTCCAGGTAACGGTCAGCGGTGGCCGTCGGGTTGGGCAGGGTCTTGAAGGTCCCGGTGATGTTCCCGCAGCCCTTGACCGCCCACGAGCAGGCGAAGCGGTAGGCGGCCGAGGCCGAATCGGCCTTGAAGTAGTACCGGACCTTCACGTCGGCGAGCGACACGCTCGTGCTGCCGGTGTTGCGGACCTTGAGCCAGGGTTCGCTCTGGTCGGCGGTGGCCCCGGACGCGCTCGTGCGGTACTGGACGGCCAGCCCGCCCGCCGCCGCGGCGGCACCCGCCGTCGTGGGCAGTGCGGCGAGGGCCGTACAGCCCATGGCCAGGGTGACGGCGGCGGCCGCCGCCGCGCGGATACGGCTCCTGCGGAACGTACTCATGGCGATGTTCCTCTCCGGAACGGTGGGAGATCGGGTTAAAGAGGGGGTCGCGCTGTACCCGTCGACGCGGTCGCCAGGGACCGCGCGGTCAGAGGCCGGTACCGGACACCGAGGGCGTCCAGCCGGGCGGTGTGATGGCGCAGGCGCTCGACGAAGCCGGACCAGTCGCCGTGCCCGCCGGACCAGGCGCGGTCCGCCAGTGCGCACAGCCGGGGGTAGGTGAGGTACTCGATGCGGTCCGGCGTCGTCACGTACTCGGTCCACAACTGCGCCTGTGTGCCCAGGACCCGGGACGCCTCGTCGGCCTCCCAGTCCAGCGGCACGGGTTCGTTGGCGTGGACCGCGTGCAGGGGGACCGGGTCGCCCGGCTGGGCCGGGGGCTCGTCCGGATCCGTGGACTGGGCGTAGTCGAGGTAGGTGGAACGGTGGTGCGCGGTCACCACGCGGTGCCCGCGCCGGGCGGCGGTGCGGGCGTGGGCCGGGTCGCGCCAGGTCATCACCGTGAATTCGGGCGGCAGTTCGCTGCCGCTCTCCGCCCAGCCCGTGGGCCGGCGGCCGTGCTCCACCAGGAACGCGCCGATGCGGCCCATGAACCAGCCGTGCAGCTCACCGGGGCCGGCGAGCCCCTCGGCCGCGGCGCGTTCCCGGGCCGCCGGACTGTGCTCCCACTCCGTGGTGGGGCACTCCTCGCCGCCGATGTGGATGTAGGGGGAGGGGAAGACGTCCATGACCTCCTCCAGCACGGCGCGGCAGAAGTCGAAGACCTCCTCGTGCACCCCGAGCACGGTGTCGCAGACACCCCACCTGGTCCAGACGTCGAGCCGGCGCTCCGGGTCGTTGCCCAGCGACGGGTAGGCCGCCAGGGCCGCGCGCACATGACCGGGCATCTCGATCTCCGGCACGACGGTCACCCCGCGCTCCGCCGCGTGGCGGACCAGGCCGCGCAACTCGTCCTTGGTGTACGACCCCCCGTGCGGCACCCCGTCGGACAGGGACTCGGCGCGCAGGCCGCCCACCGAGGTGAGCCGGGGGTACTGGTCCACCGGCATCCGCCAGCCCTGGTCGTCCGTGAGGTGCAGATGGAGGACGTTCAGTTTGTGCAGCGCCATCAGGTCGACGTACCGGTGCAGGTAGGACACCGGCTGGAAGTGCCGGGCGACGTCGAGCATCGCACCCCGCCAGGGGTAGCGGGGCACGTCGCTGATCTCCACGCACGGCAGCTCCCAGGTGGGACGGCACACACCGCCCGACAGCGCCTCCGGCGGCAGAAGCTGACGGATCGTCTGCACCCCCCGGAGGAGCCCGGCGGGCCGGGCGGCGCGCAGCAGAAGGGCCTCGGGTCCGACGGTCAGGCCGTACCCCTCGTCACCGAGCCCGCCGAGGTCCGGGTCGAGGGCCAGGACGACGCGGCCCTCCGCCGACGGCGGCAACGGCAGCCCGGTGGTGGGGCCGAGGAGCGCGCGCAGCAGGTCCGCCGCCCCCTGCGCCCCCGGCAGGGCGCGTACGGACGTGTCTTGGCCGAGGACGAAGCGGCCCGGCCGTGGTGAGACCTTGTGGGGGCGGGGGAGGAGTGAGAGCTCGGGGCGTGCGGGCACGGGGGCCTCCGGTTCGGGGGGTCGGGCGGTTCGCGTGTACGGGTTCGCGGGGGGACGCCCGGCGGGCTCAGCCCTTGACCGCGCCGGCGGCGAAGCCGGAGGTCACATGGCGCTGGAGCAGCAGGAAGATGACGAGCGCGGGCAGGGCGAACAGCGTCGAGGCGGCCATGGTGGCGCCCCAGTCGGTGCCGAAGGTGTTCTGGAACGAGGAGAGCCAGACCGGCAGGGTGCGGTTGTCCTGCTGTTTGATGATCAGGAAGTTGGCGTACGCGAACTCGTTCCAGGCGGTGATGAATCCGAAGAGCGAGGTCGCCATCAGGCCGGGGGCGAGCAGCGGCAGTGCGACCCGGGCGAAGGCGCCGGTCCGGGTGCAGCCGTCGACCTGGGCGGCTTCCTCCAGCTCGGGCGGGATGGTCGCCAGGAAGCCCCGCAGCACCACGATCGTGAACGGCAGGGTGATCATGAAGTAGACGAGGGTGAGGGTCGGCAGCCGGTCGAGCATGTCCGTGTCGCGGGAGATGATGTAGATCGGGATGATCAGCGACTCCCAGGGCGCCATCTGGGCGATGAAGACCAGCAGCATGAACTGCCGCCGGCCCTTCCAGCGCAGCCGGGCGACGGCGAACGACGCCCCGAGGGCCACGACGAGCGAGAGCAGCACCGCGCCCAGGGTGACCAGGACGCTGTTGCGCCAGAAGAGTTCGAAGCCGTCCGCCTGCACGGCCCGCCGGAAGTGGTCCAGTGTCCAGGTGTAGGGCACGAGCCGCGGCTCCGGGGACTGGATGTCCTTGCTCGGTTTGAAGGCCGTGGACACCATCCAGTAGACCGGGAACAGGCAGACCACGACGGTCACGACGGCGGCGGCGTTCAGCGGGATCCGCCGGACGCGGGGACTGAGCTGGGTCATCGCGGGTCGTCCTCCTGGCGGAACATCTGGCGGAAGTAGGCGACCAGCACCCCCGACATCAGCACGACGGTGATCATCGACGCGGCGGAACCCAGGTCGTAGCGCTGGCTCGAGAGTGCCGTCTGCACCGCGTACACCGGCAGGATCGTCGTGGCGTCGCCCGGTCCGCCGCGGGTCATCACCCAGATCTGGACGAAGGCCTTGAAGGTCCAGATGACCTCCAGCGACAGGACGAGCATGAAGATCGGCCGCAGCATCGGGAAGGTGATGGACCGGAAGATCCGGGAACCCGACGCTCCGTCCAGCCGGGCCGACTCGTACAGCTCCGCCGGCACCGTGGTCAGGGCCGAGTAGAGCGTCACCGCCGCGAACGGCACGGACTGCCAGACGATCAGGGCGACCAGGATCGTGAAGGCCGCCGTGCCGTTCGCGAACCACGGGTAGCGGTCGAAGGACTCGAAGCCGAGCGCGGTCAGCAGCTGGTTGACGATGCCGAACTCCGAGTGGAACAGCCACTGGAAGACGGTGGTGGCCGCGACCACCGGCATGGCCCACGCCAGCACCAGCGAGCAGAGCACGACGGTGCGGCCGGCCCGGCGCAGCCGCTCCGTCATCAGCGCGACCAGGGTGGAGATGACCATGATCAGCACGACGTTGACCGCCATGAAGACGAAGGTGCGGCCGGTCACCTCCCAGAAGCGCGGGTCGGACAGCAGCGTCCGGTAGTTGCGCAGCCCCACGAACTCGGCGTCCCCGCTGATCAGCTGACGGAGCCGGAAGTCCTGCAGGGAGATGACCACGGCCCGCACCAGCGGGTAGACGAGCAGGTAGAGCATGCCGCCGATCGCGGGCGCGATCAGCGCGTACGGCCAGAAGCCGTGCGCGGGCCGCGCTGGGCGTCGCCGCGGCGGTTCCGGTGCGGGGTGCCGGACACGTGGCGCGGTCCGTTCACGGACGACCTGCACGGCCGACCTCCTCTCGTCGGTGGAGACCATCGGCCGGGATCAGGAGCCGGCGTTCATGGCGCGGGTGATGTCCTCGGAGGCCTTCGCCGCCTCCTTCGCCGCGTCCCCGCCGGTCAGGACCGCGGTCATGTAGTCCTTGATCGGGTTCTCGGCCTCGACGGCGGCCCAGCCCGGTGTGTTCGGCGTCGCGTGCCCGTTCGCCGCACCGACGGCCATCGCCGACGCGCCGGGGTCCTTCGCCACGGCGGGGGCGAGGGTCGTCCGGTTGGGCACGTAGCTCATGGCCACCGCGAGCTTCTGCTGCCAGGCGTCGCCCGTCAGCTCCTTGATGAACGTCAGCGCCGCCTCCGGGTGGCCCGCCGCGGCGGGGACGACCAGGTCGGAACCGCCCGTGAACACCGCGCCCGGAGTGCCGGCCGTCTTCCCGGGGATGGGGAAGAAGCCCAGCTTGTCCGCGAGCCCGGGATTGTTCTCGGCGACCACCTTGGCCCCGCCCGGCGTGGAGATGACCTGGGCGACCTGCCCCTGCGCCATCACCTCGGCCTGCGGCGGGTCGTCCTCGTCGGAGTCCTTGGGGCCCTTGCCGAGGGCCTGGAGCTGCGCGTAGAAGGCCATGCCCCTTTGGGCCTCCGGCGTGTCGAGCGCACCCTTCCACCGGTCCCCGGACTCCGTGGCGAGGTCGCCGCCCTCGTCCCAGATGAAGCCCGCGAGGGCGTACCAGAGCTGGCCCGGCAGGTAGATGCCCTGCGTACCGCCCTTGTTGAGCTTCGTGGTGGCCGCGATCCACTGCTCGCGCGTGGTGATCGCGGCCGGGTCGACTCCGGCCTTCTCGAACAGGTCCTTCCGGTAGATCACGACGCGGTTGGCCGCGTAGTACGGGATGCCGTACTGCTTCCCGTCGTACGCGCCCGGCTCGGCCAGGCCCTTCAGCCAGTCGTCGCCGTTCAGCTCGTCCTTCTTGTCGCTGAGGTCCAGCAGACCGCCGCTCTCCGCGAACTGGGCCACCTGGGTGTTGCCGGCCTCGATCACGTCCGGGGCGTCGTTGCTCGCCAGGGCGGCGGTGATCTTCTGGCCGATGCCGTCCCACTCCTGGATCTGGATGCGCACGTCGATGTCGGGGTGCGCGGCCTCGAACCCCTTGGTGAACTCCTCCTGGAACGCGGCCGACACGCTGTCGCGCATCAGCCAGACGTCGACCTTCGTGACGCCTCCGGCCTCGTCGGCGGTGTCCCCACCGGAACTGCAGGCACTGAGCGCGGCGGCCGTCACGAGCGCGGACACACCGGCAAGCAAGCGGTACTTCACGGTTCACCTCAACGGGAGCAGGACCTGACCACCTGACCAGTGAAGTCCACTGGACAGCTCACCTCTTGGTGGTGGATGAAGGTGGCATAGACCAATGAGGCCGTCAACCCCCTGTGTAGGAAGGGGATTTCGCGATACCTTGCCGACTGGCGCTGGGCTTCGGAGCGCGGCTGGTTACACTTTGCCTGACCAGTGGCCGTATGGAGCTCAACTGGTAAAGGGAGCGGAACACCGGAAAGGGCCTGCATGAAAGCCGATGTGCCGGGGACGGTGCTCAAGCGTGAACGGACCCGCGACGCGGTCCTCGAACTGATCGAGAGCCGCAGCCCCGGTGACGCGATCCCGTCGGAGCGGGCCCTCTGTGCCCTGCTCGGCGTGTCCAGGCCCACCGTGCGCGCGGCCGTCGACGAGCTGGTCGCGGCCGGACTGCTGGTCCGCGAGCACGGGCGTGGGATGTTCGTCGCGCCGGAGAAGATCACCCAGGAGCTGGTCTCCGCCGACCTCTCCCTGACCCTTCCCAAGGCGGCCGGGGCATGGTCCAGCCGGCTGCTGGAGTTCACCACCCTCCAGGCCGGCGCCCGGGTCGGCCGCAAGCTGCGGATGTCGCCGGCCGAGGAGATCGTCTACGTCGCACGGCTGCGCCTGGTCGACGGCACCCCGATGGCGATCGAGCACCTGCACATCAGGGCCGCGCTGGTGCCGGGCCTGTCGGCCCAGGAGCTGGAGGACGGAGATCTCTACGAGCACCTGCGCCACACCCACGGAGTCCACGTCCGGGAGGCGGTCCAGGCCATCGAGCCCACCGTCGTCACGCGCGCGGAGGCCCAGCTCCTGGAGGTGCCCGAACTGTCGCCGGCGCTGCTCTTCGAGCGTCTGACCTCGGACACCGGCGGGCTGCCCGTGGAATACGTCCACTCGCTCTACCGGGGCGACCGCTACCGGATCGTCTCCCGGCTCGCCCTCGGTCCGGCGGCCGGCGGAGCCCCGCTGGTCAGGGACGGGCACCACCCGGGCATCCCGCCCGGGGACTTCGCGCACGGCGACCCGATCACATCGTCCACCAGGGGGGACATCCAGGCGGCGCCGTGAGCTGCCGGGTGCCCGCGCCGGGCCCCGCGGGGGAGGGTGCTGAGCCCCGGAGGGCCGTGTGGCGGCCGACGGAGCGGGCGGCCCGCACCCGCCCGGACGCCGTTCGCCCACCCCCGGGCCCCAGGCACACGTGACCCTCTGGCCCCCTGCACACGTGCCATAGGGTCGGACCGAGCCGTGCGAGCCGACGGACACGGCGGACATGAGGGAGGCACCGTGCGCTTGAGGGTGGAATTCACCACCGAGCCCTTCGATCTCGACGAGGCACCCGCCCACGCGGTCGTGGCCCGGGAGGTCATCCAGGCGGCCGACCTCGACGCCGTGGACGTCGGCCCCTTCGGGAACACGGCCGAGGGGAGCGCCGACCAGGTCCTCGCGGCCGTGGACTCACTGCTGCGCCGGGCGCTGGCCTCGGGCGCCACCCGGGTGTCCCTCCAGGTCAACGTGATCGGGGAGGACACCCCGTGACCCAGCCGGCCGACCATCCGCTGGTCTCCGCGGTGAAGCCGCTCGTCGACGCCATGGGCGCCGAACTGCTGGATCCCGGGCAGGCCGCCGCCGACGACGTGGTCCTCGCCTGGGAGGGGACGGACGTCGTCGCCGTACGCCTGCCGCAGCTCTCGGAATCGCTGGACCACATCCTCGCCGCGATGGAGCGGCGGCACGGAATGCCGCTCGCCGACCTGGACCGGAAGACCAAGCAGGGTGTGGTGCGCACGCTGGAGGCACGCGGTGCCTTCTCCGTGCGGCACGGTGTCGAGACGGTGGCCGGAGCCCTCGGCGTCAGCCGTTTCACCGTCTACAACTATCTGAACCGGGACAACTCGACCAAGGGCGAGTAGCCGAGCGCAATGCGGGTCGATGCCGTCGTCCGGGGACTCGGGCGGCGGCATCATCTGTTCGTGGAATTTCAACAAACTGTTGACGTGGTGTTGCGAAGGGCGTTAGCTATCCGCAGCCCGACAACGCACAGCGAAAAACAGCCACGGAGGCTCCCGTGACTTCGAGCTCCACACCGGGCCTGGCCCGGTTCAACACCCTGGCGGCCGGCGAGGCCACAGCCGCGCTGCACGAGGTGTGTGCCAGTGCGGCGTGGGGGGACTTCGTCCTCGCCCACCGGCCCTACGCCGACGTGGACGCCCTGCTCCTTGCGAGTGACGCCGCAACGGCCGACCTCTCGGCGCAGGACCTGGCCGAAGCGATGGCGGGCCACCCGCCGATCGGCCGCCCGAAGCCCGGGGACCCGGCCTCCGCCCGTGAGCAGCGGGGGATGGCCGGTGCGTCCGAGGAGCTCAGGACCGAGATGCTCGAACTGAACCTGGCCTACCAGGAGAGGTTCGGACACGTCTTCCTGATCTGTGCCACCGGAGCCACCGGTGAGCAGATGCGCGACGCGGTGAAGTCCAGGATCGGGAACTCGCCCGGTGAGGAGCGCGGACACGTCCGCACCGAACTGGGCAAGATCAACCGCATCCGCCTGACCCGCCTCGTGCAGGACCCCCCAGAACAAGGAGCGTGACGGTCGTGAGCACCGACACCACCGCATCCGTGTCCACCCACATCCTGGACACCAGCACCGGCCGCCCCGCCGAAGCCGTCACCGTCTCCCTCGCCGCACGCGGCGGCGGCGACTACGTGACGCTCGGCGGATCCGCGACCGACGCGGACGGGCGCTGCAAGGACCTGCCGGCCCTGCCGGAGGGCACCACCCACGTACGGCTCGCGTTCGACACCGAGTCCTACTTCACAGCCAAGAAGCAAGCCGAGGCGCAGCAGGACGCCCCCCGCGTAAGGGACAGCGGCGCGTTCTTCCCGGAGGTGGCGATCACGTTCGCCGTCACCCCGGGCGAGCATTTCCACGTACCGCTGCTGCTCAACCCGTTCGGCTACTCCGTTTACCGAGGGAGCTAGCAGACAATGCCCACGATTCTCGGCCAGAACCAGTACGGCAAAGCAGAGAACCGCGTCGTCAGGATCACGCGGGACGGCGACACCCACCACATCAAGGACCTCAACGTCTCGGTCGCCCTCTCCGGCGACATGGACGACGTCCACTACTCCGGCTCCAACGCCAACGTCCTGCCGACGGACACCACCAAGAACACGGTGTTCGCCTTCGCCAAGGAACACGGCATCGAGTCGGCCGAGCAGTTCGGCATCCACCTCGCGCGGCACTTCGTCACCTCGCAGGAGCCGATCGAGGTCGCCCGGATCCGGATCGAGGAGTACGGCTGGGAGCGCATCGCGACCTCCGACGGCAACTCGAAGTTCATCGGCGCGGACGAGGTCAAGCACTCCTTCGTCCGCAAGGGCCAGGAGACCCGGGTCACCCAGGTCACCTTCGACGGGACGAGGTGGGAGGTCGTCTCCGGCCTCAAGGACCTCACCGTCATGAACTCCACCAACTCGGAGTTCTGGGGTTACGTCAAGGACAAGTACACGACGCTGAAGGAGGCGTACGACCGCATCCTCGCGACCGACGTCTCCGCCCGGTGGCGCTACAACTGGACCAGCGACGAGGAGCGCATGCCCAACTGGGAGAAGTCCTACGAGCAGACGCGCAAGCACATGCTCCAGGCCTTCGCCGAGACGTACTCCCTCTCGCTCCAGCAGACCCTGTACCAGATGGGTTCGCGCATCATCAACAACCGCAGCGAGATCGACGAGATCCGATTCTCCCTGCCGAACAACCACCACTTCCTCGTCGACCTGGAGCCCTTCGGCCTCAAGAACGACAACGAGGTCTACTTCGCGGCCGACCGGCCCTACGGCCTCATCGAGGCGACGGTGCTCCGGGACGGCGTCGAGCCGAAGATCCCGGTCGACATGACCAACCTCTGACGCGGAACTGAACCGGCCCCCGCCCGCAGCCGGGCGGGGCCCGGTCATCCCGGAGGGAACTCCCATGGCACAGCCTGCAACGGGGCCGGCGAAAGGCCCGTGTACCGCACCACCGACCGCTGCCGACAGGGCAGTTCACCCGGTCGACGAAAAGCTCCCCCTCGCGCGGCTCGTCCCCGCCGCGCTCCAGCACATCGCCGCCATGTACGCGGGCGTCGTCACCCCTCCGCTCATCATCGGGCAGGCCGTCGGCCTCGGCACGGCCGGCATGACCCGGCTCATCGCGGCGAGCCTCCTGGTCGCCGGGCTCGCCACCCTCCTGCAGACCATCGGGGCCCGCCACTTCGCCGGGAACCGGCTGCCGTTCGTCAACGCGGCGTCCTCCGCGGGCATCGCGCCGATGCTCGCCATCGCCGAGACCAGCGCGCCGGGCCACCAACTCCCCTCGATCTACGGGGCCGTGATCGTCGCCGGTGTCTTCTGCCTCGCCGTCGGACCCTTCTTCGGGAGGCTGCTGCGCTTCTTCCCGCCGCTCGTCACCGGCGTCGTGATCACCCTCATCGGCGTCACTCTGATGCCCGTACCCGTCGGCTGGGCGCAAGGGGGCGACGCGACCGCGGACGACTTCGGTGACATGAAGTTCCTGGGCCTGGCCGCCTTCACCCTCGTCGTGATCCTGCTGATCCAGCGCTTCGGGCGGGGCTTCGTGAAGCAGACCGCCCTGCTGGCCGGCATGTTCGCCGGCACCCTGGCCGCCGTACCCTTCGGACTCGCCGACTTCTCCGCCCTCGGGTCCGCCCCCGTGGCCGCCCTGCCCACCCCCTTCGCCTTCGGCGCGCCCGAGTTCCGTCCCGCCGCGATCCTCTCCCTCTGCATCGTGATGCTCGTGCTCATGACGGAGTCCTCCGCCGGCATGCTCGCCCTCGGCGAGATCTGCGACCGGCGCACCGACGGGGCCACCATCACGCGCGGGCTGCGCACCGACGGCATCGCCACCCTCCTCGGCCCCGTCTTCGGAGGCTTCCCGACCAGCGCGTTCGCGCAGAACGTCGGCGTCGTGTCCCTGACCCGGGTGCGCAGCCGCTACGTCGTCGCCGCGGCCGGGGGTGCCCTGCTGGTGCTGGGGGCCTTCCCCGTGCTCGGAGCGGTCGTCTCGCTCGTGCCGATGCCCGTGCTCGGCGGCGCCGGCATCGTCCTGTTCGGCTCGATCGCCGTGAGCGGCATCCGGACCCTGGCCGAGGCCGGGCTCGACGACAGCTCCAACATCGTCCTCGTGGCGGTGGCACTCGGCGCGGGCATCATCCCGCTCGCGGCCCCCGCCTTCTACGCCGGATTCCCCTCCTGGGCACAGACCGTGCTGGGCTCGGGAATCAGCGCGGGAGCGCTCGTCGCGGTCCTGCTCAACCTGTTCTTCCACCATCTCGGCACCCACAGCCGTCCCGCTGTGGCACTCAAATCCTCCTAGGGTCCTGCCGTGCCCACATCGCCGCAGACAGAAGAAGGAAGCGCCATGGCAGCCTCGGCAGACCCCAGGCCCACGCAACGCATCGTCATCGAGAACTGCTCGATCGCCACGGTCGACGCCCACGACACGGAGTACGCCTCGGGGCACGTCGTCGTGGCGGGCAACCGCATCGAGTCCGTCGGCGCGGGGAACGCGCCGCAGCAACTCGCCGACGTCGTACGCCGGATCGACGGCACCGGGCACCTCGTCACACCCGGTCTGGTCAACACCCACCACCACTTCTACCAGTGGATCACCCGGGGCCTCGCGACCGACCACAACCTCTTCGACTGGCTGGTCGCGCTCTACCCGACGTGGGCGCGCATCGACGAGCCGATGGCCCGGGCCGCCGCACAGGGCTCCCTCGCCATGATGGCCCGAGGCGGTGTCACCACCGCGATGGACCACCACTACGTGTACCCCCGCGGTTCCGGCGACCTGTCCGGCGCGATCATCGGCGCGGCCCGCGACATGGGCGTGCGCTTCACCCTCGCCCGCGGCTCCATGGACCGCAGCGAGAAGGACGGCGGCCTGCCGCCGGACTTCGCCGTCGAGAGCCTCGACGGCGCCCTCGCGGCGACCGAGGCGACCATCGACGCGCACCACGACGCCTCCTTCGACGCGATGACGCGGATCGCCGTGGCGCCCTGCTCGCCGTTCTCCGTTTCGACCGAACTTCTGCGACAGGGAGCCGAGTTGGCGCGCCGCCGCGGGGTGCGGCTGCACACGCACGGTTCGGAGACCGTCGAGGAGGAACAGTTCTGCAAGGAACTGTTCGGCATGGGCCCGACCGACTACTTCGAGTCCACCGGCTGGCTCGGCGACGACGTGTGGATGGCGCACTGCGTCCACATGAACGACTCGGACATCGCCGCCTTCGCCCGCACCGGCACCGGCGTCGCCCACTGCCCGTCCTCCAACGCCCGCCTCGCCGCCGGCATCGCGCGCGTCCCCGACATGCTCGCCGCCGGTGTCCCGGTCGGACTCGGCGTCGACGGCACCGCCTCCAACGAGTCCGGCGAGCTGCACACCGAACTGCGCAACGCCCTCCTCATCAACCGCCTCGGCGCCCACCGCGAGAAGGCCCTCAACGCGCGCCAGGCGCTGCGGCTGGGCACCCACGGCGGAGCCAGGGTCCTGGGCCGCGCCGACGAGATCGGCTCGCTGGAGCCGGGCAAGCTCGCCGACCTGGTGCTGTGGAAGCTCGACACCCTGGCCCACGCCTCGATCGCCGACCCGGTGACCGCGCTCGTCTTCGGCGCCGCGGCCCCCGTGACCCTCTCCCTCGTCGACGGCAGGCCCGTGGTCGAGGACAACCGCCTCGTCACCGCCGACGAGGACGCGATCGCCCGTGCCACCCGCGACGAGGCCAGGCGCCTCGCGCAGATCGCCGCCGGGGCCTGACGCCCCGCACCCCCATGAACAGGCCGGCCGAGGGGGACGGCCCTCGGCCGGCCGCTGTGGACCGCACCGGCCCGCAGCAGCCCGGTCCGGTACGCGTACGAGCCGTACGCGCACCCGGCCGGGTGTGCCCGAAGCTGCCCGCACCAGCTGCACGACCTGCACCAACGCACCACTCAGCACCACCTCCCTGACACCCACGTCGCCGACGTGTACCCGACCGGAGGAAGCCGTGGCAGCTACGCCCAGGTTTCGCAAGAACGCAGTCGAAGGAAAAGCGGCCGGAGCACGCGCGGCCGACGAACCCGGCCGGAAGCATCCGGTCGACGAGAAGCTCCCACCCGTCAGGATGTTCACCAGCGGCCTCCAGCACGTGGCCGCCATGTACGCGGGCGTGGTGGCCCCGCCCATGATCGTGGGTCCCGCGGTCGGCCTCAGCACCAAGGAGACCGCCTTCCTGATGGGGGCGAGCCTCTTCACCGCGGGGATAGCCACCCTGCTCCAGACCCTCGGCTTCTGGCGCATAGGCGCGCGGCTGCCGTTCGTCAACGGCGTCTCGTTCGCCGGGGTCACCCCGATGGTCGCGATAGGCAAGGACCGGGGGCACGACGGCATCGCCGTCATCTTCGGCGCGATCATCGTCGCCGGCCTGCTCGGCTTCCTGCTCGCCCCGTACTTCTGCAAACTGGTGCGGTTCTTCCCGCCCGTCGTCACCGGAAC
The DNA here is from genome assembly GCF_036206005.1 of Streptomyces sp. NBC_00178. Taxonomy (NCBI): domain Bacteria; kingdom Bacillati; phylum Actinomycetota; class Actinomycetes; order Kitasatosporales; family Streptomycetaceae; genus Streptomyces; species Streptomyces sp. NBC_00178. The sequence continues at coordinate 6,033,175 of NZ_CP108143.1, forward strand.
CGTGATCACCCTGATCGGTGTGTCGCTGCTGCCGGTGGCCTTCAACTGGTCGCAGGGCGGCAACGCCACCGCCGACGACTACGGCTCGATGACCAACATCACCATGGCCGCCGTCACCCTCGTGATCGTGCTCGCCCTGCGCAAACTGCTGCGCGGCTTCCTCCAGCAGATCGCGATCCTGCTCGGACTCGTCGTCGGCACCCTGATCGCGATCCCTGCGGGCATCACCGACTTCGGGGCCCTCGGCGACGCCGACGTGGTCGGATTCCCGACGCCCTTCCACTTCGGCGCGCCGCAGTTCGAGATCGCGGCGATCGTCTCCATGTGCATCGTGATGCTCGTCTGCATGACCGAGTCCACCGCCGACATGCTGGCTCTCGGCAAGATCGTGGGCCGCCCGGCCGACGAGCGGACCATCGAGGGCGGCCTGCGCGCCGACACCCTGGGCAGCGCCCTCAGCCCGCTCTTCAACGGCTTCATGTGCAGCGCGTTCGCCCAGAACATCGGGCTGGTCGCCATGACCAAGGTCCGCAGCAGGTTCGTCGTCGCCGCGGGCGGGGTCATCCTGGTGCTGCTGGGGCTGGTCCCCGTCGCCGCGTCCGTCATCGCCCTCGTCCCGCTGCCCGTCCTCGGCGGCGCCGGGATCGTGCTCTTCGGGTCGGTCGCCGCGAGCGGCGTCCAGACCCTCGCGACCGCGGCCCTGGAGAAGGGCGAGAACGCCCTGATCGTCGCCGCGGCCGTCGGCGTCGGCCTCATACCGATCGCCGCGCCGGACTTCTACCACGCCTTCCCCGAGGACATGCTCGTGGTCCTGGACTCGGGCATCTCCACCGGCTGCGTCGTGGCGATCGTCCTGAACCTGGCCTTCAACCACTGGGGCCGGAAGCCGGAGGAGGAGCCGGAGGCGGAAGCGGGGGCCGGCGCCCAGCCGAAGGACCCGATGGCGCTGCCCGTGGCCCACTGACCCGCCGGCGTCAGCCGATGGGGAAGGCGTCGCCACTGACCCACCGGCGCGCGTGCACGGACCCCGGGTGGGGACCGCGCACGCGCGCCGGGCCGCCGGCGTCAGCCGATGTGGAAGGCGTCGCCGTAGACGTGCCAGTCCAGCGGCGGGTCGAGGTTCAGATTGCCCGCGCGCAGGAAGACGCGCTGGGCCGTGTCCACCCGGCTGGTGTCCGAGTGGGCCTCCTCCTGCTTCATCGCCCAGACCCGCGCGTCCAGGAACGCGTCGAGGTAGGCGACCTCGTCACCGCCCTGCGACGGCGGCCGGGCCTGAGCCGAAGCCCTCTGCCGGATGGCCCAGAATCCCGTGCTGTCGCCGCCGCCCCCGTGCATGACGATGGCGTCGTAGTACGCGAACTGGCCCAGCGTCCCGATGCCGTCGGCCTTGCCCTGCTGCACCGCAGGGTCGAAGTACACCCGGTCGCGCTCGTCGTTCTGCGCCTGCTGGAAGGCGGGGTCCGAAGCCGCCCTGGCCCATGCCCCGGTGAACCCGGGGTCGAGACCGTCGTGCGAATCGGTGCCGTCCACCTCGCGCAGGGCCGGCAGGTAGCGGGCCAGGGGGTTGCCGGGGACGCGCTGGGTGTACAGCTCGACCAGGTCGAGCATGTCTCCGGTGCCGGAGCAGAAGCCGATGATGCCGGCGGTGTATCCGCGGCCGTCGTCGATGTCCTCGATGTAGCCGTACTGGCCCTTCCAGTCCAGCGACGAGTTCTCGGCGCTGGACACCAGCTGCATGGCGATGTCCTTCTTCGCGGGGTCGTCGAGTCCGGTCGCGGCTGCCTCCAGGTGTGATGCGGCCAGATGTGACACCGCCGGCGTGGGGGCGCCGGCCTGGGCGCTCGCCGGGATCGCGGTGAAGGCCAGCCCGAGGGCCAGCGCGGCGATTCCGGCGCTACGGGTGAGTCGGGTGGTGCGACGCGAGGTGCTGGCGTGGGGGTGATGCACCGGTCCTCCAACAGGAGTTCGTCGTTCCGATGGTCTGTTAGGAAACTTTCCTACCAGAGGTCGGAGCGCGTGGTAACCCCCTGCGCACGTACGGACTTCGGTGGTCAGTTCCCGTCGATGTGGAAGCGCTCCCCGTAGACCTTCCACGTCAGTGGGGTCTCCAACTGCAGTTTCCCCTGACGGACGAAGACGCGTTGCGCGGTCTCCACCCTGCTGGTGTCACTGTGCGAGGGTTCCTTGCGGATTGCGTCCACCCGGGCGTCGAGGAAGGCGTTCAGATACGCCTCCTCGTCCCCGCCCTCGGCCGGTGTGTCCCGCACGGCGAGGGCCCGCGCGCGTATCGTGCGGAAGCCGACCGTGCCCGCGGAGTCGGCGCCGCCGTGCATCACATAGGCGTCGTAGTAGATGAACTGCCCCAGCGCGCTGAGCCCGTCGGCCTCGGCCCGTTCGACCGCGGGGCCGAAGTAGGAGTGGTCCCGCTCGGCGTCCTGGGCCGCCCGGAAGAGCGGATCGCCCGCCGCCTTCGCCCACGCGGCGGTGTAGGCGTCGCCCAGCCCGTCGTGCGAGTCGCTGCCCCGGACCGCGCGCAGGGCGGGCAGGAAGGGCTCCAGCGCGTTGCCCGGACGCTTCGCCGTGTACCGCTCGACCACCTTCAGCATGTCTCCGGTGCCGGAGCAGAAGCCGATGATGCCGGCGGTGTAGCCGCGGCCGTCGTCGATGTCCTCGATGTAGCCGTACTGGCCCTTCCAGTCCAGCGTCGAGTTCTCGGCGCTCGACACCAGCCGCATCGCGATGTCCTTCTTCGCGGGGTCGTCGAGCCCCTTCTCCGAGGAGCCGGGGCCGGGGGCGGAACAGCCGGCCAGGACGAGGGCCGCGGCCGCGGCGAGGACGAGACGTCTGTGCTTCACACACCAAGCGTGCCAGGTCGGGGGGCCGGGGCCGTCCGGGGTCCGGCGCCTGTAGCGTTCGGGATATGGAAGATCAGTCTGTTGTGGACGTCGGCGACGTACGGCTGGCGTACCGGACGTGGGGCGACCCGTTCGGCTCACCCGTCGTCCTGTTGCACGGCCTGGGCGGCTCGTCCCTGAGCTGGGAGGCGGTGGGCGGCCTGCTCGGCGAGGAGTGGCGGGTGTACGCCGTCGACCTGCGCGGCCACGGCGGGAGCGACTGGCCCGACGAGTACGGCCTCGAGCAGATGCGGGACGACGTCCTGGAGTTCCTCGACGCCTGCGAGCTCGACCGCGTCGGCCTCGTCGGCCACTCGATGGGCGGGGTGGTCGCCTACCTGCTCGCGGAGGAGTACGCGGACCGCGTCGAGCGGCTGGTGCTGGTGGAGACCCCGCCGCCGTTCCCGGGACGACCGGCCGACGGCGGTCGCCCGGGCGGGCCGGTGGACTACGACGAGAACGCCGTGGACGAGGTCAGGGCCCAGGTCGCCGACCCCGATCCCCGGTGGGCGGAGGAGCTCGGCCAGATCGTCTCCCCGACGATGATGATCGCGGGTGGCCCGGAGAGCAGCATGCCGCAGGACAGGCTCGCGGACATGGCCTCGCTCATCCCGGACTGCCGGCTCATCACCCTGGGTGGCGGTCACCACGTGCACAAGGCGCATGCCGACCAGGTGGCCCAGCAGATCAGCGAGTTCTTCACCAGCTGACGGCTGCCCCGGGGCGCACCGGCTCGTCCGCGGCCACCCGGGCCGCCGGCGGGTTCGCCGACGGCCCGGGTCCGGCCGCGCCAGGGCGCGTCCTCAAGGGCGACGCGGCGCGCGGCACGCCCTGCCCGGCCGGTGTCACGTCGTGGTTGCCGGCCTGGAAGCCGGTGTCACGTCGGTGCCGGGCGGGGGACCGGGGGCACGGCGTCGTGCCGTGCCGGTGTCACCTCCCGGCTCCGTGCGCGCCGGTGTCACATCGTCATGCCGGAGTGCATGCCCTTCTTCCCGCCCGCGCCCATGGCCCCGTTCATGCCCATCGACATGGCGTGGATCTCGTGGACCGCCGGCGGCATGATCACGAACGGCCGCATCATGCCCTCGTCCTCGTGGGAGAGGATGTGGCAGTGGTACATCACCTTGCCGGTCTGGTCGGCGAGGCGCCCGGCCACCGTGACGAGGCTGTTGGCGGTCACCGTGATGGTGTCCTTCCAGCCCGACTCCTCGGGTGCGACGGGCATCTGCGCACCGAGGGTCAGGGGCTTCCTCGTCCGGCCCGCGGAGACGTCCAGGCCCGAACCGTCCACGGCCCGGCGCTCGATGACCTGGAAGTTCATCAGGTGGATGTGCATCGGGTGGTAGATCGGCAGATCCGCCGGACCCGCGCTGATGAAGTGCCACTTCTCCCAGGTGCCGGCGGCCGCGAAGAAGGTGGTGGTGTCCTCGAACACGGCACCGGTGCGGCGCAGCGTCCGGGTCCCGCCCGCCATCTCGATCTGCACGATGCCGTCCCCGGACGGAGTGTCCGACGCCACCTCCTGCATCTCCCAGAGCTGGGGCATCCCGCCGGTGCTGTCGAAGGCCGTCATGACGAACCGCTCGGTGGCGTCCGGCGGAACGTCGGACGCCTTGAGCCGGCGGAACGTCGGACGCCTTGAGCCGGCGGAACGATCCTGACAACGTTGTCGGAACGCGGGTCGGCGCGTGCCGCTTCCTGTCGACACGGAACTGCATGACCTCGGGGTGCGGAATGGCGAAGTCCGGAAGGGGTGCTCCGGCCTGCTGTCCCGGGATCGTGTTGACGAGCTTGAGCCGCTTCCCGGGGAACGCGGCGAAGTCGATCACGATGTCCGCTCGCTCCGCGGGGGAGAGGGAGATCGCTTCTTCGACGGTCTGCGGCTTACCCAGCAGGCCCATGTCGGTGCCGATCAGCTTCATGGCGCCGGGCACGGCCTTGCCGGTCTCCTCGTCGACGACGACGAGCCGGAAGATGCGGGTGTCCGAGGTGTTGACGACCCGGAAGCGGTAGGCGCGGGCCTCCACGTCCAGGTGCGGCCAGACCACGCCGTTGACCAGGGTGAAGGGGGCGAGGACGGACAACGCCGAAGGCAGCGTGCCGGGTTCGGGGGCTGCGGGCCCGCCGATGATCCGCTTGAAGATGACCTGGCCGTTGAGGCGTCCCCCGGCGTCCGTGTCGAAGTTGACGTCCTGGATCGCCAGCGGGATCTCGTAGTCGCCGCGGGGCAGGTCCAGCCGGGACTCCTCCTTGTCGCGGACGATGTAGTTGCCCACCAGGCCCGCGGTCACGTTGAGTGCGGTCACCGCCATGGCATGGTCGTGGTAGAAGAGGTGCGTCGCCGCCTGGTCGTTGGCGTATTCGGCCAACTGCGTGGATCCGGGGCCGACTCCGTACTCCGCGGCGCCGTCATTGATGGCGTTCTGGTGTCCGCCGTGCAGGTGCACCGTCGTCCACGCGGTGAGCTTGTCGATCTCGGGGCGGGGGTACGAGCCCTGCGTACCCGGGCGGTTGTAGGGCAGCAGGCCGGGGCCGGGGCCCTCGCCGTGCACCCAGACGGCCTTCACGGGCATGGTGCCGGACAGCTTGTTGTTCCACGCGATGCGGAACGTGTGTCCGCGCCGTGCCTCGATGGTCGGGCCGGGGAAGTGCCCCTTGTAGGTCCACAGGCGCGTGGTGGGCATCTGCGAGTGCAGCCGGACCCGGGCCTCGACGAGGTCGATCTCGGTGATGCTCTTCTTCCCCGGTCTCAGCGTCGGGGGTATGCGCAGCGGGTCCTTGAACGGGGTCAGCGTCGGGTGCGTCGGCTCGTTCACCCCGGGAAGGGTGTTGGCTGCCAGCACCGCGTCGTCGCCGGTGTCGTTCGAGCGGAGGATGCCGGTTCCGGCTACGGCGACGGCTGCCGTAGTGAAGCCGGCCATGCCCAGAATGGACCGCCTGGACGTGCCAGTCATCTGTGTACGTGTCCTAGATCAATAGTCGGTGCGTGTGAACGCACCCGTGCGGTAGCCGTCATGGGCGCAGCGCCGGGCTTGGCGGTGCGGCAGGGAAGGGGCGGCTCGCGTCACCACAGGGGTGCGTGGTGCGGCCTGCCCGGCGAACGATGCCGGATTTGCGCGTTGATTATGCGATTTTCCGGGTTCCGTTCGGGGGGAAGTAGAACACAGTGATGTTGAACGTGCAAATAAAGTGCGGCTTTCGTGGAGCCGGCCCCGTGCCTCCCGTGCCCCCGGTGGCGGCGGGGTGGCCGGGGTCCGGACGGGTCTGGGGAACGTTTCGATCCGCCCTCTTGTCCGCACCCCCGCCCGCATGGGATATAGGTCTGGACCATTGCTGTCGGATGGAAGGCATCACCGTGCAACGCCCCCACGCACGCACCGCGTTGACCTGTTCCACCGCGCTGCTCATAGCCGCGCTCACCTCCTGCTCGGGGTCCGCCGAAGCGGACACCCGGAAGCCGACCGCCCCCCGGGGGGTGACCGCGCAGGCCGGCAGCGCGACCACCGCCCACGTCATGTGGGAGCGCGCCTCGGACGACAAGGGGATCACCGGCTACGACGTGTACCGCGAAGGCGAGAAGGTCGCCACGGTGCCCGCCGCGAAGCTGATGACCGACGTCGACGGCCTGACCGCCTCGACCGCGTACACCTTCACGGTCCGGGCCCGCGACGCCGCGGGGAACCTCTCCGACCCGAGCGTCGCCGTCCCCGTCACCACGCCCGCCCCGACCCCCGCGGACGAGGAACCCCCCACGGCACCCGTCACGTTGCGCGGAAGGGCGGACGGCAGCCGGACGGTCACGCTCTCCTGGGGTGGTTCGACCGACGACGTGGGCGTGACGTCGTACGACATCTATCAGGAGGACGCCAGGATCCACAGCGTTTCCGGGACGCGGACGACGGCCCGGCTCACCGGGCTGCGGCCCGGCACGGTCTACACGTTCACCGTGCGGGCCCGGGACGCGGCGGACACCTCGTCACCGGACAGCGACGCCCTCGACCTCACCACCCCGTCCGCCCCCGGCGCCCCCGCCAGTACGGCGCCCACCGGCCTGCGCGCCGGGACGAAGCCGCACGGCAAGGAGTTCCTGGTCGACCTCTCCTGGGACCAGCCGGACACGGGCGGCACGATCCCCGCGTACCAGCTGTTCCTGAACGGGAGGATGACGACCACGATCGTCTGGGGCGGCACACCGCCCGTGGGGCGGGCGGCCTACCGGCTCACCCTCGCCGACCCGCCGGGCACCCGCTACTCCCTCAAGATCCGCCCCAAGCTGCCGGACGGGACGTGGGGGGACTTCTCGGCACAGCGCACGGTGGTGCTGCCCGGCTGAGGCCGGCCGGGGCGGCCGGGTGGTGACTACCGGTGCCGGTTCCGCAGCACTCCCGCGAACAGGAAGGCGAGCAGTCCGGCGAGCGGAACCACGAGCAGTCCCACCCGCAGGCTCGTCGCGTCCGTGACCAGGCCGACGACCGGCGGTGAGGCGAGGAAGCCCAGGCGCATCAGCCAGGACACGATCGCCAGCCCCGAACCGGGCTTCAGGCCGGGCAGTTCGTCGGCCTCGTGCATCGCCGCGGGCACCAGGGTCGCCACGCCGAATCCGGCCGCGGCGAAGCCGAGCACGGTGCCGGGCACCGTCGGCACGGCCAGGGCCAGCCCCATGCCGCCCGCGGCGACGATCCCGCCGGCCCGTGCCACGGTGCGCTGGCCGAACCGGTCGACGAGCCTGTCGCCGATGCTGCGGCCGATGAACTGCGCCCCCACCAGGGCGATGTAGCCGAAGGCGGCCAGGGTCACCGACGCGTGCAGCGAGCCGGACAGGTAGAGCGTCGCCCAGGAACTGCCCGCGTCCTCGACCAGAGTCCCGGCGGTGGCGATCAGGACCAGTGCGGTCAGCACCCACACGGTGCGTCCCCGCGTGGCGACCGCCGTCGTCGCCGGCTCCGGGGAGCCGTCGGTGGCGGGCTCGGACACCGGCTCGGTGTCGGGGCCGGAGAGGCAGTACCGCAGGGCCACGCATGCCGCGACGGCGAAGACGACGGCCGAGAGGGTCAGGTGCTGCCCGCGCGAGAGGCCGAGGGCGATGGCGGCCGCCGCCATGGAACCGCCGGTGACGGCGCCGATGGACCAGATCGCGTGGAACGAGTTGATGATGGAGCGCCCGTAGCGGCGCTGCACGCGCAGGCCGTGGGCGTTCTGCGCGACGTCCGTGATCGCGTCCATCGCACCGGCCACGAAGAGCGCCCCGGCGAACAGCACCACGGAGTCCGCCAGGCCGGCCGCCAGGATCCCGGCCCCGGTCACGAGCGTCCCGGCCACCGCGGCCCGGGCCGACCCGAGCCGCCGGACGACCACTCCGGCGGCCAGCCCCGCGGCGATGGCCCCGGCGGGGAAAGCGGCGACGGCCAGCCCGTAGGCGGCGTTGCTCAGACCGAGGTCCGCCTTGATCTGGGGATACCGGGGCAGGAGGTTGGCGAACAGGGCCCCGTTGGTGAAGAACAGCACGGCAACGGCGATGCGGGCATGCCGATCGGCCGTGGCCGGCCGACTCAGTACGTCGACAGTCATGCGGGGAGCCTATAGGGCGAGCGTACGAACGTACACTCCAGGTCGCACACCATTGTCGGGGCGGTCCGTACGGGCGCCGTGGTCTGGGGCGCCGTGGACCCGCGGGGCGCCGCGATGCCTGAGCGTCCCCTTCCCCTGTACGTCGGAATCCCGGAACGCCGGAGCCCCGCACACGGGAGCGCCGCACCTCCGCCCGTCGCCCGGCGGTGATGCGGCGCTCCGTGCCGTGTGGGTCAGCGCAGCTGCTCGTACGCCGGCAGCGTCAGGAAGTCCGCGTAGTCCTGGTCCAGGGAGACCTGGAGCAGGAGGTCGTGGGCCTGCTGCCACTTGCCGGCCTCGAAGGCCTCGTCGCCGATCTCCGCGCGGATCGCGACCAGTTCCTCGGCGGCGACCTTGCGGGCCAGGTCCGCCGTGGCGTGCTCACCGTTCTCGAAGACCACGTCCGCGTTGATCCACTGCCAGATCTGCGAGCGAGAGATCTCGGCGGTGGCCGCGTCCTCCATCAGGTTGAAGATGGCGACCGCGCCCATGCCCCGCAGCCACGCCTCGATGTACCGGATGCCGACCGCGACGGCGTTGCGCAGACCGTCGTACGAGGGCTTCGCGTCCAGGGTGTCGATGGCGATCAGGTCGCCGGCCGCCACCGAGACGTCCTCGCGCAGGCGCTCCTTCTGGTTCGGCTTGTCGCCGAGGACCGCGTCGAAGGAGGCCATGGCGATCGGGACGAGGTCCGGGTGGGCCACCCAGGATCCGTCGAAGCCGTCGTTCGCCTCGCGGTCCTTGTCGGCCCTGACCTTCTCGAAGGCGACCTTGTTGACCTCGGCGTCGCGCCGTGACGGGATGAAGGCCGCCATGCCGCCGATGGCGTGCGCGCCGCGCTTGTGGCAGGTGCGGACCAGGAGTTCGGTGTACGCCCGCATGAAGGGGGCGGTCATCGTGACCAGGTTGCGGTCCGGCAGGACGAACTTCGCGCCGCCGTCGCGGAAGTTCTTGACGATGGAGAAGAGGTAGTCCCAGCGGCCCGCGTTCAGCCCGGAGGCGTGGTCGCGGAGCTCGTACAGGATCTCCTCCATCTCGTACGCGGCGGTGATCGTCTCGATCAGGACCGTCGCGCGGACCGTGCCCTGAGGGATGCCGACGTAGTCCTGGGCGAAGACGAAGATGTCGTTCCAGAGGCGTGCCTCCAGGTGTGACTCCGTCTTCGGCAGGTAGAAGTACGGGCCCTTGCCGAGGTCGATCAGGCGCTGGGCGTTGTGGAAGAAGTAGAGGCCGAAGTCGACCAGCGCGCCGGGCACCGGGGTGCCGTCGAGCTGGAGGTGGCGTTCGTCCAGGTGCCAGCCGCGCGGGCGCGTGACGACGGTCGCGAGCTCGTCGGCGGGCTTCAGCGCGTAGGACTTGCCCGACTTCGGGTCGGTGAAGTCGATGGTCCGGTTGTACGCGTCGATCAGATTGAGCTGGCCGGTGATCACATTCTCCCACGTGGGGGCGGACGCGTCCTCGAAATCGGCGAGCCAGACCTTGGCGCCCGAGTTCAGGGCGTTGATGGTCATCTTGCGGTCGGTCGGGCCGGTGATCTCGACCCGGCGGTCGTCCAGCGCGGCCGGGGCCGGGGCGACCTTCCAGGTGTCGTCCACTCGGACCGCTTCCGTCTCCGGCAGGAAGTCCAGGGTGGAGGTGCGGGCGATCTCGGCCCGGCGCTCGCCCCGGCGGGCGAGCAGCTCGTCACGCCGGGGCGTGAACTGCCTGTGCAGCTCGGCCACGAACGCGAGGGCCGCATCGGTCAGGACCTCGTCCTGCCTCGGCAGGGGCTCGGCGTCGACGATGGCCAGCGGGGACGGCGCTGGTGCGGACATGAGCTGTCACTCCTTCAGCGGGGCGGCGCGGGCGACGTCCCACGGCCGCCGGGTCGCCTGATGTGGCACGGAGTGCCATGGCTCCGGGATACGGCCGTGGGTGCCGTCCTGGTGCGGAAGCGGCGCGTCATCGGTGTCGCGTGCTTCTGATCAGTGGATATTAGTTTCCTCATGGTGGAAGTTCAATGGTTTGTTGATGTCGAGATTCTCCGGGTCGACAGAGATGCCGGTCGGGCGCGGCCCGATGGCGCGCCGTGCCAGGCCGTGCGCGGTGTGCTCCCGCACGCCGCGCCGGGCTCCACGGGGCTGCGCGAGATGCCCGGCGTTCTCGGTCGCGGTGCTCACGCGAGGTGTCTGAGGTCCTCGGTCGTGTCGATGTCGTACGCCTCGGCCACGTCGGAGCACTCGACGAGGGTGAGGGCGTCGCGATGCGCCTGCAGGTAGGTCCGCGCTCCCTGGTCGCCGACCGCGCCGGCCGTGATGTCCGCCCATCGGTCGGCACCGAACAGCACCGGATGGCCGCGCTTCCCGTCGTACGAGGCGGCCGCCAGGGTCATCCGTGAGCGGTAGGCCGAGAGGACCCGGGCCACCGCCTCCGGTCCGATGCCGGGCTGGTCCACGAGGAGCACGAGTGCCGCGTCCGCCTCCAGTCCGCCGAGGTCGCCCAGTCCTGCCCGGAGGGACGATCCCATGCCCTCCTCCCAGAGCGCGTTCACCGTCACCGAGCACGCGGACAGGTCCGCCCGCGCCCGCACCTCCTCCGCGGCGGCGCCCAGCACCACGCGGACGGGTCCGCACCCGCCGTTGCGCAGGGAGCGGACCGCATGCTCGACGAGGGGGCGGCCGCGGTGTTCCAGCAGCGCCTTCGGCCGTCCGCCCAGGCGCCGCCCGCCGCCCGCCGCGAGCAGCACCCCGGCGATCACGGGAATCCGTTGTGTGTGAGCCATGCGCCCTGGATACCACTGTGCCGCTCGGGTCCGCGTAAGGGGCGTCACCCCTCAGGGGGACTGGTGATCCGCGTCAGGAGAGTGGCGCGCGTCACCTTTCATAGCGTTAACTGACGGACACGCCCAGGCATTTGGCCACGGTGGGGGGCGGTTCGACACACCGGCACGAAGATGTGCGAGGGGGAGTGCTTTGTTGCGAAGCGTGGGGCAGGAGCGGTTGACCGGTAGCGGTGGGGACCCGAGGGCCGTGGAGTTGCGTACCGCCGTCTCCAGGCTCCGCCGTGAGCTGGCCGGCCACCGGGCCGAGTTCCCGGACCGGGGCATCGCCGAGGACGAGCTGGCCGCGCTGGACTCGATGGCGGCCGGCGGCGCACCCGAGGTTCCCCGGTTACGCCGCTCCCTGCTGCTGGTCGCCGGGGCCATCGGCTCGGTCAGCGCACTGGCCCCGGGGCTGCGCGATGTACGGAACGCCGTCGATCTCTTCGGGGAACCCCCGAGGAGCTGACCGGCGGTCGACGCCTTGGGAGTCCCCGGGATCTGACCGGCGGTCGACGACTTCGGGGACTCCCCGGGATCTGCCGCCTGACGCCGTCCGTTGCCCGGGAGCGCCGTGAGGTGGCGTCAGGAAGTGGGTCCGCTGCTCGCCAGGGCCTCGGACAGCTCCTTCGCGATCTGCTGCAGGATCGGCACGATCCGCTCGGTCGCCGTCTCGGTCACCCGGCCCGCGGGCCCCGAGATCGAGATGGCCGCCGAGGTGGGGGAGTCGGGCACCGGGACCGCGAGGCAGCGGACCCCGATCTCCTGCTCGTTGTCGTCCACGGCGTAACCCGCCCTGCGCACCTGCTCCAGGGCGTCGAGGAAGCCGTCCGGCGTGGTGATCGTCTTCTCGGTGGCGGCCGGCATGCCCGTGCGGGCCAGCAGGGCGCGCACCTCGTCGGCCGGGGTGTGCGCCAGGAGCGCCTTGCCGACGCCGGTGGAGTGCGGGAGCACCCGGCGGCCCACCTCGGTGAACATCCGCATCGAGTGCTTCGACGGCACCTGGGCGACGTACACGATCTCGTCGCCGTCGAGCAGTGCCATGTTCGCCGTCTCGCCGGTCTCCTCGACCAGGCGCTGGAGGTAGGGCCGTGCCCACGTGCCCAGCAGGCGTGACGCGGACTCGCCGAGCCGGATCAGGCGCGGGCCGAGGGCGTAGCGCCGGTTGGGCTGCTGGCGTACGTATCCGCACACGACGAGGGTGCGCATGAGCCGGTGGATGGTGGGCAGAGGCAGGCCACTGCTCGCGGAGAGCTCGCTGAGTCCGACCTCGCCCCCGGCGTCCGCCATGCGCTCCAGGAGATCGAAGGCGCGCTCGAGGGACTGGACCCCGCCACTGGGACCGGCGGGCTTGGGGTCGGAAGTGCTGGCGTGGGACGGCGGCACGTCAACGGTCCTTTCGAAGCGGAGGCAAGGCAGCAGCCTACCGGGCCGTTCCCGATCGGCCCACTGCTCCCGGTGCGGCGTCCTTGCCGGTCAGGACCTGTTTTGTCCTGGTGTCGACGGTCCGGCGCGCGTTCGGTCCGAAGCCGGGTGACGCCTCTCCTGGCCCATTCTACGTTCCGTCTGGCGAAAATGAACTTCTACTTCGTGGAAATATCCAATCGGTGCGGTGCGCCTCCCCGGCCGCCGCCCGGCGGGGGCGGCAAGGTCTTGACGGGTCGCCTCCCCGAGTGAAGACTCCTTCAACAGTTCGTTGAAATTCTTGCGTGAGGAGCACAGGTGCCCGGTGTGGACACGAAGCTGGTACTCCGCTCGACGCGTGTCGTCACCCCCGAGGGAACCCGCGCCGCGTCGGTGACCGTCGCGGACGGCGAGATCGAGGCCGTCCTGCCTTACGACGCGGTGGTGCCGGACGGTGCCCGCGTCGAGGACTTCGGTGACCACGTCCTCCTGCCGGGGCTGGTCGACACGCACGTGCATGTGAATGATCCTGGTCGTAGTGAGTGGGAGGGTTTCTGGACTGCGACGCGTGCGGCTGCCGCGGGCGGTGTCACGACGCTCGTGGACATGCCGTTGAACTCGCTTCCGCCGACCACCACCGTGGAGCACTTGAGGGTGAAGCGGGAGGTCGCCCGGTCGAAGGCGCACGTCGATGTCGGTTTCTGGGGTGGTGCGCTGCCGGGCAACGTGAAGGATCTGCGCCCGTTGTCCGAGGCGGGGGTCTTCGGGTTCAAGTGTTTCCTGTCGCCGTCGGGGGTGGAGGAGTTCCCGGAGCTGGATCAGGAGCAGTTGGCGCGGTCGATGGCCGAGATCGCGGGGTTCGGTGGTCTGCTGATCGTGCATGCCGAGGATCCCCGCCATCTGGCGGATGCCCCGCAGAAGGGCGGGGGGAGGTACGCGGATTTCCTGGCGTCGCGTCCGCGTGAGGCGGAGAACGCGGCGATCGAGGGGCTGATCGGGCACGCGAGGCGGTTGAACGCCCGGGTGCATGTGCTGCACCTGTCCTCCAGTGACGCCCTGCCGCTGATCGCGGCCGCCAAGAGTGAGGGTGTGCGCGTCACGGTGGAGTCGTGCCCGCACTTCCTCACCTTGACCGCGGAGGAAGTCCCGGACGGGGCGACGGAGTTCAAGTGCTGCCCGCCCATCCGTGAGGCCGTCAACCAGGACGCCCTCTGGGACGGGCTCGCCGACGGCACCATCGACTGCATCGTCTCCGACCACTCCCCGTCGACCGTGGATCTGAAGACACCCGACTTCGCGTCGGCCTGGGGCGGGATCTCCTCCCTCCAGCTCGGCCTGCCGGCCATCTGGACCGAGGCACGCCGGCGCGGACACACCCTGGACGACGTCGCCCGCTGGATGTCCACCGCACCGGCCGCAATCGCCGGACTGACCCGCAAGGGCGCCATCGAACCCGGCCGGGACGCCGACTTCGCCGTGCTGGACCCCGACGCCACCTTCACCGTCGACCCCGCCGGACTCCACCACCGCAACCAGGTCACCGCCTACGCCGGACGGACACTCCACGGTGTCGTCACCTCCACCTGGCTGCGCGGGGAGCGCATCGTCGCGGACGGCGAACTCGCCGCACCGGCCGGCCGTCTCCTGGAGAGGAACCACTGACCATGACCGCGACACCGCGCTTCACCGGCGACGCGAACCCGTACGCGGGCGGCGACCCCTACGCCGACTACCGCACCGCCGACCTCCCCTTCACCGCGCTCGTCGACCTCGCCGACCGGCGCCTGGGCGGCGGCGTCATCGCCGCCAACGACGAGTTCTTCGCCGAGCGCGAGAACATGCTCAAGCCGGAGCCGGCGGAATTCGACCCGGAGCGCTTCGGGCACAAGGGCAAGATCATGGACGGCTGGGAGACCCGCCGCAGGCGCGGTACCAGCGCCGCCGAACCGCACCCCACCGACACGGACCACGACTGGGCCCTCGTGCGCCTCGGAGCGCCGGGCGTCGTACGCGGAATCGTCATCGACACCGCTCACTTCCGCGGCAACTACCCGCAGTCCGTCTCCGTCGAGGCGGCCTCGCTGCCCGGCTCCCCGTCCCCCGAGGACCTCCTGGCCCCCGGAGTGGAATGGACCACCCTGGTGCCGCGTACGCCCGTCGGCGGACACGCGGCCAACGGCTTCGCGGTCGACGCCGGCAGGCGCTTCACCCATCTGCGCGTCAACCAGCACCCCGACGGCGGCATCGCCCGGCTGCGGGTCCACGGTGAGGTCGCCCCCGACCCTGCCTGGCTTGCCGCCCTCGGAACCTTCGACGTCGTCGCCCTGGAGAACGGCGGGCAGGTGGAAGATGCCTCCGACCGCTTCTACTCCCCGGCGACCAACACCATCGCGCCGGGCCGCTCCCGCAAGATGGATGACGGCTGGGAGACCCGCCGCCGCAGGGACAAGGGCAACGACTGGATCCGCTACCGCCTGGCCGAGGAGTCCGAGATCCGGGCACTGGAGATCGACACGGCCTACCTGAAGGGCAACGCGGCAGGCTGGGCCGCGGTCTCCGTGAGCGAGGGGGAGGGCGCGCCGTGGACCGAACTGCTGCCCCGCACCCGGCTGCAGCCGGACACGAACCACCGGTTCGTGCTCCCCGGGCCGGTGCGCGGCCGCCACGTCCGGATCGACATCTTCCCGGACGGCGGGATCTCGCGGCTGCGGCTCTTCGGCTCGCTCACCGAGGAGGGTGCGGCGCGGCTGACCGCCCGTCATGAGGAGCTCGGCGGGTAGCGGACCGGGGGCCGGTGCGCCGGTTCGTGCCCGCCCTGCGGGCATATGGGACCCTGGCCGGAACGCCGCCCACCGACCTGGAGACGCCATGATCTTCATCGCCGTCAAGTTCACCGTGCGTACCGCCGAGCGGGACAACTGGCTCCCGGCCGTCGAGGAATTCACCCTGGCCACCCGCCAGGAGCCGGGCAACCTCTTCTTCGACTGGTCCTACAGCGTCGAGAACCCGGACCAGTTCGTCCTGCTCGAAGCGTTCGCCTCGCAGGAGGCGGGCGTGGCGCACGTGAACTCGGAGCACTTCAAGGCGGCGATCGACACCATGTCCGATCTCGTCACCGAGGTTCCGGAGATCATCAACGTCGACGTGCCCGGCGACGACTGGTCCCGGATGACGGAGGTCACCCCGCGCAACCGGTGACCCCGGGCGCTCGCGGCGGACCGGCCCGGCGGCCCCGGCCATGGGCCGCCGGACCCGTCAGAACTCCTCGTGCGTGTCGGGGTCCCCGCCGAAGCGGTGCGGGGGCCTGGCCCCGATGAGGCCGAGTTCCCGCTGTGTGAGTTCGAAGCCGAACAGGTCCAGGTTCTCCCGCTGCCTCCCAGGGTCCGCCGACTTGGGGATCGGCACCGCGCCCAGCTGGGTGTGCCACCTCAGCACCACCTGGCCGGGCGTCACGCCGTGGGCGTTCGCCGCCGCGACCACCTCGGGGGTCTCCAGGACCTCGCGCCCCCGGGCCAGCGGGCTCCAGCTCTCCGTGACGATGCCCTTCGCGGTGTGCACGGCCCGCAGCTCCTCCTGCGGGAGCAGGGGGTGCATCTCGATCTGGTTCACCTCCGGCAGCACGCCCGTCTCGCGCTCCAGCCGGTCCAGGTGGGCCGCGGTGAAGTTGGAGACGCCGATCGAGCGGACGAGACCGTCCTGGCGGAGCTTGATCATGGCCTTCCAGGTGTCCACGTACCTGTCCACCCGGGGCAGCGGCCAGTGGATGAGGTAGAGGTCGACGTACTCCAGCCCCAGGTTGCTCCGGGACTCCTCGAACGAGGCCAGTGTCTCCTCGTAGCCGTGGTGCCTGCCCGGGACCTTCGTCGTGACGAACAGTTCCCGCCTCGGTACCCCCGCGCGGGCGATGCCGCGGCCCGTGCCCCGCTCGTTGCCGTAGTTCAGTGCCGTGTCCACGAGCCGGTAGCCGAGCCCCAGTGCTCCCGCCACGGCCTCCTCCGCGTCCCTGTCGTCCAGTGGCCAGGTGCCGAGGCCCACCGCGGGGACGGTGCTTCCGTCGTGGAGGTTGCGGACCGGGGGCGGTGTCTGGCTCATGGTCTCCCGTTTCGTTCGCGTGCACGTCCTCGCCAGCCTAGGTCCGGCCGCCGGGCGGCGCGGTGCGGGGCGCCGCCGCCCGCCGGGCGCACCGACGGCTTCCGCCCGACAGTGGGGTCATGACGGGCGCGGGCGCGCGGACCGCCGTACGCGCGGCAGCGAGGTGAAGGAGCAGGACCATGGCGAAGCTGACGTTCACCACGTTCGTGTCACTCGACGGCGTGACGCAGGCCCCGGGCGGGCCGGACGAGGACACCACCGGGGGATTCGAGTACGGCGGGTGGCTGGCGCCGTTCGCCGACGCGGACATGCAAGCCTTCATCACCGAGGTCTTCGACCGCTCGGGTGCCTATCTCCTGGGGCGGCGCACGTACGACATCTTCGCCTCCTACTGGCCCCGGGTCACCGATCCGGAGGACCCGGTCGCCTCCCGGCTCAACACCCTGCCCAAGCACGTCGTGTCCACCACCCTGGCCGACCCGGCCTGGGAGAACACGACCGTCATCGCGCGGGACGTGCCCGCCGAGGTCGCCCGGCTGAAGGAACGGACGGAGGAGGGCGACGTGCAGATCCACGGCAGCGGCGCCCTCGTGCGCTCCCTCATGGCACACGGTCTGATCGACGAGTACAACCTGATCGTCCACCCGGTCTACCTGGGGGCGGGCCGGCGGCTCTTCCCCGAGGGCGGACCTCCGACAGCGTTCGAACTTCTGGACGCCAGGACCACCGGGAGCGGCATCACCATCCAGACGTACCGGGCCGGGGGCCGCGCGCGGTTCGGGACCTTCGAGCGCGACCTCTGAGCAGCGTACGGGCGGTCCGGCCGCCGCCCTCCCGCGGTTCGGGGGAGCGTCTCAGGGGGCCGGCGGGAGAAGTGCCGGGTCGGGGGCGGCGGCGCGCAGCCGGCCCAGGATCGCCCGGGCGGCCTTCGTGTAGCCGGGGCTGTTGTTGTGCAGGACCGACTCCGCGTTGGCGAGCTCCATGAACGCGATGAGCTCGAAGGCGAGTTGCGAGACGTCGGTGTCCGCCGCGAGCTCGCCCCGCACCCTGGCCTCCTCGACCGTCTCCTCCACGAAGGTGACCCAGCCGGTCTGCGTGGAGGCCAGCGCGTCGTGCACCTTTCCCTCGCGCGAGTCGAACTCGGCGATCGTGGCGTAGAAGAAGCAGCCGCCGCTGAACACCCGGCGCTGCGAGTAGGAGAGCCAGCTCTCGCACATGCGCCAGACGCGGCCGAGCCCCGGTGGCGCCGCGCGGGTCGGTGTCAGCACGTGCTCGACGAAGACACTCACGGCGGCGCGGACGGTGGCGAGCTGCAGTTCCTCCTTGGAGCCGAACAGGGCGAACACACCGCTCTTGCTGAGCTTGAGCTCGGTGGCCAGCCGGCCGAGCGACAGACCCTCCAGCCCCTCGGTCGAGGCGACGTGGACCGCGCGCCCCAGTACCAGTTGCCTGGTCAGGTTCCCCCGCTCGACCCGTCCGTC
Organism: Streptomyces sp. NBC_00178; assembly: GCF_036206005.1. NCBI lineage: Bacteria > Bacillati > Actinomycetota > Actinomycetes > Kitasatosporales > Streptomycetaceae > Streptomyces > Streptomyces sp. NBC_00178. Next base: position 6,051,450 of record NZ_CP108143.1, read on the forward strand.
CAGCCGCGCAACACCCATGTGCCCAACTCCGTGTGTCCGAGCATCCCAAGGCCGACATTCTAGGAGGAGCCGCCACCGCCGTGAGACCGGTTCGGGCCCGCGACAACCCCCCTGGGCCGCACCCCGGGCCATCCTTCGATCGGCGGTTCCCGAGGCGTCCGTACGTTCGGTACGGTGATCGCCCCCCCGTGCGAGCCGGCGAAGTCTCCACACCGATCCCGCTGTGGAGAACCAGGAGAACAAGGTGTCCTCTGCCGTCCTGCCCGCCCCCGCCCCCGCCCCCTCGCGCCGCGTGTTCGTGGCCGACCTTCCGCTCCTGCTCGTCGCCGCGGTATGGGGCGGCAGCTACCTCGCGGCCAAGGGCATCACCACGCCCCACACCGTGGCCGGCGTCCTCGTCCTGCGCTTCGCGATCGTGCTGCCGGTCCTGGCCGTCGCCGGGTGGCGCGGGCTGCGCACCCTGCGGGCGGCCCAGTGGCGCGGTGCGGGCCTCCTGGGTCTCGTCCTGGCAGCGATCTTCCTGCTGGAGACGTACGGCGTCGTCCACACGTCGGCGACCAACGCCGGACTCATCATCAGCCTCACCATGATCTTCACCCCCCTCGCGGAGGCCGCGGTGACCCGGGTCCGCCCGCCGGGCCCCTTCCTCGCGGCCGCCGGCCTCTCCGTCGCGGGCGTGGTGCTGCTGACCCAGGGCGGCGGCTTCACCCGCCCCACGGCGGGGGACCTCCTGATGCTGCTCGCCGCGCTCGCCCGGACCGTGCACGTCCTGGTCATGGCCCGGCTCAAGGCGGTCCAGGACGCCGGCGCGCTGTCCCTGACCACCGTGCAGCTCGGCAGCGCCGTCGCCGTCTTCGCGGTACTGGCGGCCGCCCCGGGCACCGGTGAGGCACCCTGGACCGTGGCGGCGGGGTTCGGGGCCGCCGAATGGAGCGGGCTGGTCTTCCTCTCGCTCCTCTGCACGCTGTTCGCGTTCTTCGTGCAGATGTGGTCGGTACGCCGTACCTCGCCGTCCCGGGTGAGCCTCCTGCTCGGCACGGAGCCCCTCTGGGCCGCCGCGGCCGGCATCGCGATCGGCGGCGAACGCCTCGGCGCCCCCGGGCTGCTGGGCGCCGTGCTCGTGCTGGCGGGCACCACGTGGGGACGCCGTCACACCGGCGTCACGTCCTGATCGAGTCCATCGCGACCACCGGGGTCGCGCGGCCACGTCCTGATCGAGCCCATCGCGACCACCGGGGTCGCGCCGTCACGTCCTGATCGAGTCCGCCGCGATCATCACGGCCGCGCCGGTCACGACCAGCACGATGCTGACGAAGATCGCGTAGCCGTCGAGGGCGTCGAGTCGCGCCACGACCGCCCACAGCCGGAACCAGCCGGTCCACTCGTGCAGCAGCCCTGCCGCACCCTGCGCGAACACGAGGAACCCGACCGTCTCCACGAATCTCTTCATGGCCCGAGCCTGGCGCGGCCCGTCGCGCGCCCGCGTCCGCCATCGGTCTGCGGGCCCCCGGCGAAAGTCTCGGATCGTGCGACTTTGGTGTCTGCCCGGCCCGCAACCGTCGTTTCGTGTCCTCCGTCTGAGTAGATTCGTCGACATGACACGCACGGAGTACCGCTGGCTGCTGCCCTCGGCCCTGGCCGACGACGAGCTGCCCGGCGACCGGGGCAGAGCGCGCCGGACCGTGCGGGACTGGGCCGTCGACCTCACGGCCTTCCTCTGCGCCGCCGGCATCGGGGTGCTCGCCCTCGCGGCGATCGAGGCCGATCCGACCACGTCCGACAGCGTGGTCTTCGCCGACTCGCTCATCGGCGCCGCGGCCTGCTGCGGACTGTGGCTGCGGCGCAGGTGGCCCGTCGGCGTGGCGGCGGCGCTGACCGCCGTCAGTCTCATCGAGCCCGCGGCGGCCGGTGCCACGCTGGTCGGCCTGTTCAGCCTGGCCGTGCACCGGCCGTTCCGGCCGGTCGCCGTCGTCGGCGCGGCCGCCCTCGCCATCACGCCCCTCCAGCCGATGCTGCGGCCGGACCCCCAGACCTCCTTCGTCGTCTCCGTGGTCATCGGTGTCCTGCTGATCCTCCTCGTCCTCAGCTGGGGCATGGCCATACGCTCACGGCGCCAGCTGGTCGTGTCCCTGCGCGAGCGGGCACGCCGGGCCGAGACCGAGGCGGCGCTCCGCGCGGAGCAGGCGCAGCGGCTGGCCCGTGAGGCCATCGCCCGGGAGATGCACGACGTCCTCGCCCACCGGCTGACCCTCCTCAGCGTCCACGCCGGCGCCCTCGAATTCCGGCCCGACGCACCACCGGCCGAGGTGGGCCGGGCCGCCGGAGTCATCCGGGACAGCGCCCACGAGGCCCTCCAGGACCTGCGCGAGATCATCGGCGTCCTGCGCGCCCCCGGGGAGGGCGACGAGGGGAACAGGCCGCAGCCCACCCTGGTGACGCTCGACGCCCTCATCGAGGAGTCCCGCGCGGCCGGCATGGAAGTCGTCCTGGACAACGGCGTGACCGAGCCGGCCCGGGCTCCGGCCGCCACCGGGCGCACCGTCTACCGCATCGCGCAGGAAGCCCTGACCAACGCCCGCAAACACGCGCCGGGCGCCCCGGTGAGCGTCACCGTGACCGGCGGTCCCGGTGACGGACTGACCATCGAGGTCGGCAACCCCGCCCCCGGCACCGCCTTCGAACCGGTCCCCGGATCCGGCCAGGGGCTCATCGGCCTGACCGAGCGCGCGACCCTCGCGGGCGGAAGCCTCGACCACGGTTCCCGGCCCGACGGCGGTTTCACCGTGCGCGCCCGGCTACCGTGGCCCGCATGAGCACTCCCACGCCCCCGGAGGCGCCACCGGTCCGGCTCGTCGTCGTCGACGACGACCCGCTCGTGCGGGCCGGGCTCGCCCTCATGCTCGGCGGGTCCGAGGGCATCCTGCTGGTAGGGGAGGGCGCGGACGGCACCGAGGTCGAGGCGCTGGTCGACCGGGTGCACCCGGACGTCGTGCTCATGGACATCCGGATGCCCGGAATGGACGGCCTCGCGGCGACGGAGGCCCTGCGGAGCAGGCCCGGCGCCCCCGAGGTCGTCGTCCTCACCACCTTCCACGCCGACGAGCAGGTGCTGCGCGCCATCCGCGCAGGCGCCGCGGGCTTCGTCCTGAAGGACACCCCGCCCGCGCAGATCGTCGACGCGGTCCGGCGGGTCGCCGCCGGGGAGCCCGTCCTGTCGCCCGCCGTCACCCGCCGGCTCATGGCCCGCGCGGCGGGGGACCCCGCGGACGACGGCAGGGCCCGCAGAGCCCGTGCGCGTAACAGGTTCGCCGGACTCGGCGAGCGCGAGCAGGACGTCGCGGCCGCCGTCGGGCGCGGCAGCTCCAACGCGGAGATCGCCGCCGAACTCCACCTCAGCGTCGCCACCGTCAAGACGCACGTCTCCCGCATCCTCGCCAGGCTCGGCCTCAACAACCGTGTGCAGATCGCCCTGTTGGTGCACGACGCGGAACTCCTCCACGAGGACGAGGACGAAGCGCGGGGCACCGGCCTAGGCTGAACGCGTCGGACCGGTGGAGGGGGCTGCACGGGGTGTCAGTGGTCGATCTGCGCGGGGCGCGGGACTTCGGCGCGAACCCGTATCCGTACTACGCGAAGCTGAGGGCCGGGGGACCGGTGCACGCGGTCCGGACGGAGGAGTTCGAGCGGATCTGGATGATCGTCGGTTACGAGGAGGCCCGCGCGGCCCTCGCCGACCAGCGGTTCAGCAAGGACTGGCGCACCGCCGACCTGTGGACCGTGTCCAGCAATCCGATCAACGCGAACATGCTGGAGATGGACGCCCCGCACCACACCCGGCTGCGCAGGCTGGTGGCCCGGGAGTTCACCGCCCGGCGGATCGAGGCCATGCGCCCCAGGGTCGAGGAGATCACCGCGCGCCTCCTCGACGCGATGGTGCCCGCGGGGAGCGCCGACCTGATCGACGCCTTCGCCTTCCCGCTGCCGATGACCGTGATCTGCGAACTGCTGGGCGTCCCCGGCATGGACCGGGATGCCTTCCGCCGGCTGTCCAACGCCATCCTGGCCCCCGTCTCCCCGGAGAAGGAGGGCGAGGCGGTGCACGCGATGGGCGCCTACCTCGTGGAGTTGACCGAGGACAAGCGCCGCGCACCGGGCGACGACCTCATGAGCGCCCTGATCCAGGCGCGTGACGACGACGGCGACCGCCTTTCGCCGGACGAGCTGATCGGCATGGCCTTTCTGCTCCTGGTCGCGGGCCACGAGACGACCGTCAACCTCATCTCCAACGGTGTACGCGCGCTCCTCGACCACCCGGAGCAACTGGCGCTGCTCCGCACCCGGCCGGAGCTGATCGACGGCGCGGTCGAGGAAATGCTCCGCTACGACGGCCCCGTCGGGACGGCGACCTTCCGCTTCACCCGCGAACCCGTCCCCGTCGGCCCCGTCCTCATCCCGAAGGGCGAGGCGGTACTGGTCGCCCTCGGCTCCGGTGACCGCGACCCGGGACGCTACCCGGACCCGGACACCTTCGACATCCGGCGGGGCGCACAGGGGCACCTGGCGTTCGGGCACGGCATCCACTTCTGCCTGGGCGCCCCGCTGGCCCGGATGGAGGGCAGGATCGCGATCGCCGCGCTGCTGGAGCGGTGCCCCGGGCTCGCCCGCGACCCGGAGGGCGGTGAGCCCGACTGGCTGCCCGGGCTGCTGCTGCGGGGAGTCCGTCGTCTGCCGGTCCGCTGGTGAGGCGGCACGGCCATCACGCGCGATCTCTCCACCCGGCCTGCCTGAGGGGAACCACGTGACCACGGACACCACGAACACCACGGACGCCACGGACAGCCTGCTCGACCTCGGCGCCCTCGGCGACGACTTCACCCGCGACCCGTACCCCGTCTACGCGCGGTTGCGCGCCCTCGGGCCCGTGCACCGGGTCCGCATCCCGGAGGGCGCGACGGCCTGGCTCGTCGTCGGATACGACGCGGGGCGCGCCCTCCTCGCCGACCGGCGGCTCTCCAAGGAGTGGCACCGGGCGTCACCCGCGCTCGGAATCGGCAAGGTGTCCGCCGGCACGTCCATGCTGAGCTCCGACGCCCCGGCCCACACCCGCCTGCGCAGGCTCGTGGCCCGGGAGTTCACCGCCCGCCGGATCGAGCGACTGGCGCCCCGGATCCAGGAGACGACGGACGCCCTGCTCGACACCATGCTCGACGGTCCGGGCCGGAGCGCCGACCTGGTCGAGTCCCTGTCGTTCCCGTTGCCGATGGCCGTCATCTGCGAACTGCTCGGCGTGCCGTCCCTGGACCGGCACGCCTTCCGCGCGTGGTCGGGCACGGCGGTCTCCTCGCTGGACGCGGAGGCGCGGGGCCGTGCCACCGCCGCCATGACGGAGTACCTCGGCGAACTGCTCGCGGACAAGCGCGCGGCCCCCGGCGACGACCTGATGAGCGCGCTGATCGGCACTTCGGACGACGACGGCGACCGGCTCTCCGCCGACGAACTCCTCGGCATGGCCTGGCTGCTGCTCGTCGCCGGGCACGAGACGACGGTCAACCTCCTCACCAACGCCGTCCTGAGCCTGCTCACCCACCCCCGCCAACTGGAGCTCCTGCGCGCCGACTTCGGTCTCCTCGACAACGCGGTCGAGGAGACGCTGCGCTACGAGGGCCCCGTCGAGACACCCACGTACCGCTTCACCACCGAGCCGCTCGACGTCGCCGGCACGGTGATCCCCGGCGGCGGCGAGCTCGTCCTCGTCGCCTTGGCCGACTGCGACCGGGACCCGGCGCGCTACCCGGACCCCGGCCGCTTCGACATCACCCGGGACGCGGGCGGGCACGTCGCCTTCGGGCACGGCATCCACTACTGCCTGGGCGCGGCCCTCGCCCGCACGGAGGCCAGCATCGCGCTGGGATCCCTGCTGGAGCGATGCCCGGAACTGCGGCTCGACACCGACCCGGCCGCGCTCCCGTGGCGTACGGGCATGCTGATCCGGGGGCCGCTGAAACTGCCGGTCGCCTGGTAGCGGCGCCTCAGACGCCGGGGATCTCCGTCATCCGGACGGGGCGGTGCTCACGGCGCGACAGCTCGCACGCCTCGGCGACGCGCAGCGCGTGCAGCGCCTCGCGGCCGTCGCACGGGTTCGCGCGTTCCCCGCGCACCACGCCGAGGAACGCGTCCAGCTCGGCCGCGTACGCCGGGGCGAACCGCTCCAGGAAGCCCGGCCACGGCTTCGCCGGGGCGGGCGGGCCGGACGGCTCCGCGGACGTGAGGGGGGTGCGGTCGCCGAGACCGACGGCGATCTGGTCCAGCTCGCCCGCCAGTTCCATGCGCACGTCGTAACCGGCGCCGTTGCAGCGGGTGGCGGTCGCGGTGGCGAGCGTGCCGTCGTCCAGCGTCAGCAGCGCCGCCGCCGTGTCCACGTCGCCGGCCGCGCGGAACATGGCGGGGCCCGCGTCCGACCCGGTGGCGTACACCTCCGTCACCTCACGGCCCGTCACCCAGCGCAGGATGTCGAAGTCGTGGACGAGGCAGTCCCTGAACAGCCCTCCGGAGAGCGGGAGATAGGCGGCGGGCGGGGGAGCGGGGTCGGAGGTCGACGCCCGTACGGTGTGCAGCCGGCCCAGGGCCCCGCTCCGCACCGCGGTCCGCGCGGCGGCGTACCCCGCGTCGAACCTGCGCATGAATCCCAGCTGGAGGACGCTCCCCGCACGCTCGACCTCGTGCAGAGCGCCCAGGGTTCCCCGCAGGTCCAGCGCGACCGGCTTCTCGCAGAAGGCGGGCAGGCCCGCACGCGCCGCCCGTCCGATGAGATCCGCGTGGGCCGAGGTCGCCGAGGTGATCACCACGGCGTCGACCCCCGCGCCGAAGACGTCCTCGGCGGAGGCGAGTGCGCCGGCGCCGGTGCGCTCCGCGACCTCCGCGGCCCGGACGGCATCGGGGTCGGCGACCACGAGGGAACCGACGCCCGGGTGGCGTGCCAGGACGCCCGCGTGGAAGGAACCGATCCTGCCCGTGCCGATGAGTCCGATGCGCATGGACCCAACGTGCCGCCCTGCCGACGCACTGTCAACTATATGTCCTGACAAACCGGGGGGTGCGGCGCGAACGCACGCGGTACGCTCCCTGCCGTGCCCAGACCCGCCGCCGACTCCGCCGCCCTGGGGCTAGGCGTGGACCGCACCAGCCCCGTGCCGCTCTACCACCAACTGGCCCAGCAACTGGAGGCGGCCGTCGAGCAGGGCCGGCTCGCGCCCGGCAGCCTCCTCGGCAACGAACTCGAGCTCGCCGCCCGGCTCGGGCTCTCCCGGCCCACCGTCCGCCAGGCGATCCAGTCGCTCGTCGACAAGGGCCTCATGGTGCGCCGACGCGGTGTCGGAACCCAGATCGTGCACAGCCGCATCAGGCGCCCACTCGAGCTGAGCAGCCTGTACGACGACCTGGAGACCGCCGGCCGGCAGCCCACCACCCGGGTCCTGCGCAACACGGTCGAGCCGGCCGGGCCGGAGGTCGCGGCAGCGCTCGGTGTCGACGAGGGACGTGACGTGCATCTCGTCGAGCGGGTGCGGTACGCGAACGGCGAGCCCGTGGCCCTGCTGCGCAACCACCTCCCGCCGCGGCTGCTCGACCTCGGCTCCGCGCGGCTGGAGGCGACCGGCCTCTACCGGATGATGCGCGGCGCGGGGATCACCCTGCACAGCGCCCGCCAGACCATCGGCGCCCGGGCCGCCACCGCCGATGAGGGCGAAGCCCTGTCGGAACCGGTGGGGGCCCCGCTGCTCACGATGGAACGCACCACCTTCGACGACGGCGGCCGGGCGGTCGAGTTCGGCTCACACGTCTACCGGGCCTCGCGGTACACCTTCGAGTTCCAGCTGCTCGTGCGCCCCTGAACCGCTCCGGGCGGCTCCGCGCCGGAATGTTCGGACACAAGCATTGACGAGGTCATGCTAGATCGCTAGAACGTCGTGAGGGCGCGGCCCGCGCCCCTGCCGGGCCACGCCGGTCCGGGCTCGGGGATACTTGGCCCGGCCGGGCGGCGAGTCCGCTCTCCCGGTCTCACCAGGCAGCACAGCGAGCAGCACTAGAAGGGCACGGCGTCGTGGCAAGGGTTCGGACAGGGGTACGCGCGATGGGCGCCGTGCTGGCAGCGGTACTGGCGGCCTCCCTCGCGGGATGCAGCAGCACCGGCGGCAAGCGGGCGGAGGAGCGCGCGGCCAGGCAGGCCGCCGAGGGTCGGTCCGCGGTGAACACGCCCCGCTGGACGTTCGCCATGGTCACCCACTCGGGTGACGGCGACACCTTCTGGGACATCGTCCAGAGCGGTGCCGAGATGGCGGCCCGCAAGGACAACATCAACTTCCTGTACTCGCACAGCGCCGAGGGGCAGCAGCAGGCCGAGCTCGTCCAGACCGCGATCGACAAGAAGGTCGACGGCCTGGTCGTCTCGCTCGCCAAGCCCGACTCGCTGAAGGCGGTCGTGGCCAAGGCCGTCAAGGCGGGCATCCCCGTGATCACGGTGAACTCCGGATCGGCCGAGTCCAAGGCATTCGGCGCGCTCACCCACATCGGCCAGGACGAGTCCATCGCGGGCGAGGCCGTCGGGGACGAGCTCGGCAAGCGTGGCCGGAAGAAGGCGCTGTGCGTCCTGCACGAGCAGGGCAACGTCGGCCACGAGCAGCGGTGCGCCGGGGCCAAGAAGACCTTCGACGGGACGATGGAGAACCTCTACGTCGACGGCACGAACCTGCCCGACGTCCAGGCGTCCATCGAGGCCAAGCTCGGCGCGGACAAGAGCATCGACGCCGTCGTCACGCTCGGCGCCCCCTTCGCCGCCGCGGCCGTCAAGGCGAAGAAGACCGCGGGCAGCAAGGCCGAGATCGACACCTTCGACCTCAACGCGAGCGTCGCCGCCGGACTGCAGGACGACTCGCTGGGCTTCGCCGTCGACCAGCAGCCCTACCTCCAGGGCTACGAGGCCGTCGACCTGCTCTGGCTCTACCGCTACAACCAGAACGTGCTCGGCGGCGGCCTGCCCGTCCTGACCGGCCCGCAGATCATCACCGCCGACGACGCCGACGCCCTGGCGGAGTACGCGAAGCGGGGAACCCGATGACCGCGACCGGTCAACCGACGGTGCCCCGTACCGACGAACGCCTGCTCCACACCTCGATGCTGCGCAAGCTGCTCGGCCGGCCCGAGCTCGGCTCGGTCGTCGGGGCCGTGGCCGTCTTCCTGTTCTTCGCGATCGTGGCCGACAGCTTCCTGCGGCCGTCCAGCCTGGGCACCGTCCTGTACGCGGCCTCGACCATCGGCATCATGGCCGTACCGGTGGCCCTGCTGATGATCGGCGGCGAGTTCGACCTCTCCGCCGGTGTGATGGTGACCAGCTCGGCGCTGATCTCGTCGATCTTCAGCTACCAGCTGACCGCCAACGTCTGGACGGGCGTCTTCGTCTCGCTGCTCGTCACCCTCGGCTTCGGCGCATTCAACGGCTTCATGCTGACCCGCACCAAACTCCCGAGCTTCATCATCACGCTCGGCACGTTCCTGATGCTGACCGGGCTCAACCTGGGCTTCACCAAGCTCCTCAGCGACACGGTCTCGACCAAGGCCATCGGCGACATGGAGGGCTTCGATTCGGCCCGCAAGGTCTTCGCGTCCTACCTCACCATCGGCGGCGTCGAGCTGAAGGTCACCATCCTGTGGTGGGTGGTGCTCATCGCCGTCGCCACCTGGATCCTGATCCGCACCCGCTTCGGGAACTGGATCTTCGCGGTCGGCGGCCAGGCCGACGCGGCCCGCGCGGTCGGTGTCCCGGTGATCCGCACCCGCATCGGGCTCTATCTCGGTGTCGCCTTCGCCGCCTGGATCTCCGGGCAGCACCTGCTGTTCTCCTACGACGTCGTGCAGTCCGGCGAAGGCGTCGGCAACGAGCTGATCTACATCATCGCGGCCGTCATCGGCGGCTGCCTGATCACCGGCGGCTACGGCTCCGGCATCGGATCGGCCATCGGCGCCCTCATCTTCGGCATGACCAGCAAGGGCATCGTGTACGCGGAGTGGAACCCCGACTGGTTCAAGTTCTTCCTGGGGGCGATGCTGCTCCTGGCCACCCTGCTCAACGCATGGGTACGCAAGCGCGCGGAGGCGACGACATGACGGCCACCCAGGCGCCCGCACCCCGGGACCCGGCCGGTCCGGCGCTGATCCAGCTCGACGACGTCAGCAAGTTCTACGGCAACATCAAGGCGCTGGAGGACGTCTCGCTGGAGGTCCGGGCGGGGGAGATCTCCTGCGTCCTCGGTGACAACGGCGCGGGCAAGTCGACCCTCATCAAGATCATCGCGGGCCTCCACAAGCACGACGCGGGAACCTTCCTCATCGAGGGGCAGGAGACGACCCTCGCCAATCCGCGCGACGCGCTGGACCGGGGCATCGCCACCGTCTACCAGGACCTCGCCGTCGTGCCGCTCATGCCGGTCTGGCGCAACTTCTTCCTGGGCTCGGAGCCGACGAAGGGCACAGGCCCCCTCAAGCGCCTCGACGTCCGTCGGATGCGCGAGACGACGCGTGCGGAACTGCTGCGCATGGGCATCGACCTGCGTGACGTCGACCAGCCCATCGGCACCCTCTCCGGCGGCGAGCGCCAGTGCGTCGCCATCGCCCGCGCCGTGTACTTCGGTGCCAAGGTCCTCGTCCTGGACGAGCCGACCGCGGCGCTCGGCGTCAAGCAGTCGGGGGTCGTCCTCAAGTACGTCGCGGCCGCCAGGGACGCCGGGCTCGGCGTGGTTCTCATCACGCACAACCCGCATCACGCCTATCTGGTCGGCGACCGGTTCGTCCTGCTCAAGCGGGGCGCGATGTCCGGCAGCCACACCAGGGACGACGTCACCCTGGACGAGCTGACCCGCCAGATGGCCGGTGGGAGCGAGCTCGAAGAGCTCAGCCACGAGCTCGAGCGGGCTCCGGCCCCGGACCTCCACGGGCCCCGCCGGACCGGGGAAGACGCCCCTTAAGTCACGTCCCGTACCCCGCGCCCCTGACCCGGAGACCGGCTCCAGGGGCGCGGGAATGGCAGAATCGTGCACGGTGGACGCCGTCCGCCGCCGGACCGAACACCGACCGGCCCCCCGACCTGCGCAGGGACGATGAGCACGTACCGCGACTTCACACACCGCGGCTCCGCCCGCGCCACCGTCCTGCGGACCGTCGGCACCAAGGAGAGGCGCTCGCACCTCACGGCGCCCCGCGTCCCCACGGTCGGCATCGACATCGGCGGGACGAAGGTGATGGCGGGCGTCGTGGACGCCGACGGCAACATCCTGGAGACGCTCCGCACGGAGACTCCGGACAAGTCCAAGAGCCCCAAGGTCGTCGAGGACACCATCGTCGAGCTGGTCCTGGACCTCTCCGACCGGCACGACGTGCACGCCGTCGGCATCGGCGCCGCGGGCTGGGTCGACGCGGACCGCTCCAAGGTGCTCTTCGCACCGCACCTCGCCTGGCGCGACGAACCCCTCCGGGACGCCATCGCCTCCCGGCTCGTCGTCCCCGTCATGGTCGACAACGACGCCAACACGGCGGCCTGGGCCGAATGGCGCTTCGGCGCCGGACGCGGCGAGGACCACCTGGTCATGATCACGCTGGGCACGGGCATCGGCGGTGCCATCCTTGAGGACGGCCACGTCAAGCGCGGCAAGTACGGCGTCGCCGGTGAGTTCGGCCACATGCAGGTCGTGCCCGGCGGCCACCGCTGCCCCTGTGGGAACCGCGGCTGCTGGGAGCAGTACAGCTCGGGCAACGCCCTGGTGCGCGAGGCCAGGGAACTGGCCGCGGCGGACTCCCCGGTGGCCCACGGCCTCATCGAGCGGGTCAAGGGCAACATCCCCGAGATCACCGGGCCCCTCATCACCGAACTCGCCCGCGAGGGCGACGCGATGTGCGTGGAGCTGCTCCAGGACATCGGGCAGTGGCTCGGCGTGGGCATCGCCAACCTCGCCGCCGCGCTGGACCCCTCGTGCTTCGTCATCGGCGGCGGGGTCAGCGCTGCCGACGACCTGCTGATCGGTCCGGCCCGGGACGCCTTCAAGCGCCACCTCACGGGCCGCGGCTACCGCCCCGAGGCGCGGATCGCGAAGGCGCAGCTCGGCCCCGAGGCCGGTATGGTCGGTGCCGCCGACCTCGCGCGCCTGGTCGCCCGGCGCTTCCGCCGGACGAACCGCCGCCGGGTCGAGCGCTACGAGCGCTACGCCCAGTTCTACGACCAGGCCGCCAGCACCATCAGGAACTCGCGCGGCACCCGCAGCTCCGACGACTGACCGGCCGCCGCACGACGCGGCGCTCCCGGCCACCCGCACTCCGCACCGCAGCTTCGAGGGATCACCGACCATGACCGCAGCCGAGCACCACATCGTGCCGCGCCAGCCCCCTTCGTCGGGCGACGCGGGGTCCTCCGGGCCGGCGGGCACCCCGGGCTCCCCGGATCCCGCCGGGGGCGACGACGGGACGCCTCCGCAGGACCGGCGCCGGGTCATGCGCCGCCGCCTGATCACGCTCACCATCATCGTGCTGCTGATCGGCATCCCGGCCGGCTATCTGGTGATCTCGGCCGGCCAGAGCCGCCGCTCCGGCAAGGACAAGGAGGCGGAGGCCGCGGCCCAGGGGCTGCGCGAGGACTGGCCGTCCGGCATGCAGCGCCGCATCTTCGAACTGCCTGTCCCGGGCAACGCGGTCGGGGTCCAGTACTACGAGACCAACAACTGGAAAGCCAGCCGGATGTACGTCAAGTTCCGTACGACCTCCGCCGGCCTCGACCGTTTCCTCAGCGGCGTCGGAACAGGCCGCGCGGCGCTGGAGACCGGCAAGGTCACGATCGGCGCGCGGGACCTCAAGGTCACCGGGTGGATCTTCGGACCGGGCGTCGACTGGGCGGGCACGGTCCACAGGAACAAGGACCCGCGCCCCACCCAGAACATCACCGTCAACATGACGGATCCGGCGGCTCCCGTCGTCTACGTGGTGTCCGCGGCGACCCCCTGACGGGGAGCGGGCGGGGCGCTCATTACCCTGGAGCGAGTGAGTGACGTGAGCGAGACGACCCCGCAGCCCGCCCGGCCCCCGCGGACGGCGCACCCCGAGCCCCTCCAGGGCGAGGTGATCCGGCAGCTGCCCCAGGCGCCCGGACCCGTACCGGGACAGCCGTACGCGCAGGCCCCCCACGCCGTCCACGGCCCGCCGCCACAGATGACCGACCCGCTGTCGCAGCCCCCGGCCGGCCGGCCCGGCCCCCACGCGGCCGACCCCGCGTCGTCGTCCCAGGTGACCGCGCAGTTCCCGCAGGCGGTCCCCGGACCGCACCACGGCGGGCCCGAGGCCGGCGACGGGTCCCGGCCCGGCTTCACCCCGCAGGGGCCCCAGGCGGGCTTCGTGCCGCAGCGCCCGGAACCCGGTTTCGCGCCGGCCTCGCAGCCCGGTTTCGTCCCGCAGGGACAGCAGGCCCCGCAGCCCGATTTCGCCCCGGCTCCGCAAACCCCGCAGCCCGGTTTCGCCGCCCCGGCTCCGCAGGCCCCGCAGCCCGGTTTCGCCCCGCAGGGCGACCACCCCGGGCCCGCCGCCGCGCGGGCTCCGCAGCCCGGGCAGGCACAGCAGGCCCCGCGGGCCTCGCAGCCGGGCTTCGCCCCGGCTCCGCAGGCCCCGCAGCCCGGTTTCGCCCCGGCTCCGCAGGCCCCCGAGGCCCCGCAGCCCGGTTTCGCCCCGCAGGGCGACCACCCCGGGCCCGCCGCCGCGCGGGCTCCGCAGCCCGGGCAGGCCCCGCGGGCCTCGCAGCCCGGCCGCCTGCTCCAGTACCGCTTCGACGGACCGGAGGACGCCCCCGTCCTCGTCATCGGGCCGTCCCTCGGCACCACCTGGCACATGTGGGACCGCCAGATACCCGAGCTCTCGCAGCACTGGAGGATCTTCCGCTACGACCTGCCCGGCCACGGCGGAGCCCCCGCGCACCCCGCCGCCGCCGTCAGCGACCTCGCCGACCGGCTGCTCGCCACGCTGGACAGCGTCGGCGTCCAGCGCTTCGGTTACGCGGGCTGCTCCATCGGCGGTGCGGTCGGGGCCGACCTCGCCCTGCGCCACCCCCACCGGATCGCCGCGCTCGCGCTCGTCGCCGCCTCACCGCGCTTCGGCACCGCCGACGAGTTCCGGCAGCGCGGGGTGATCGTCCGCAGCAACGGCCTGGAGCCGATCGCCCGCACCTCCCCGGAGCGCTGGTTCACCCCCGGCTTCGCGGCCGCCCAGCCCGCCATCGTCGAGTGGGCCGTCCAGATGGTCCGCACCACCGACCCCGGCTGCTACATCGCCTCCTGCGAGGCCCTGGCCGCCTTCGACATCCGTACGGAACTCTCCCGCATCGGGGTCCCGACGCTCGTGCTCGTGGGAGCGGACGACAAGGTCACCGGCCCCGCCGAGGCCCGGAACCTGGTCGCGGGCATCCCGGACGCCCGTCTCGCCCTCGTGCCCGGAGCCTCGCACCTCGCGCCCGTCGAGCAGCCGGCCGCGGTCACCGACCTGCTGTTCATGCACTTCTCGACGGCCTGGCAGGACACCCTGGCCTCGATCCCCGTCCCGCCGTCCCCCGCCTTCACGGCCCCGTTCGCCCCCGTCGTGCCCGTCGCGGAGATCGCCTCGGCCGGCGAACTGCCCGACGCCTCCACGACGGGCCGCGGCGATGCGCGCGAGCGCGGCATGAAGGTCCGGCGCGAGGTGCTGGGGGACGCCCACGTCGACGCCGCGACGGCCGCGTCCGACGGCTTCACCGACGACTTCGAGGAGCTCCTCACCCGTTACGCCTGGGGGGAGATCTGGTCCAGGGAGGGCCTCGACCGCCGCGCCCGCAGCTGTGTCACCCTCACCGCCGTCGTCGCCTCCGGCCACCTCGGCGGGCTCGCCCAGCACGTCAGGGCGGCCCTGCGCAACGGGCTCACCCCCGTCGAGATCAAGGAAGTCCTGCTCCAGACCGCCGTCTACTGCGGCATTCCGGCGGCCGGTGCCGCGTTCGAGATCGCGCAGTCCGTCATCCAGGAGGAAACCACCCCGCCCGCGTAGCAGGATGGGGACATGAACGCTTCGCCTCTGACGCTCACCAAGAAGACCCACTCGTGCGTCCGCCTGGAGCGGGACGGGCAGTCGCTCGTGATCGACCCGGGCGGGTTCACCGAGGACGACGCCCTCGTCGGTGCCGACGCGATCCTGGTGACGCACGAACACCCGGACCACTTCGACGAGGCGCGCCTGCGTGCCGCACTCGAGGCCGATCCGGGACTGCGGCTGTGGACCCTGCGCAGTGTGGCCGAGCGACTGTCCACCGCGTTCCCGGGACGGGTGCACACCGTGGGGCACGGCGACGGCTTCGCCGCCGCCGGATTCGACGTACAGGTGCACGGCGAACTGCACGCGGTGATCCACCCGGACATTCCCAGGATCACCAACATCGGCTTCCTCGTGGACGGTTCGGTCTTCCATCCCGGCGACGCGCTCACCGTGCCGGACCGGCCGGTGGACACGCTGATGCTGCCGGTGATGGCCCCCTGGAACAAGATCTCGGAGGTCATCGACTACGTACGCGAGGTCAAGCCGCGCCGAGCCATCGACATCCACGACGCGCTGCTCACCGATCTCGCCCGCCCGATCTACGACACGCAGATCGGATCGCTGGGCGGCACGGACCACGGGCGGCTGACACCGGGCGACGCGACCCGTCTCTGACCCGGCTGTCAGTGGGAGCGGCTAGGTTTACCGCATGCGCATCGCCACCTGGAACGTCAACTCGATCACCGCCCGGCTTCCCAGGCTCCTGGCCTGGCTGGAGAGCAGCGGCACCGACGTGCTGTGCATCCAGGAGACCAAGTGCACGCTCGAACAGTTCCCCGCCGAAGCCCTGCGCGAGGCGGGTTACGAGTCCGCGGTCAACGCCACGGGCCGGTGGAACGGCGTGGCGCTGCTCTCCCGGGTGGGCCTCGCCGACGTCGTGACCGGCCTGCCCGGCGGCCCCGACTACGAGGGCGTGCAGGAGCCGAGGGCGGTCTCGGCGACCTGCGGGCCCGTCCGTGTCTGGTCCGTCTACGTGCCCAACGGCCGCGAGGTCGCCCACGAGCACTACGGCTACAAGCTGCGCTGGCTCGAAGCCCTGCGGGAGGCCGTCGCGGGGGACGCGGCGGGAGCGCTGCCCTTCGCCGTCCTCGGCGACTACAACATCGCGCCCACCGACGAGGACGTCTGGGACCCGGCCGTCTTCGAGGGGGCCACTCATGTCACCCCCGCCGAGCGGGACGCGCTCGCCGCACTCCGCGAGCAGGGGCTCTCGGACGTGGTGCCGCGCCCCCTCAAGTACGACCGCCCGTACTCCTACTGGGACTACCGACAGCTCGCCTTCCCGAAGAACAGGGGCATGCGCATCGACCTGGTCTACGGCAACGCCCCCTTCGCGGCGGCGGTCAAGGACAGTTACGTCGACCGCGAGGAGCGCAAGGGCAAGGGAGCGTCCGACCACGCCCCGGTGGTCGTCGACCTCGACGTCTGACGGGCCCGGAGCCGGTTCCGAGGAACCGGCTCCACCGGACGACGTGCTCTCTACGGAGCCGGTTTCGTGCGCAGCAGATGCGGCGCGCGTTCCGCGACGGCCCGCATCACCTCGCGCTTGGAGGGGTTGACCATGGAATACCCCGCGACGGTGACCGTGGGCACCGTCTCGTTGCCGTCGGCGACCGAGCGGACGAAGGCCGCCGCGTCCTCGTCGCGCCAGATGTTCACCTCGGTGTAGGTCAGCCCGGAGAAGCGGAGGCGCAGCCGCAGCTTCATGCAGTAGGGACAACCGGGCCGCCAGTGGACGACCATGCCGTCGCGGTCCTCTGCCATCGGATGCCCTTCGGATCGTGTGCTGCGCGGCGACTCGCGCCTCCGGTCACCCACAGCCAACCGTCCGCACCTGCCGTGCGCAAGCCTCGGAGGACGCTGCCGGACGGCGGGGCCGGATTCCGTGGCACCGCACGGTGCCGGACCCGCGGGCCGGCACCGTGCGGCCCGCACCGTGCGCCGGGCACCGGGACGGGTCAGTGCACGGAGAATCCGCCGTCGACGAAGAGGGACTGGCCTGTCACATAGGCCGAGGCGGCGCTCGCCAGGAACACGGCGGCGCCCGCGAAGTCCGCCGCGAGCCCGTTGCGGCCCACCATGGTGCGGGCGGCCAGCGCGGCCACCCGTTCCGGGTCCGACGACAGCCGCGCGTTGAGCGGGGTCATGACGAAACCCGGCACCAGTGTGTTGCAGGTGACGCCGTGCGGTGACCAGGCCTCGGCCTGCGAACGCGCCAGCGATTCCAGCGCGCCCTTCGAGACGCCGTACGCGCCGCTCTGCACGAAGGCGCGGTGCGCCTGCTGCGACGTGATGTGGATGATGCGGCCGAACCCCCGCTCGGCCATGCCGGGACCGAAGCGCCGTCCGAGCAGGTAGGGCGCCTTGAGGTTGACCGTCATCGTGGTGTCCCAGACGTCCTCCTCCAACTCGCTCATCGGGGGACGCAGATTGATGCCCGCGGAGTTCACGAGGATGTCGGGCTCGCCGAAGGCGGCCGCCGACGCCTCCGCCGCGGTCCGGACCCCTTCACTCGTCCCGAGGTCCGCACTCACCCATGCCGCCCGGCACCCTTCGGCGGTGAGTTCCTCCACGGTCCGTTCCAGCTCCGCCTCCCGGCGCGCCACGACCACCACACGCGCGCCCGCGTGCGCGAGCGCACCGGCGATGCCGCGGCCGATGCCGGAGCTGCCGCCGGTCACCAGGGCGACTTTGCCCTCCAGCGAGAAGAGTTCGGAGAGATAGTTCTGCGAGGTCATCCTCGTAGCCTAGGGAGACGACCGGTCCTGCTCCGGGCCGGGGTGGCGGCCGTCGTCGCCGCGCGGTGGGGACGGCTGCGGGGGCACTTCGGCCCTCAGCGCACTTCGCCGCGGACGCTGCCGCCGCCGATGCCGTCGACAAACGTCACGTAGGCGGGCGTGAACGTACCCTTCCCCGTCACGGTGCCCGTCACGTTCTCACCGGGTGCAAGCTCGACCGTGGCGATCCGGTTCTCGTCCACGGCGGGTTCGGCAGGGTGCTTGCTGCCGTCGGTGCCCGTGAGGGAGAAGTACAGAGGGTCGACGCCGATGACGGTCCCTCCGTTGTTCGTGACCGTCACCCGCACGCTCGTGTAGTCGGTGCCGTCGGCGAGGGCGCTGCCGTGGAAGCCGGTTCTCGTCACCGCGAGGGTGACGGGCCCGGCGGCGGGACGGGACGTCGCCTGCCCCTCCGGCTCCGCGTCGCTGTCGTTGCCCGCCGCGGCGGCGGAAGCGGTGGCGGCCGGCTCGGGGCCGCGCGGTGCGGGGTCCTCGCCGCCTCCGAGCAGGGCCGCACTGCCGATGGCGAAGACGAGGACGAGCCCGACGACTCCGAGGCAGCTGAAGCCGACGATCCTCCCTGCACGCCGTCCTTCCTGCCGACGGGGCCGCTGAGGCGCCTGTGGCAGCGGACCTCCGTCCGGCTGCTGCGAACGGCCGGGCTGCGGCTCCTGATGCGACATGTGCCCCCCCAAGGACGGATCACCGGGCAAGACCGTAGCGGCGTGGCGCACGGCAGGGGAGGCCGGTGTTCCGTTGGTGACGGAGCTGTGACCGAGCCGTGGCGATGACGGGCGGAGGAGGGCCCCGCCCGTCGGAACGGCCGTCGTGCCCGGCGCTCCGGGTCTCGTCCTGGGGCTCTCCGGCATACCCTGCAACCAGGAACGACCGACCGAGCGTCGAACCGGTGTACACGCCGTGCGTGGCGGGAGCATCCGATCCGGCCCCCTGACGCCCCGTGCGTCCAGGGCCGTCGTCCACACCCCCCGGGGCGCGGCCTCCCGCAGCCGGATTTGTGTCATGGTGATCCTGAAGGCGGCGCTTCAGAGGGAGTTGTTCCCGTGGGCGACGGGGAGCGAGTGGGAGTCGACGGAGAGATGGTCATGGAGAAGACAGGCACGCCGGGACCGGCTTCGGCCGGGATGCGGGCCGGACACCGACCGCCCGCTTCTTCGCACGGTCCGAGAAACGACGCCGACGCACCCTGGGGGACCCGGTCATGAACATTCGCTTCCTGGACAACTGGCGGAAACGGCACGGCGGTACGCAGGCGGCGGCGCTCAAGGAAGCCGTCAGGACCGATCCGGAGGGCGTGGCGGAGCTGCTCGCGGAGTGCGAGCTGCTGCGTGCACGCGCGGGACAGTGCGGACTCGAACTGGACGACAGCCCGGGCTCGTTGTCCGCGCTCGACCAGTTGCCGCCGATCTGGCGCGACGACCCGGAGGAGCTGCCCTGGGTGGGCAACGACGCGGGCCTCTACCTCGGCACCGTGCTGGTGCGCACCGTTCCCGGCGCCGCGTGGGACATCCTGGCCGGCGGACGGCCCGTGGTGCGGCTGGCATCGGGGCGGGAGATCGACGTCGTCGCCGCGGGTCTCGACTGGGCGGTCTCCGGAAGTCCCGAGCTCTCCGAGATGTACGCGGAGTCGGCCGAGAGCGGCCCGGAGGTCAAAGCGCGATAAACAGCCTTATCCGCGGCCGGTGCGTGTCGGCCCGGAGCGTGTGTCCGCCCCGGATAGTTTGCGCTGACCTCGACACCGTCGACAAGTGGGTAGGGCAGCGTATGGCCGTCGATCCGTTGATCGAACTGCGGGACGTCAACAAGTACTTCGGGAAGTTGCACGTACTGCGGGACATCAATCTCACCGTCGGCCGCGGGGAGGTGGTGGTGGTCATCGGCCCCTCCGGATCGGGCAAGTCGACCCTCTGCCGGACGATCAACAGACTCGAGACGATCGAGTCCGGCCGTATCACCATCGACGGCAGACCGCTCCCCGAGGAGGGTAAGGGTCTCGCCCAGCTCCGGGCCGAAGTCGGCATGGTCTTCCAGTCGTTCAACCTCTTCGCCCACAAGACCGTGCTGGCGAACGTGACCCTCGCCCAGCTCAAGGTCCGCAAGCGGAAGAAGGACGAGGCCGACCAGCGCTCCCGGGAACTCCTGGAGCGCGTCGGCCTCGCCTCGCAGGCGGACAAGCTCCCCGCGCAGCTCTCCGGAGGACAGCAGCAGCGCGTCGCCATCGCACGCGCCCTCGCCATGGACCCCAAGGCGCTCCTCTTCGACGAGCCGACCTCCGCGCTCGACCCCGAGATGATCAACGAGGTCCTGGAGGTCATGCGGCAACTCGCGCGCGAGGGCATGACCATGGTCGTCGTCACGCACGAGATGGGGTTCGCCCGTTCCGCGGCCAACCGTGTGGTCTTCATGTCCGACGGCGCCGTCATCGAGGACCGCACACCGGAGGACTTCTTCACCGCCCCGGAGAGCGACCGCGCCAAGGACTTCCTGTCCAAGATCCTCAAGCACTGACGGGGGCACCGTGTTGCGTACGAGGAACATCGCGGCCGCGCTGGTCTGCCTCCTGCTCGCCGTGCTCGCCGTGGGGTGCGGCAGGGAGGGCAGCCCCCCGGTCAAGGGGCCGAAGGCGGGCGCACTGCCCCGGTACGCCGTCGACACCGGATTCCGGCTCCCGGAGTCCAGGACGTGGACGCAGGCCGAGAAGCGCGGCTACCTTCGCGTCGGGGTCAAGGAAGACCAGCCGTACCTCGGTGAGAAGGACCCGGCCACCGGCGTCTACTCCGGCTTCGACATCGAGATCGCCCGCATGATGGCGGCCTCCCTCGGCTTCGAGCCGGGCACGATCCGCTTCCGGACCATCGCCTCCGCGAACCGGGAGACGGCACTCCAGAACGGCCAGATCGACTACTACGTCGGCACCTACACGATCAACGACATGCGCAAGAAGCTCGTCGGCTTCGCCGGGCCCTACTACATGGCCGGCCAGGGGCTGCTGGTCCGCACCGACGAGAACGACATCCACGGCCCGCAGGACCTGGGGGGCAAGACCGTGTGCTCGGCCGCCGGATCGACCCCGTACCAGCGCATCGCCGCCGACTACCCGAAGGCGGACCTGGTCGCCTACGACACGTACTCGATCTGCGTCGACAACCTGCTGACCTTCCAGGTCGACGCCGTCACCACCGACGACGCCATCCTCCTCGGCTTCGCGGCCAAGGCGCCGGACGAGATGAAGGTGGTCGGCAAGCCCTTCTCCGAGGAGCCCTACGGCATCGGCGTACCGCGCGGCGACACCGCGCTGCGCCTCGCACTCGACGACGCGCTGGAGGCGAACGAGAAGAACGGCAACTGGAAGAAGGCGTTCGAAGCCACCCTGGGCCTCTCCGGGGTACCCGCGCCGACCCCGCCGCCCATCGACCGCTACCCGGCGAACTGAGGGGCCCCGCCACCACCATGGACGTACTGACAGACAACTTCTCGCTCTACGCCAAGGGATTCCTGGGCACCCTGGAGCTCACCGTCTACGCCTCGATCCTGGCCCTGCTGCTCGGCTTCGTCATGGCCTCCTTCCGGGTGGCCCCCGTCGGCTCGCTCCGCGTGATCGGCACCGTCTGGGTCGCGGTGCTGCGCAACACGCCGCTGACCCTGCTGTTCTTCGCCGTGCTCCTCGGCCTGCCGCGCTTCGGACTCGTGCTGCCCTTCCAGGTGTTCGCGGTCCTCGCCCTCGGCTGCTACACCTCCGCGTTCATCTGCGAGGCCCTGCGCTCCGGGATCAACACCGTGCCCACCGGCCAGGGCGAGGCGGCGCGCAGCCTCGGCATGTCCTTCGGGCAGACGCTGGGCAGCGTGGTGCTGCCCCAGGCGTTCCGCTCGGTGATCCCACCGGTGGGATCGACGCTCATCGCCCTCGCCAAGAACTCGGCGATCGCGGGGGCGTTCAGCGTCACCGAACTGCTGGGCACCTACAAGACCCTCAACGAACTCGGCTACAACATCATCTGGACCTTCGTCTGGATCGCCGTCGGCTACCTCATCATCACCCTCGCGATCAGTGCGCTCTTCAACCTGATGGAGAAGCGCTGGGGGGTCGCCCGATGACCCGTTCCACCGCTTCGGCCTCCGCGCTCTACGACATCCCGGGGCCGGCGACGCGCAAGCGCCACCGCGTCTACGGCATCGCCGCGACGGCCGTGATCATCGCCCTGCTCGGCTGGATCCTCTACCTGCTCTTCGACACGAACCAGTTCACCAGCCAGAAGTGGACGCCCTTCATCTACGTGGGCATCCAGGAACTGCTGCTGCGCGGACTCGGCAACACGCTCAAGGCCTTCGCCATCGCCGCGGTCCTCTCCCTGGCACTGGGGGCTCTGCTCGCGGTCGGGCGGCTGTCCGACCACCGGCCGGTGCGCTGGCTCGCGACCCTGCTGGTCGAGTTCTTCCGGGCGATGCCGGTGCTGGTGATGATCTTCTTCATCTTCGTGGCCCTCAAGGTCCAGCCCCTGCCGGCGCTCGTGGCGGGGCTGACCCTCTACAACGGGTCGGTGCTCGCCGAGGTCTTCCGTACGGGCATCAACTCCGTGGAGCGCGGGCAGCGTGAGGCGGCGTACGCCCTCGGGATGCGGAAGACCCAGGTCACCTCGCACGTACTGGCGCCGCAGGCGGTCCGCGCGATGCTGCCGACGATCATCAGCCAGCTGGTCGTCGCGCTCAAGGACACCTCGCTCGGCTATCTGATCACCTACGAGGAGTTCCTCCACGCCGGGAAGCTCATCGCCTCGAACCTCGACTACGGGCTGCCGTTCATCCCCGTGGTCATGGTGATCTCACCCATCTACATCGGGATGTGCATGCTGCTCTCCTGGTTCGCCACGTGGGTGGCGAAACGCGAGCGCCGCGACCCCAAGGCGGAGGGAGCGGGCGTGACTCCCGCCGAGCCGGGGCCGTTGCTGCCGGGAGTCCGCTAGCCGTCGGCCGGACCCGCCCGGCAGCAGCCGGTGATCACCCCTCGCACCGGGGCACGGGAGACGACCCGTGCCCGTTCCGGGGAGAAGGTCAGCTGCGTGCCGGCCGGGAGCGGCCGGAGTGATGAGGACCGGCACCGCCGGTCACCAGGGCGGCGCGGGACCGGGAGCCGTCGGCGCGGGGCCCTCCGCTCCGACGGCGAACAGCCGACCCGATGCCCGCCGCACAGAGGATGAGGGGGCGTTGCCGACCAGTTTCCGCATTCACCCGGCCCCGCGTCGCACGCACCGGCGACGCGGGGCCGCAGACACCCCGCAGCCCTCGGTCCCGCTCAGGACGAGCCCGACAGTCCCTCGAGTACGCCGACGATCTCCTCCGTGGTGACGATGGAGTGGGCGAACGTGGGACCGTTCAACTCGTGTGCGGCATACATCATCTCGGCGGAGAACGCCGCGGTGGCGTCCCGCACGAGCGTCACGTGGAATCCGAGTTCCATCGCGAACCGGCCCGTCGACTCGATGCAGGTGTTCGCGAGCACACCGATCAGGATCACATGGCTGATGTCGTGCTGCTGGAGCAGCAGGTTCAGGTCCGTGTTGGCGAACCCGCTCTGGGACCAGTGCTCGTGGGCGACGAGCTCACCCTCCTGAGGCTGGAAGTCCGGGTGGAACGTCCCGCCCCAGGTGCCGAGGGCGAAGCTGTGCTTCTTCTGGATCGCCCGGTGCGTCGGGTTCGGGTACGACCAGCTGTCGTAGTCACCGGGCTGCCAGCGGCGGTGCGGGACGAACACCACACGCACGTCCGATCCGCGTGCGGCGGCGACGACGGAACGCAGGTGGTCGACGAGGCCGACGTCCAGGGCCACCGGCGCGAGCCGCTCCCAGTTGAGGCCGCCCTCGGATATGAAGTCGTTGTACGGGTCGACCAGCAGTACAGCAGTGTGCCGGGGGTCGTAGGTCTCGGACACGGGCTTCTCCTCATCGTCCGGATGATGAGCGGCGGACCCGTGGCGGGACCGCCGCACGGTGTGGCCCGGTGGACCGCCCCGGACCTCGGCTGGTCGGGCCCGGCGAGGGGGAACGGCTCGGGCGAGGTGAGGGGGCGCCGGGGGCTGTCCTCGGCGCCCCGGAAAGCGGAGCAGCGTCCGGGACCGGTGCCGGTGACCGGATTTCCGGAGGATTCGCGCGTCGAATCCGTACGCCTGACTTTCCGGGCGGGATCTCTCACCCGCGTGTGTTCCGCGTCAGGCAATCGTCGCACGAGGCGCCGTCCGCTGCCAGGTCTATCCGTTGTACCGGCCCCTCGGCGTCGTGCCCTTGCGCGCAATGACGTCTCGTCTCCGCGTGCAATCCCGGGAAGGGTTTTGCCGTCCGCTCGTCCACTGCCTCGCCGGGGCACGCTGAATCAGTTCCGGAGCGCCGTCGGCGTAGTGTCGTAATGTGACCGAGGATGCTGCGGGGACGGTGCCGGATTGCGCGTACGAAAAGGCGACCGAAATCCACGGTCTGCGGTTCCCGTCCACCGCGGGAGAGCGACCGGCCGGGGCCGGATACCGCCACGAATCTCCGGAGGAGCTGAGCCCCTGTGCTGGACATCGCCGAGGAGCTGTCCCGCTGGTGCGAGCGGGGCCTTCCGTTCGCCGTGGCCACCGTTGTCTCCACCGGCGGCAGTGCTCCGCGGCAGCCCGGGGCTGCCCTCGCCGTCGACGACGCCGGGAACGTGATCGGCAGCGTGTCCGGGGGATGTGTCGAGGGGGCCGTCTACGACCTGTGTGTGCAGGCGCTGTCCGGCGAGGGCCCCGCCACCGTCCACGAGGAGTTCGGCTACTCCGACGAGGACGCCTTCTCGGTCGGCCTGACGTGCGGCGGCCGGATCGGCATCCTGGTCCAGAGGATCAACCCGTGCGAGCGCCCGGAACTCGTGCACGCGCTGGCCGCCTCCGTCGCCCGAGAGGCGGCGGCCGTGGCCCGGATCGTCGCCGGCCCCGCCGAACTCCTGGGCCGGGCGTTGCTGGTCCGGCCCGACGGTTCCCACGAGGGCGGCCTCGGTGACGCCGGGCGTGACCGCACCGCCGTGCGGGGCGCGGCCGCGATGCTCGCCGCCGGCCGTACCGGCACGCTCGTCGTCGGCGCCGACGGCAGCCGCTGCGGGACGCCGCTGACCCTCCTGGTGGAGTCCAGCGTGCCGCCGCCCCGGCTCCTGGTCTTCGGCGCGATCGACTTCGCCGCGGCCCTGGTCCGCGCGGGGACGTTCCTCGGCTACCGGGTCACCGTCTGCGACGCCCGGCCGGTGTTCGTGACCCGGCTGCGGTTCCCCGACGCCGACGAGATCGTCGTGGACTGGCCGCACCGGTATCTCGACCAGGAGGCGGCGGCGGACCGGGTGGACGGACGCACCGCGATCTGCGTGCTCACCCACGATGCGAAGTTCGACGTCCCCCTGCTGGAACTGGCCCTCCGCATGCCGGTCGCCTACATCGGTGCGATGGGTTCGCGGCGTACCCACCTCGACCGTCTCGACCGTCTGCGCGAGGCGGGCCTGACCGAGGCGGAACTGGCGCGCATGCATTCCCCGATCGGCCTCGACCTCGGCGCCCGCACACCGGAGGAGACCGCGCTGTCGATCGCCGCGGAGATCGTCGCCCACCGCTACGGCGGCTCCGGCGCCCACCTCAGCGGGGCCTCCACGCCCATCCACCGGGCCGTGTGAAGCCCTCCGCCTCTCCGGACCGCCCTCCCCGGGAGCGAGTGCGGTCCGGAGAGGCAAGCAGATGCGACGAAGCCCTGAGGCTCGTACCGTTGCCGTACGAGTAATTCCGTGTGCGGTAAACGAGTGCGGCCCCGCATCGCCGATCGCGTCGACGATGTCGCCGCAGTCGGGTGAATGGGCGTCGCCGAACCGAAAGTGTGCGTCGTGCTGAGGAGCCTGACGGCAGAATTCCCTCACTCCTTTGTGCGGCGTCCGGTCCTCACCGGGGTCGGGTGACGGCGGGGCGCCCATTCGAAGCGTCGCTGAAAAGCAGGTCTCATTTCGCAGTGGTACCGGAGACGAGGTGCAATGACATCGCGAGCGGAACCCACCGATTCGCAGTCCGTCCCGCAGGCAGAGTTCGCGCTGAGGGTCAACGGCGAGGAACACAGCCTGCGCACGGACTGCCGGGTCACCCTATTGGACGCACTGCGTGACAAGCTGGGTCTCACCGGCACGAAAAAGGGCTGTGACCAGGGCA
Source organism: Streptomyces sp. NBC_00178 (assembly GCF_036206005.1). NCBI lineage: Bacteria > Bacillati > Actinomycetota > Actinomycetes > Kitasatosporales > Streptomycetaceae > Streptomyces > Streptomyces sp. NBC_00178. The sequence goes on from NZ_CP108143.1 coordinate 6,077,574, forward strand.
CATGTGGGGCATGCACCGTGCACGTGGACGACAAGCGCGTGCTGTCCTGCCTGACGCTGGCGGCGCAGTGCGACGGGCGCGAGGTGACCACGGTGGAAGGACTCGCGGACGGCGAGACACCGCATCCCCTGCAGGCCGCGTTCCTCAAGCACGACGGATACCAGTGCGGGTACTGCACACCGGGCCAGATCATGTCCGCCCTCGGGCTGCTGTCCGAGGGACGGGCCGGTTCGCCCGACGAGATCCGCGAGTACATGAGCGGCAACATCTGCCGGTGCGGTGCCTACCAGAACATCGTCGCCGCGATCCAGGAAGTGGCCGGTGATCACGAATGAGGCCGTTCGACTACGTCCAGGTACGCGAGGTGGCCACGGCCGTGGCCGAGGCCGGCGCGGACAGCGACGCCAGCTTCCTCGCAGGGGGCACGACCCAGCTCGACCTGATGAAGGACGGGGTGCTGCGGCCCGGCCGGCTGATCGACATCACACGTCTGCCACTCGGAGAGGTCGAACTCAGGGGCGGAAGCCTCTTCGTGGGGGCGCTCGTCACGATGGAGGAACTCGCGGCCGACCCCGTCGTCACCGAGCGCCTGCCGCTGGTACGGGAGGCGCTCCTGCGCAGTGCCTCGGTCCAGCTGCGCAACATGGCGACGATCGGCGGGAACCTCCTGCAGCGCACCCGCTGCCGGTACTTCCGCGATCCGTCGGTGGCGGCCTGCAACAAGCGCGAGCCCGGCACGGGATGCGCCGCCCTGACCGGTGCGCACCGTACGCACGCGGTCCTCGGGACGAGTGACCACTGCATCGCCACGAGCCCCTCCGACGTCGCCGTCGCGCTCATCGCCCTCGACGCGGTGATCCACGCCAGCGGCCGGGACGGGGACCGCACGGTCCCGCTCACCGGCTTCTACCGGCCCCCGGGGGACACCCCGGACGTGGAGAACGTGCTGAAGCCCGGCGAGCTCATCACGGCGATCGAGGTGCCGCTCCTGCCGGAAGGGGCACGCTCGGACTACCTCAAGGTGCGTGACCGGGCGAGCTACGAGTTCGCGCTGGCGTCCGCCGCGGTCGCGGTGGTGCTGGACGGCGCGCAGGTCATGACCTCGGCACGGGTGGGTCTGGGAGGGGTCGCCACGCATCCGTGGCGCGCCCTGGAGGCGGAGGAGATCCTGACCGGCGCCGCGGCGAGCACCGACGTGTTCCGCGCGGCCGCGCGTGCCGCGCTGTCCGGGGCCCAGCCCCGTCCTCAGAACGCCTTCAAGGTGGAACTCGCGCAGCGCACGCTGGTCCGTGCGCTGGAGACAGTCACGGGAGTCAGCTCATGACGACGACCTCTCACCCCCTCCTCGGTCCGGGGATCAACCGTGTCGAGGGGCCGCTGAAAGTGGCCGGCAAGGCCGACTACCCCAACGACTACGAGTATCCCGGCATGGTGCACGCCGTGCTGGTGCGGAGCACGGTCGCGGCCGGCCGCATCACCGCCATCGACACCGCGGCCGCGGAACGGGCCCCCGGGGTCGTCAAGGTGATCACGCACCACAACGCCGGACTTCTGGAGCGGGCCCCTGTCACGCCGCTGGGCGTGTCACCGCCGGCGCCGCTCCAGGACGACGTGCTCCTCCACTACGGCCAGCACGTGGCCGTGGTCGTGGCGGAGACCTTCGAAGAGGCCACCGAGGCCGCCAACCTCGTCCGGGTGGAATACGCCCCGGGCGAGGCCGTCCTGGACCTGGAGGACCCGCGCGCCGAGCGCCGGAGCAACCCCTGGAAACGTGACGTGGACAGAGGTGACCCCGCCGCCGCGCTGGCCGACGCCGAGGTGACGATCGACCGCACCTACACCACGGTCGACAACACGAACAACCCGATGGGTCCGCTCACCACCGTCGCCCGGTGGGAGGGCGACACGCTGTTCGTCAACAACTCGACGCAGTGGCCGACGCTCGAGCGCACGTCGCTGGCCGCGGTCTTCGGCCTTCCCGAGGAGTCCGTGCACGTCATCGCCCCCTACGTCGGGGGAGGGTTCGGCGCGGGCCTCCGGGTATGGGCCCACGTGGTCCTGACGGCCCTCGCCGCGCGGGAGACGGGGCGCCCGGTGAAGCTGGTGCTCACGCGGCCCCAGATGTTCACGGCCTGCGGGCACCGGCCCAAGGGGAAGCAGCGCCTGCGGATCGGCGCCACGCGTTCCGGTGAGCTCGTGGCCATCGAGCACGACGCGCTCACGTCGACCGCGATGGACGACGACAACTTCGAGCCGACCGCGACCGCTTCGGGTACCTCGTACGCCTGCCCCAACGTCTCGACGAGGGACGTCCAGGCGCGCCTCAACATCCCGGTGCCCAACTCCATGCGCGGCCCGGGTGCGACCACCGGCAACTACGCACTGGAGTGCGCGATGGACGAGCTCGCGGTCGAGCTCGGTATGGACCCACTGGAGCTGCGCCTGCGCAACGACGCCGCCGTGCACCCGCAGTTGGGGCTGCCCTGGTCCAGCCGGGCGCACAAGGAGTGCCTCGAACACGGCGCCGAACTCTTCGGATGGTCGCGGCGCACCCCCGAACCGGGCTCCATGCGCCAGGGCAACCTGCTCGTGGGCTACGGCCTGGCCGCCGCCAGCTACCCGTGGTTCCGCGCGCGTTGCGAGGCGCGCGCCACGATCCGCCGGGACGGGACCGCCTACGTGCGCAGCGCCGGAACGGAGATCGGCAACGGCGCGTACACCGTCTTCACCCAGCTGTCGGCCGAACTGCTCGGCCTGGACGTCGGGCAGGTCACCTTCGGGCTGGGCGACGGCTCCATGCCCTTCGCCCCCCAGACGGGCGGCTCGGGCTTGACGGGCTCCATCGGCAGCGCCGTGTACGAGGCGTGCCGTCGGCTCATCGGGGACGTTCTGGAACTGACGGCGAACGACGCGGACTCGCCCCTGCGGGGGTGCACGGTCGACGACGTCGACGTCGACGGCGGCTACATCCGCCGGCGCGACGACCGCTCGAAGGGCGAGTCGTACGCGGAGATCCTCGGGCGGCATGCCGTCGAGGAGCTGACCGCGGACGGCGAGAGCACTCCCGCGCAGCCGCAGGACCTGGGTATGGCGCCGGCCGGTGCGTTCGGAGCGAAGTTCGTCGAGGTCCACGTCGACCGCGACCTCGGGCGGCTGCGGGTGGCCCGCGCGCTCTCCGTCATCGACGGCGGCCGCATCCTCAACGAGAAGACGGCCGCCAGCCAGATCATCGGCGGAACGGTGGGCGGCATCGGGATGGCCCTGTTCGAGGAGGCCATCAGCGACGACGTCACGGGACGCGTCGCCAACGCCACGCTCGGCGACTACATCGTGCCGGTCAACGCCGACGTCCCCGACATGCAGGTCGCCTTCGTCGGCTCGTACGACCGGGCCAACCCCATCGGCACCAAGGGCATCGGAGAGATCGGCATCGTCGGCATCGCCCCCGCGATCGCCAACGCGGTCTTCCACGCCACCGGGCGGCGCATCCGCTCGCTTCCCATCACCATGGACCAGCTGCTGTGAGCGGCGGAGGACACCGTGACACCTGACGAACTGCGCGCCGCCCTGGTCGGCGCGTGGCGCCTCGTGTCCTACGAGGCCCGCAGCGTCGACGGCGGGGAGGTCGTGCGCCCCTTCGGGGACCGGCCGCTCGGTCTCATCATCTATTCGGCCGACGGCTACATGTCGGCCCAGATCACGCGGCCGGACCGGCCCCTGTTCGAGACGGACCGGCTGGAGTCGGGCCGCCCGGAGGAGCTGACCGAAGCGGCCCGCAACTACCTGGCCTACGCCGGGCCGTTCCGTGTCCCGGACGACACGACCGTCATCCACGACGTCGCGCTGAGCCTGTTCCCGAACTGGATGGGAGGGGCGCAGTTGCGCGTGGCGCGACTGGACGGTGAGGTGCTGCAACTGGCCCTGGCCACCCCCACGCGTATCTGGGGGGAGATGCGGACCGGCGTGCTGACCTGGGAACGGGTGGGCCGCGCGGGCGACTGACGCCGTGCGGTGGGGTCCGGCAAGCGCGCAACGTGAACGTCGCGTGAAAGTACGGGCTTTGACGGACCGTGCTGTGATGCGCGGTTCCGCCGTGCGATCGGCCGGGGGAGCACCCGCGTGAGTGAGCCGGGGTGACGAGGCGACGTGCCGTGTCACCCCGGCCTCTCCGTGGGTGCCTGTCGGTGGAGGAGCGGGCCCGGGGCCCTTCGGCCCCCTAAGAGGGCCCGCTCGCACCCGAGTCGGCGAGCACCCGCGAGCGAGGCAGTCCGTTCGCACACACGGGCGAGGCGGTCCTGACGGGCCGGGCGGTGCGGCGCTACCCTGCGCGGACGATCCTTCACTGGAGGTACGGATGCGTCGTTCCGTCGGCCGGAATGTGTCGTTCCTGAGCGTGATCGTCGTCCTGGGCTCGTTCGGTGCCGCCGCTCCCGCGGCTTCGGCACCCCCGGTGCCGCCCCCCAAGTCGCCGGTCGCGGTGGGTTACGGGGGAGCCGTGTCGAGCGTCGACGCGGACGCGTCCGCCGCGGGCATCGAGGTCCTGCGCCACGGGGGAAACGCCGTCGACGCGGCCGTCGCCACCGCGGCGGCCCTGGGGGTGACCGAGCCCTACTCGGCGGGAATCGGCGGGGGCGGCTACTTCGTCCACTACGACGCCGCGACCCGCACCGTCCGGACGATCGACGGGCGTGAGACCGCCCCCAGGAGCGCCGACGCCTCGCTGTTCCAGGAGAACGGGGTGCCGATCCCCTTCAACGACGCCGTCACCAGCGGCCTCGGGGTCGGCACCCCCGGCACTCCCGCCACCTGGCAGAAGGCCCTCGACGCCTGGGGGAGCAAGCCGCTCGGAAAGCTCCTCGAACCCGCCGAGCGGCTGGCCCGCGACGGTTTCACGGTGGACGAGACCTTCCGTGCGCAGACGGCCGCCAACCAGGCGCGCTTCGCCGACTTCCCCGCGAGCGCCGAGCTCTTCCTGCCCGGCGGACAGCCGCCGGCGGCCGGCTCGGTCTTCAGGAACGCCGATCTCGCCCGGACCTACCGCACCCTCGGGCGCAGGGGAGTCGACGAGCTGTACCGGGGCGCTCTGGCGCGGGACATCGTCTCGACGGTGCGCAAGCCCCCCGTGGACCCGGCGGCGACACGGGTGGTGCGCCCGGGAGACCTGACGACCGGTGACTTGAAGGCATACCGTGCGCTGCACCGGGCTCCCACCCGCGTCGGCTACCGGGGACTCGACGTGTACGGCATGGCGCCTTCGTCGTCCGGCGGGACGAGCGTGGGCGAGGCACTCAACATCCTGGAGTCCACCGACCTCTCGAAGGCCGGTGGGACGCGTTACCTCCACCGGCTCATCGAGGCGAGCCGCATCGCCTTCGCCGACCGGGGACGGTGGGTCGGCGATCCGGCGTTCGAGGACGTCCCCACCCGTGAACTGCTCGGGCAGCGCTTCGCCGACTCGCGGGCCTGCCTCATCAAGGACGACGCCGTCCTGACCAGCCCCCTCGCGCCAGGTGATCCCCGTGATCCCGCGCGGTGCGCGTGGGGGGAGGGGGCGGCCCCGACGACGTACGAGGGTGAGAACACGACCCACCTGACCACGGCCGACCGGTGGGGCAACGTCGTCGCCTACACCCTGACGATCGAGTCGACGGGCGGCAGCGGCATCACCGTGCCCGGGCGCGGCTTCCTGCTCAACAACGAGCTGACCGACTTCTCCTTCGCCCCGGCGAACCCGGCGGTCCACGACCCGAACCTCCCGGGTCCCGCCAAGCGCCCGCGCTCGTCCATCTCGCCGACCGTCGTGCTGGAACACGGAAAGCCCGTGCTGGCCCTCGGCTCACCCGGCGGCGCCACGATCATCACGACCGTCCTGCAGACGCTGACCGGCCATCTGGACCGGGGTCTTCCGCTGGTCGAGGCCATCGCGGCGCCCCGTGCCAGCCAGCGCAACTCGCCGACCACCGAGATCGAGCCCGGCCTGTGGAACAGCCCGGTGCGGGCGGAGCTGGAGGCACTCGGCCACGTCTTCAAGGCGAACCCGGAGATCGGTGCGGCCACCGGTGTCCAGCGGCTGCCGGACGGACGCTGGCTGGCGGCCGCGGAAAAGGTGCGGCGCGGCGGTGGCTCGGCCATGGTGGTGCATCCGAGCGGGCGTTCCTGACGGCCCGCCGCTCCTGGGCCCCGGGGCCGGTACGGCGCGACTGCGCGTTCCGCCGGCCCCGACGCCCTCGCGGCGGCCCGGCCCGTGGGGCGCCGCGTCGGCCGGGACGGGCCCGCCTGGGCCCTCCGTGTCGAGTGAAAGGCGTCTCCACGGTGCGTACGCGCATGCTCGCCCTCGCCGCCGCCTCGGGCGCGGCCGTCCTGGCCGCAGCGGCTCTGCCCGCCTCCGCCCCGCCCGCGCGGGCTTCAGGAGCTCCGAGCGAGGGTGCGGTCGGGGCCGCCGAACTGCTGGCCCGGGTGAAGACCTGCGACCGGATCTCGCACGGGAAGTACCGGACGGACCAGGGGAGCCCGGCTGAGATCCCCGTGTGCGGGACGAAGCGCGCCGTGTTCTGGACCGCCGACATGGACATCGACTGCGACGGCCGTGTCACCGCCGTCTGCAACAGGAAGACGGACCCCGCCTTCCAGGCCGGGACGGCGTTCCAGACGTCGGCGGGCAGACCCCTGGACTCCAGCGCGCTGCCCTACGTCGTCGTACCCGGCCCGGGTCCGCTGTGGAAGTACGCCTACCACGGGATCAAGGGCGGTTCCGTGGCCGCCGTCGTGTACGGCGACAAGGTCGTGTACGCCGTGGTCGGTGACACGGGGCCGACCGGGATCATCGGGGAGGCGTCGTACGCCGCGGCCAAGAGGCTCGGGATCGACCCCGACCCGAAGAGCGGCGGGACGGCGTCCGGCGTCACGTACATCCTGTTCCGCGACTCCCGGGTCTCACCCATCGAGGACCACGAGGCGGCCGTCGCGGAGGGCGAGGCCCTCGCCGCGGAATTCGTGGCCGGCGGCTGACGGACCGCCGCGGTCTCGGGGCCGCGCACCACCGCCGGTGCCGCGGCACCTCGATCAGGATGACGGCAGCCGTCCAATTACTATACCGATCGGGTCGGTATTAGAATGACGGCATGGTACGAAACCCACTGACACCCGAGGAGCGCCTGCGCGGTGAGCGCCTCGGTGAACTGCTGCGCGAGGCGCGCGGCGGACGCAGCATGGTCGCCGTCGCCGCCGACGCGGGCATCTCCGCCGAGACGCTCCGCAAGATCGAGACGGGCCGGGCACCCACGCCCGCGTTCTTCACGGTGGCCGCCCTCGCGGGAGCCCTCGGGCTGTCGATGGACGAGCTGCTGCCGCGTGTCCTCGCGGTGCCCGCACCGGACACCGGGAGCCTGCCGCTCACCGCGTAGGGCGGGTAGGGTCGCGCCCGTGACCCTCCAGGACTTCGCCCGCAGTGAGTACGTCAGCCTGACCACCTACCGGAAGAACGGCACACCCGTCGCCACCCCCGTGTGGGCCGCGGCGGACGACGGCGTGCTGTACGTCTGGACCCGGTCCGACAGCTGGAAGGTCAAGAGGCTGCGCAACGACAGCCGGGTGCTCGTCACGGTCTGCGACGTCCGCGGCCGGATCGAGGAGGGCGCGCCCAGCGCCGAGGGGACCGCGCGGCTGCTCGACGGCGAAGGGACCCGCACGGTGCGCGGGTTGCTGGCCCGCAAGTACACCTGGAAGTTCTGGCTGGTGGACTGGCCGGCGATGGTCGCCCGCCTCGGCAAGCGGCCCCACACCGGCATCGCCGTCACCTTCTGACCGGGGTGCCGGGTCGTTCGGCACTTCGGACGCAGCGCGCCGGAAAAGCGCGCGTAGTCCCGTCGTAACACACCTGCGGTCGAATGCCTGCGGACTGGAGGGCTCCAGTCGGGCGGCCGGCGAGGGCGACGGTGACAGTGCATCAACATGCAGTGGAGATAAGGGCGTTCGCGCATTACCTACGAGATCTGGCGGCGCTGCTCGATGCCCGCCGGGGGTGGTACGCGGTCTTCCGTACGCGCGATCCCGAGGGCATGCACGCCTGCTTCGAGGGCTCCGAGGTGCCGCCCTGGGACGTGGTCGAATCGCTGCTCCAGGATCTCGCCGGGCTGCGGGGCGCCGCGTCCGCCACCGAGGAATCCGCCCGGGCCGCCGCTCTGTGGACCGCGTCCGTCGCCGCGCACGACGGGCGCCCGGGCGGAAGGGAGGCGCTCGCCGGACGGCTCGGCGTGATGCTCCGTGAACAGGCGTGTGCGGCCTGGCGGTTACGGGAGACCGCAGGCGACGAGGACACCGGCCTGGTGGCCTGGGCGCGGGACGACCACGCCCGCGCCTCGGCCCGCTGCGCGGAACTGCGGAACAGGCTCGCGGCGTTGGAACGGGCCGTGGCCGAAAGGCGGTTCGACGCCCAGGACGTCGAAGGCGCGGAAGCGGACGTCGAGGCCGTGACCGCCGCTCCCCGTGCGCCGTCAGAGGCTCCGGCGGGCGGGACGGGCCCCGGTGCGGGGAAGAGGGCGGGAGCCAGGCGGAGGACATCGCGCGGGGCGCGCTTCGCGGGGCTCGACATCGAGGACGAGACGGAGGCGAACCCGGTCCCGGCGGGTACGGCCGAACCGTCGGCGCCCCCGCCGGGCGCGGCCCGTCCACGCGGGGCCCGCTTCGGCGGTGCTCCGGCCGGGGACGGCGCCCGGCGACCGGCCCGGCCCGCCGCCGGCCCCGAGGCGAGGCGCGCCGCACAGGACGCCGCCGCTCTGCTCGTACGGCTGCGCGCGGACGGCCGAAGCGGAGAGGCGCACGCCGTGCTCTGCGAGGCGGCCGGCCGGCCCGCCGCGCACCTGCCGGTACTCGCCGACGCCCTGGACGCGGCCGGGCTCACGGCCGACCTGGCCACCCTGCTGTGGGAGGTGTCCTCCCTGCCGCCCGCCGAACTCGTCGCGGCAGCGGGCGCGCTGGCGGCAGCCGGCCGGACGGAGGACTGCGGGCATGCGCTGCGGCAGGGCGTGGCGCGCCCCGCCGGGGAGATCGCCGATGCCGCGGTCGCGCTCGGCCGGGCGGGTCTCGAACCCCAGGCGCGGGCGCTGCTGGGCGCGTTCGTCCGGGCGCGCAGCCCGCAGGACGCGGCGCGCGTCGCGGAGGTCGGCCCGCGCCAACTCGTCCCCCAACTGCTCGCAGCCGCCCGCGAGGTGTCGGCCGCGCGGGAACGGGACCTGGTCCACGCGCTGCGGGTCGCGGGTATCGCGGCGCCTTGAGCGCTGTCCCGTGGCCCCCTGGCGGGGCGTGCGGCGACGGCCACGGCGCCTCGCAGCGCCGTCGGGACGCCCGAACCCCTCCCGCAGGCGGACGTCCCCGCGCCGTGCGAGGCGCCGCACCCCACGCCGCGCGCCGATCGCACCGCCCGGCCCCTCGACGGACAGCGGGGGGAGCGGAAACGCACCGCCGCGAGTCCGATGTGCGGCCTCCGGGCCGTCCGGGTGGCCCGATGGTGCAGGATCGCAGCATGGCGGACGTACCGGGGACGATCGACCTGAGCGAACACGAACTGCGCGAGATCGCGGGGTACGCGGCCGACTGCGCGCGCAGGACGCTGTCCGTCTTCGAGCGGAGCCGTCCCGCCGACGCGCGCCCGCGCGAAGCCGTCGAGGCGGCGGACGCCTTCGCCGCGGGCGGACGGCGCACCCGCGAACTGCGTGACCGCGCGTGGGCCGCCCACCGTGCCGCGCGGGAGGCGGAGCGGGGCGCGGCAGCCGATGCCGCCCGCGCGGCGGGACACGCGGCGGCCGCCGCCTACCTCCACCCGAGGGCGAGCGCGCACCAGGTGAGACACGTCCTCGGCGCGGCCGCCCACGCCGCGCGGGCGGAGGAACTGGCGTCCGGGGACGGCGCGAAGGTCGTCTCCCGCGCCGTCGCCCGGGCCCGCGATCACGCACCGGCCGCGGTCGTCGCCGTCCTGGGACGCCTGCCCGCTGCGCCTGCCGGGGGCGGGCGCGTGGGGCAGATCGTCCGTGACCTGGACGCAGCGCTCCGCGCCTGACGGGGCGCCCCCTCAATCCGCCGCCGGGCGGGCTGCGGGTTCCTGCGGCTGTGGCCCATGCATGTCGCCAGTGCGCACGGACTTGCGGAGAGAAATCTCCGCGTACCCCCTAGGGTCGGTCGAGGCATAACCACACAAGTGGTACATGTCCCCCCAGTGAAGTGGAGGCACCATGCTTACGCAGGAGATCACTCTCACCGCGACCCCGGCCCAGACCACCACGCTGAGCGCCCTGATGGCGGAGCCCGAGGCGGTCGTCAGTGACGCCCCGCTCTACACCCCCGAAGCGGCGGGCTTCCTGCTCGCGCTTCTCCTCCTTTCTCCCAAGGAGCCGAAGGAGTCCCGGGGCAAGTGAGTTCCCACTCCGCTTTCGCCGAGGCGGCTGACGCCCTGGCAGGCAGCGTCCTCGGTGCCCTGAGCGGTACCGGGGGCGCTGTGCAGCCGGCGCGGTTCGTCGACGACGCCCCCGACACCCTCGCGGCGCTGGCCGCCGTCCGGGTCCTGGGGGCCGACCTGTTCAGCCCTCACCTGCTCACCGGGCAGCCCTTCGAGACGCAGGACGCCGCCGTGGTCGCCAAGGCGTTCGACGCCTTCCCCGCGTCCGACACCACCGAGGAGCCGGTAGTCGCCCTGCGGGACCACGCCACCGCCGTCCTGCTCGCGCGCCTCTCCGGTGACGACACGCTGCGTGCCCTCGCCGCCGAGCCGCAGGACACCGCGCGGTGCGCCGACGCGGGGGACTGGAGCGCATGGTCCGTCCGCATGGCCCAGCTCGCGCCGCTCGCCACGGCCGGACTCGACGGCCCCGTGCACGAGGCCGCCCGGCGCGGAGCCCTGCCGCTGAGCCGGGGCGTCAGCCGCTCCATCCTGCGGCGCGACTTCCCCACCGCCGTACGCCTCGTCCGCTGGCTCGCGTGGCTCCGGCACGAGGGCGCGGCCCTCCCGCTGGACCCCGACATCGCGGCGGAGCACGTGCGACTGGTGGGCGGCGCGGGCCCGCGCACCGCGCTGGACCTGGCGATCGCCCGTCACTTCCTCGAATCCCGGCCCGGCACACCCCCTGAGGCGGCACGCACATGACGACGATCCCCGAGCCCGTCACCCGGGCGGCGCGCAGCATGGCGGACAGGGCCCTGTCGTGGCTGCACGCCAACCGGGACCTCGGTGGGCTCCCTCCCGGCACCACCGAGACGATGGCCGACCCCGACAGCGTCTACAAGCCCCTCGGGGAGACCACGCTCGCCGCTTCCCTCATCCTCCGCGACGGCGTCGCCGGTCCCGGACGCCTGGCCGCCGCCCAGAGCCTCATGGACTTCACCTGGGAGCAGTTCCGCCAGGGCGACATGATCTACGAACGCCAGCTCCGCCACACGCTGATGACGGACCCGCTGGAGATGTACGCCCCCTTCGTGCGCTGCGGCTACCGTCACGCCGAGCTCGACCGGCTCCTCGCCCACCGGTCCCGCATGCGTTCGGTGCACAGCGTCGAGGTGCTGCCCAACCGCAGGCTCGCCGTCGCCAACGCCGCCCGGGTCGTCGGACTCGACCACCCCGACGACCCGAAGGCCCTCGCCGCCGCCACCTGGCTCGGGGCGAGGCCGGAACCGTGGGCCATGAACTGGATCACCGCCTACGCGGTGACGCACACGGTCTTCCACCTCACCGACTGGGGCGGGAACCCAGGCGGTCTGCCGCCCGAACTCGCCGACTACGTACGCACCTGGCTCCCCGTGTGGATCGACGTCTGGAGTGAGGTGGGCCAGTGGGACCTCGTGACGGAACTGCTGGTCGTCGGCGCCTCGATCGAGGACCCGTACTGCCGGCCTGAGGACTGGGAGGCCGTCGCGGCGCTCCAGCACGAGGACGGTCTCGTACCCCGCGACAGCGACCCCGTCGACGACGATCCTCAGCAGCGGTTCACCGACCACCAGCACACGGTCGTGGTCGCCGCAGTCGCCGGTTCCGTCGCGCTCGCCCGGGCGGCCGGTCAGAGGTGAAGGCGTGACGCCACCCCCGCTCAGCGCGCGCCTGAGGCCCCTTCTGACGTCCGCCGACGGTCCGGCGACCGTGGTCGCCGCCGTGCGGGGAGCCGAGCGCGCGGTGCTCTGCCGCGGACCGGTGGACGAGAACAGCCGGTTCGAGACGGGCTCGCTGACCAAGACGTTCACCGCCCTGCTGCTCGCCGAACTGGCCGCTCGGGGCGAAGTCCGTTACGGCGACCGGGCCGACCGCTACCTCCCCTTCCGGCTGCCCGGACCGCCCTTCACCCTCCTGCACCTGGCCACCCACACCTCCGGCCTCCCCCGGCTGCCCCCGGGGCTGCTGGCCCGGGCGGTCCGCAGCGGGTGGCTCAGCAACCCGTACGCCGGCTTCACCGAAGGCGACCTGCTCGCCTCGCTGCGCCGCACCCGGCTCCGCCACCGGCCCGGCACCCGTGTGCTGTACTCCAACTTCGGCGGGGCCCTGCTCGGCCATGTCCTCGCCAGGGCGGCGGGTGGCGACGGCGGCGACTACGCCGCGCTGCTGGCCGACCGCATCACCGGGCCGCTCGGCCTGTCCCGCACCGACTGTGACCCCAACAGGCCACAGGTGACCGGACATTGGCACGGCCGTGCCCGCCCCGTGATGCTGATGCCGGGACTGGCCGCCGCGGGCGCCGTGCGCTCCAGCGCCCGCGACCTGCTGCGCCTCCTGGGGCTCCTGCTCGACCCCGGCTCCGTACCCGATCCGTTCCTGCGCACGGCGCTCACGGAGGTCCAGCGGCCCCGGCTCGGTGTCCCGCGGACCGGTTCGCGCGTCTGCCTCGTCTGGAACCTCCGCCCACGTCCCGACGGCGCACTGCTCCACCACTCCGGGGGGACGCGCGGATTCACGGCGTTCGCGGGGTTCCTCCCGGCCTCCGGCACGGCACTCGTCGCGCTGACGAACTCCGCCCCGACCCCCCTCGCGCCCTTCGTCCAGGCCGCCTACAGCGCCCTGGGCGCACTGGGCCGGGGGCCCGCCGGCGCAGATGGACCGCTCGGGTGTGAAACATGATCGACTCCGCCGGTTCACGGCGATGGTCTTGCCCCGCTGTGTGACGGGGCTTACGTTCTCCTCCTATGCACCGTGTCTACGGGCGTAGAGAACGCGTAGAGGCTCTCTGACGCCGCGTCGAAGGAGCAGCTCATGTCCCACGTCGTACGCGCCGCACTCGTCCAGGCGACCTGGACAGGCGACACCGAATCCATGATCGCCAAGCATGAGGAACACGCTCGCGAGGCAGCCCGGCAGGGCGCGCGGATCATCGGGTTCCAGGAGGTGTTCAACGCCCCCTACTTCTGCCAGGTGCAGGAACCCGAGCACTACCGCTGGGCCGAACCCGTGCCGGACGGTCCGACGGTCCGGCGCATGCAGGACCTGGCCCGCGAGACCGGCATGGTGATCGTGGTGCCGGTCTTCGAGATCGAGCAGTCCGGCTTCTACTACAACACCGCGGCCGTGATCGACGCCGACGGCTCGTACCTCGGCAAGTACCGCAAGCACCACATCCCGCAGGTCAAGGGGTTCTGGGAGAAGTACTACTTCAAGCCCGGCAACGCCGGCTGGCCGGTCTTCGACACAGCCGTCGGCAAGGTGGGCGTCTACATCTGCTACGACCGGCACTTCCCCGAAGGGTGGCGCCAACTCGGACTCAACGGAGCTCAGTTGGTCTACAACCCGTCGGCGACCTCACGGGGCCTCTCCGGCCATCTATGGCAGCTGGAACAGCCCGCGTCGGCCGTCGCCAACGAGTACTTCGTCGCCGCGATCAACCGCGTAGGCCAGGAGGAGTACGGCGACAACGACTTCTACGGCACCAGCTACTTCGTCGACCCGCGGGGACAGTTCGTCGGGGACGTCGCCAGCGACAAGGAGGAGGAACTCCTCGTGCGCGACCTCGACTTCGGACTGATCGAGGAAGTCCGCACGCAGTGGGCCTTCTACCGGGACCGAAGGCCCGACGCGTACGAGGGGCTGGTGGAGCCGTGACCGGGCTGCACGAGCGCCACCTCGCCGTCAGCCCCGCATGGCTGGCGCTCTACTACCGGCAGCCGCTCGAACTCACCCACGGCGAGGGCCGCCACGTCTGGGACGCGGACGGCAACCGCTACCTCGACTTCTTCGGCGGCATCCTCACCACGATGACGGCGCACGCCCTGCCCGAGGTGACCAAGGCCGTCACCGAGCAGGCCGGCCGCCTGATCCACTCCTCGACCCTCTACCTGAACCGCCCGATGGTCGAGCTGGCCGAGCGCATCGCCACACTCTCCGGAATCCCCGACGCCCGGGTCTTCTTCACCACCTCGGGCACCGAGGCGAACGACGCCGCCCTGCTGCTCGCCACCGCCTACCGCGGGTCGAACCAGATCCTGGCGATGCGCAACAGCTACCACGGCAGGTCCTTCTCGGCGGTGTCCATCACGGGCAACAAGGGCTGGTCGCCGACCACCCTGTCCCCGCTGCAGACGCTGTACGTCCACGGCGGGGTCCGCAGCCGCGGACCGTACGCCGAGCTGAGCGACGAGCGGTTCATCAAGGCGTGCGTCGCCGACCTGGAGGACCTGCTCGGGCACACCCGGGAACCAGCGGCGCTGATCGCCGAACCCGTCCAGGGTGTCGGCGGCTTCACCGCGCCCCCGGACGGTCTCTACGCCGCGTTCCGTGAAGTCCTCGACCGGCACGGCATCCTGTGGATCTCCGACGAGGTGCAGACCGGCTGGGGCCGCACCGGAGACCACTTCTGGGGCTGGCAGGCACACGCCGAGAACGGGCCGCCCGACATCATCACCTTCGCCAAGGGCATCGGCAACGGCATGTCCATCGGGGGAGTCGTCGCCCGGGCCGACGTCATGAACTGTCTCGACGCCAACTCCATCTCGACGTTCGGCGGATCCCCGGTCACCATGGCCGCCGGGCTCGCGAACCTCTCGTACCTCCTGGAGCACGACCTCCAGGGCAACGCCCGGCGGGTCGGCGGGCTGCTCATCGAGCGGCTCCGCGCCGTCGGCGCGGCATCGGAGGCCGTGAAGGAGGTACGCGGCCGGGGCCTCATGATCGGTATCGAGCTGGTGAAGCCCGGCACCGACGAGGCGAACCCGGAGGCGGCCGCCGCAGTCCTGGAGGCGGCACGCGCCGGCGGGCTGCTCCTCGGCAAGGGCGGTGGTCACAACACCAGCGTCCTGCGCATCGCGCCACCGCTGTCGCTCACCGTCGCCGAGGCCGAGGAGGGCGCGGCGATCCTCGCCGACGCCCTCCACGCGGCGATCTGACGGCAGAGCCCCGCGGCAGGCGCCCCTGCCGCGGGGCGCACCGCGTCCACGTACGTCATCGAGCAACCGGTCGACGGGTACAGGCCCGTTCCGCCACCGCGAGGAGGGGCACATGAGCCGCACCGTCATCCACGGCGGACTCGTCGTCACCGCGTCCGACGAGATCCACGCCGACGTCCTCGTCGAGGGCGGACGCATCGCCGCCCTCGCCGCCCACGGCACCGAGGCCGCCGCGAGCTGGAGCGCCGACCGCAGGATCGACGCCACGGGGAAGTACGTCATCCCGGGCGGCGTCGACGCGCACACGCACATGGAGATGCCCTTCGGCGGGACCTACGCCGCCGACACCTTCGAGACGGGTACCCGGGCCGCTGCCTGGGGCGGGACCACGACGATCGTCGACTTCGCCATCCAGAGCGTGGGCCGCTCGCTGCAGGAGGGGCTCGACACCTGGCACGGGAAGGCCGACGGCAACTGCGCCGTCGACTACGCCTTCCACATGATCATGTCGGACGTGAACGCCTCCTCCCTCAAGGAGATGGACCGCCTGGTGGCGGAAGGCGTCACCTCGTTCAAGTTGTTCATGGCCTACCCCGGCGTGTTCTACAGCGACGACGGTCAGATCCTCCGGGCCATGCAGCGCGCCTCCGGCAACGGCGGTCTGGTCATGATGCACGCGGAGAACGGCATCGCCATCGACGTCCTGGTCGAACAGGCGCTGGCCGAGGGGCGCACCGACCCGCGCTACCACGGCGACGTCCGCAAGGTGGCGCTGGAGGCCGAGGCCACGCACCGCGCCGTCCAGCTCGCCCGGGTCGCGGGATCACCGCTGTACGTCGTGCACGTCTCCGCCGACGAGGCCGTCGCGGAGATCGCGGACGCCCGCCACAAGGGCCTCCCGGTCTTCGGGGAGACCTGCCCGCAGTACCTCTTCCTCTCCACGGACAACCTCGCCGAGCCCGGCTTCGAAGGGGCGAAGTACGTCTGCTCGACCCCGCTCCGCCCCCGGGAACACCAGGAGGCGCTCTGGCGCGGGCTCCGCAACAACGAACTGCAGGTCGTCTCCACGGACCACTGCCCGTTCTGCTTCTCCGGCCAGAAGGAGATGGGGCGCGGCGACTTCTCGAAGATCCCCAACGGCATGCCGGGCGTCGAGAACCGGCTGGACCTCCTCCACCAGGCCGTCGTGGACGGCCACATCTCCCGCAGGCGGTGGATCGAGATCGCCTGCGCCTCCCCGGCCAGGATGTTCGGGCTCTACCCGAAGAAGGGCACCATCGCACCGGGCGCCGACGCCGACATCGTCGTCTACGACCCCGCCGCGGAGCAGACCATCTCCGCCCAGACGCACCACATGAACGTCGACTACTCCGCCTACGAGGGCAAGCGGGTGACGGGACGGGTGGAGACGGTCCTCTCGCGCGGAGTGCCCGTGATCGAGGACCGCGCCTACGTCGGCCACGCGGGCCACGGGACGTATCTGCCGCGGGGGACCTGCCAGTACCTGTGACGCGCCGGCGGGGCGGCGGACGCCGACGCGGTGCCGGGGTCCGCCGCCCCCCGGAGCGGGACGACGTGCCACTGCTTCCCGGGCTGCTTCGGGCCGGGCTACTTCGGGTCGCGGTTGTACAGCGAGGTGGACCAGAAGTAGCCGAGCGCGGCCAGCCCCAGGCACCAGGCGACGGCGATCCACCCGTTGTCGCCGATCTCCGTGCCGAGGAGCAGTCCGCGCAGGGTCTCGATGGCGGGGGTGAAGGGCTGGTACTCGGCGACCGGCTGGAACCAGCCGGGCATCGCGTCGAGCGGGACGAAGGCGCTGGAGAGCAGCGGCAGGACCATCAGCGGCATGGCGTTGTTGCTCGCGGCCTCGACGTTCGGGCTGGACAGGCCCATCCCGACCGCGATCCAGGTCAGCGCCAGGGAGACGAGCGTGAGCAGGCCCAGGGCCAGCAGCCACTCCACGGCGGTGGCGTCGGTGGATCTGAAGCCGATGGCCACCGCGACGGCCCCTACGGTGACGACGCTCATCATGCACTGCAGGACGCTGCCGACGACGTGCCCGATCAGCACGGAGCCGCGGTGGATCGCCATCGTGCGGAAGCGCGCGATGATCCCCTCGGTCATGTCCATGGACACCGACACCGCACTGCCGATCGTGGTGCCGCCGATGGTCAGCAGCAGGATGCCCGGAACGATGTACGAGAGGTACTCGGACCGGTCCGAGTTGCCGCCGCCGATGCCCGCGCTCATGGTGTCTCCGAAGATATAGACGAAGAGCAGGAGCAGCATGACGGGGGTGAGCAGCAGGTTCAGCGTCAGCGACGGGTAGCGGCGCACGTGCAGCAGGTTGCGGCGCAGCATGGTGGCCGAGTCGCGGGCGGCGAGGGTGAGGCTGCTCATCGGGCGTTCTCCTTGGTCGCGTTGGGCTGGTGGGGGTTGGTCTGTGTGGGGAGGGTGGGGGTGGTGAGGGCGAAGAAGACGTCGTCGAGGTCGGGGGTGTGGACGGTGAGTTCGTCGGCGTGGATGTGGTGGGTGTCGAGGCGGTCGAGGATGGTGCGCAGGTCGTGCTGGGTGCCGTTGGAGGGGAGGGTGAGGGTGAGGGCTTCGTCGTCGTGGGTGGTGGGGGTGAGGGTGGCGACGGCGGTCCGGTAGGCGGTGGGATCGGTGAAGCGGAGTCGGACGTGGCCGCCGGGGATGAGGCGTTTGAGTTCGGCGGGGGTGCCTTCGGCGGCGATGGTGCCGTTGTGGAGTACGGCGATGCGGTCGGCGAGTTCGTCGGCTTCCTGGAGGTACTGGGTGGTGAGCAGGACGGTGACGCCGTCGGTGACGAGGTGTCGGATGATCTGCCACATGGTGTGGCGGCTGCGGGGGTCGAGGCCGGTGGTGGGTTCGTCGAGGAAGATGACGCGGGGGCTGCCGACGAGGGTCATGGCGATGTCGAGGCGTCGTTTCATGCCGCCGGAGTAGGTGGAGGCGGGTTTCTTCGCGGCGTCGGTGAGGTCGAAGCGTTCGAGGAGTTCGGTGGCGACGCGGCGTCCTTCGGCCTTGGGCAGGTGGTGCAGGTCGGCCATGAGGAGCATGTTCTCCTCGCCGGTGATGAGCCCGTCGACGGCGGAGAACTGACCGGTCACCCCGATCGCCGCACGCACACCGTCCGGTGACGTGGCGATGTCGTGGCCCGCGACCTGGGCCTGTCCGCCGTCGGCGCCGATGAGCGTGGAGAGGATCTTGACGGCGGTGGTCTTGCCGGCCCCGTTCGGGCCGAGGAGCGCGAACACGGAACCGGTCGGGATGCGCAGATCGATGCCGTCGAGCACCGTCCTGTCGCCGTACGACTTGCGCAGTCCCACGGCGGAGACGGCGGGTGGAACGGGGTGACCGTCCGCAATGTTGGATGTGTGCATGACAGAACTGGGCATGTGGCCCTCCGGGGCGAAAGCGGCAGGCGAGGTCTGTGAGTCGGCGGCGAACCCCTCGTGGGGCTCAGGCCTTGGCGCGGCGGATGTCGATGTTCCCGAACCGGGTGCGGGCGTGGACCTTGACGGTGTCCTCGGTCGTTTCGGGCGTCTCGGACGCGGTGAGGGTGTTGCGCACCTGTCCGGCGCCGGAACTCGCGTCGATCCACGCTGCCGTGCCCTCCCGGACCCCGACCTCGATGGCACCGTAGGAGGTCTCCAGCTGAACCGTGCCGCGCGCCACCTCGCCCACGCGCAGCGTGCCGTGCGCCGTGGTCGCGGTGACCGAGTCCCCGGCGCGCCGGACCTCGATGTCGCCGTTGGCGCCGCTCACCCGCAGCTCACCGGTCGCGACGTCGACGGTCGTGCTGCCGTGCGAGTTCTTCAGGACGGCGGGGCCGTCGACGAGGCCGACGCGCAGACTGCCGGAGCTGGTGGTGATCTCTGCCGCGCCGTCCACCCTGTCCACGGTGATGGAGCCGTGCGACGCGGTCAGCTTCAGCCGGCCCGTGGTGTCGAGGCGTACGTCGCCGGACGATGTCTTCACGCGGACCTCGCCGAGCCGGCCGTCACCGACGACCTGGGTCCAGGAGCCCGTCACGTCGACGCTCGACCCCGCCGGCAGTTCCACCGACACGTCGACCGTGCCTGTGCGGCCGAACAGGTTGCCCTTGGGGGTCCTGATGTTCAGGGTTCCGTTCGCGCAGGTTACCTCGGTCTGCTCGGCCGCCCGAACGTCCTGGTCCCGCTTCGGGTCGCGGGGCAGTACCTCGACGACGGTGTCGAGGCGGTCGCCCGCGGTGAATCCGATGGAGCCGGCGTGCACGTGCGCCGTGGCCGAGATGGGCGCGGGAGTGTCGTAAGAAGGCATGGCTGTACCGTCCTGTGTGGTTTCGAAGCATTCCTGCTGGTGGGAGGGGTGCGGGTGATGGCGCTGCGGGAGCGGGTGTGCGACTAGCGCACCCAGCCCGTGAAGCTCTGGCCGACGGTCCGGGTCTTCTCCGTCGCGCGGGGCCGGGCCCCGCCGTCCACCGCTGCCGACACCGCCCGCACCAGCCACGCGTTGACCGACAGGCCCTCGCGGCCCGCGGCCTCCTCGGCGCGGGCCTTGAGGTGGGTGGGCAGGCGCAGATTGACGCGGGCGGTGCCGCCTTCGTCGCCGTCGACGGGCGACGCGGCCTGGAGCGGTTCGGCGGGCGCGGCCGGCTGCGGGGCGCCGCTCTCGGAGGGCGGCCGTGTCACCACGAAGTCGGGGTCCAGTCCGCGCAGTCGTACGTCGACCGAGCCCGGGGCGAGTTCGCGGGTGATCTCGTCCGTCGCGGCGGACAGCACGTTCAGCATGGCCAGCCGGGTCGCCGACTCCAGGGGGGCGGTGAGCCGCTCCGCCAGCGCGCGGGCTTCGTCGCCGCCGGCCTCAGCGGCCACCGCGAGTTCGCGGCGGAGGGTCTCGACATACGGGGTCAGGTCCATGGCGCCATCATGGCACCATTTTGGCGCCATGTGCAAGCTCTGCGGCGCGGGGCCGGGAGTCGCGTCGTCGCCTGCCCCTCTGGCCTGCGATTATGGAGTGCTGCTTGATGGTGTGAGCGCCTCCTCTCTCCTTCGATCGAGGGATTCGGGTCGCATGGTGGCGCCGAATGGCGCCACGTGGCACATCCTTCGCGCCGTGTGGTGCCATGTGGTGCCACATGAGGGCCGGAAGGGTCCCGGACGCACCGAACCGGATCCGCGACGGGCGGATCCGGTTCGGGAGGCGGGACGCGGGAGCGTCGTGACTACTCCTGCACGAACGCCAGCAGGTCGGGGTTGAGGACCTCCGGGTGCGTCGAGAGCATGCCGTGGGGGTAGCCCTCGTAGCTCTTCAACCGGCCGTTGGGCAGCAGCTTCGCGGAGAGGGGGCCGGCGTCCTCGTACGGCACGATCTGGTCGTCGGTGCCGTGGGCGACGAGGACCGGCACGTCGATCTTCTTGAGGTCCTCGGTGAAGTCGGTCTCCGAGAAGGCCTTGATGCACTCGTAGTGGGCGTTGGCCGCGCCCCGCATGCCCTGTCGCCACCAGTTGTCGATGAGCCCCTGCGACACCTTGGCGCCCGGCCGGTTGAATCCGTAGAACGGGCCCGTGGGCAGCTCGATGTAGAACTGGGCGCGGTTGGCGGCGAGCGTGGCGCGGAAGCCGTCGAAGACCTCGATCGGCAGCCCGCCCGGATTCGACTCGGACTTCACCATGACCGGCGGGACGGAGCTGACGAGCACGGCCTTGGCGACCCGTCCGGGCTCGGCGCGGGCGACGTACCTGGCGACCTCGCCGCCGCCGGTGGAGTGGCCGATGTGCACGACTCCGCGCAGGTCGAGCGCCTCCACCACCGCCGTGACGTCGGCGGCGTACGTGTCCATCTCGTGGCCGGTGGCGCTCTGCGAGGAGCGTCCGTGTCCCCTCCGGTCGTGGGCGATGACGCGATAGCCCTTGGAGAGGAAGAACAGCATCTGGTTGTCCCAGTCGTCCCCGCTCAGCGGCCAGCCGTGGTGGAACATGATCGGCTCGCCGTCGCGCGGGCCCCAGTCCTTGTAGTAGATGGTCGTGCCGTCGATCGTGGTGACCGTACCCATGGTCGATCCTTCCGCTTGAACCACTGGGGGAGGGGGACGTGCGGCGGTGCGCCCGGCTCATGGGCGTGGGGCGTCGTTGCCGCCGCCGAGGGGCCGGGATCGCGAGCAAACGCCACAAACGATACCGCTAAGTGGCATAAGTCTCATTTTGTGCCCACCGATCGCCGAGGCGACCTCCCCACCGGGACGAGGGCGCGCTCCCCGCGCGGAGCCGGGGCCCGTGGACACGGTGTTCACCCGCCCGGACCGCCTGACGGTGCCGGGCGCTTTCCCCGGCGGCAGTGTCATCAGCGTTCAGCCTTCCTCCTCCTCGAAAGAGTGACCATGACGCAGCTACGGCACGCCCGGACCCGACGGTTCCTTCCTCTCGCGCTGCTCCTGCCGACGGCGGCGCTCATCACCGCCGGCCCCTCCCTGGCGTCCGAAGGCGCGGGCGACGCGCCGGCCCGCGAGCGTGCGAAGCCGACGGTCGTGCTGGTGCACGGCGCCTGGGCCGACGCCTCCGGGTGGGACCAGGTCTCGGAAAGCCTCCAGGCCAAGGGCTATCCGGTGGTCGCCACCGCCAACCCGCTGCGCGGCCTGTCCGACGACTCCGCCTATCTCGGGGCCCGGCTCAAGGCGATCAAGGGACCGATCGTCCTCGTCGGCCACTCCTACGGGGGCGCCGTCATCACCAACGCGGCCACCGGCAACCCCGCCGTCGAGTCCCTCGTCTACATAGCCGGCTTCGCCCCGGACAAGGGTGAGGAGACGCTGTCGCTCGCCGCCAGGTTCCCCGGCAGCCGCCTCACGGACGACCCGTCAGCCCCCGTCCCCACCGCGGTCGACGCCGTGCCGATCGGTACCGGCCCCACGGACGTGGACCTCTACATCAAGCCCGACAAGTTCGGCGAGGTGTTCCTGAGCAACCGTCTCGACGCGGCCAGGACGGCCGTCCTGGCCGCGTCCCAGCGTCCGATCACGCCCCTGGCAGGTGCGGAACCGTCCGGCACGCCCGCCTGGAAGACGATCCCGTCGTGGTACCTCGTGGCCACGGACGACCACACCATCGGCACCGAGAACCTGCGCTACATGGCCAAGAGGGCCGGCTCCACCACCGTCGAGGTGGACGCCCCGCACGCGGTCATGGAGACCGACCCCGGTGCCATCACCGACCTGATCCTGCGGGCCGCCCACGACAGCGGCCCCGGCCTCGCCAGGACCGGCATGTCCACGCAGGCCATCGCGCTCACCGGCGCCGCGCTCCTCGCGCTCGTGACCGGCACCGCTCTGGTACTCGGCGGCCGCCGCTCGAAGCGGGGCTGAAGCCCTCGAAGCCCGTCCGAGGGGGCGGGAGCCGGTTCCGCTCCCGGGGCGGCACGAGACCGGCCCGGGAGCGGCCCGGCCCACGCCGGCAAGCCGCGCCCGTCCGACACCCCTGTGCCGTACTCCGCCCCGCCCGCGCCCCGTCGTCCACGACGGGGCGCGGGCGGGGCGCGGTCGTGCGTGAGCTGCCGGGGTGTGCCCGCCGGACGCCGCCCCCGCCCGCGCCTGCCGCCCACCCGGTGCTCCCTTCGGGCACCTCGCCGCCGCGCCTCGCGCCCATGCCCGGGACACCGGACGCATCGCGCGTAGAGTGCCCCTTCCCAAAGCCCGCCGACAGGTCCAGGATTGTCCCCCCGCGACTCGCCTCCGCGCGGGGCCGCGGTGCCGGACCGGCCGCTGCCCCGTGTGGAAAGCTCACCCGGAGCGCACCACCGGGGGCGCCCCGCAGCCCCTCCTCCGGCGTGCCGCCGCCCGGCCGGCGGGACGTGCTTCTGCCGGCCAGGGCACGGCGGTTCCGCCCGCGCGCCATGTGTCAGTACTTCGACTAGGAGCATCTGTCATGGATTTTGGACTCGTCCTCCAGACCGACCCGCCGGCCTCGGCCGTCGTCGGACTCATGCGCCGCGCCGAACGGAACGGCTTCCGGTACGGCTGGACCTTCGACTCGGCCGTGCTCTGGCAGGAACCCTTCGTCATCTACAGCCGGATCCTCGAACACACCGAACGGCTCGTCGTGGGACCCATGGTGACCAATCCGGGTACCCGCACCTGGGAGGTCACCGCCTCGACCTTCGCCACCCTCAACGAGATGTACGGGAACCGCACCGTCTGCGGGATCGGGCGCGGGGACTCCGCGATGCGGGTGGCCGGCCGCAAGCCCAACACACTCGCCAGGCTCGGCGAGGCCATCGACGTCATCCGCGACCTCGCGGAGGGACGCGAGGCCACCGTCGACGGACAGCCGGTGCAGATCCCCTGGGTGAAGGACGGCAGCCTGCCGGTCTGGATGGCCGCCTACGGGCCCAAGGCCCTCGCGCTCGCCGGGCAGAAGGCCGACGGCTTCATCCTCCAACTGGCCGACCCCTACCTCACGGAGTGGATGATCAAGGCCGTGCGGCAGGCGGCCACCGACGCCGGCCGCGACCCGGACTCCGTCACCATCTGCGTGGCAGCGCCCGCCTACGTGGGCGAGGACCTGGCACACGCCCGCGAGCAGTGCCGCTGGTTCGGCGGGATGGTCGGCAACCACGTCGCCGACCTCGTCTCCCGCTACGGGGAGCACTCCGACCTCGTGCCCGAAGCGCTCACGGCCTACATCGCCGGACGTTCCGGATACGACTACAGCCATCACGGCCGTACCGGCAACCCGGACACGGCCTTCGTCCCCGACGAGATCGTGGACCGTTTCTGCCTGCTCGGACCTCCCGAGGCGCACATCGAGAAGCTCCGCGTCCTGCGCGATCTGGGTGTCGACCAGTTCGCCGTCTACAACATGCACGACGCGCGCGAAGCGACCATCGACGCCTACGGCTCCACGATCATCCCCGCACTGTCCGCCTGACGCCCCTTCACCCGCCCGCAACGGCCCGCCAGGCACCCCCCCGCACTCGCGCCCCGCACGGCACATCCCCCGAGCGAAGGGTCACGCCACCATGACCGCCACCGTCCCGCCCGTCCCGCCGTCCTCGTCCGACGGACGGATAGCCGACCCGTCGGGCCGGATCGAACTCGCCCCCGGATCCCTCCCCGACGACCCGCGCTTCGTCAACGACGACCTGCTGCCGGTGCCCCTGGAACGGCGCCGCTGGACGACGTACAACTTCGCGGCCCTGTGGATCGGGATGGCCCACAACATCCCGTCCTGGCTGCTGGCCTCCGGACTCGTCGCCCTCGGAATGGACTGGAAGCAGGCCGTCCTCACGATCGCGCTGGCCAATGTGATCGTGCTGGCCCCGATGCTGCTCACGGGGCACGCCGGCCCCAAGTACGGCATTCCGTTCCCCGTCCTGGCCCGCGCGTCGTTCGGGCTGCGCGGCGCCAACCTCCCGGCCATGATCCGGGCGGGTGTCGCGTGCGCGTGGTTCGGCATCCAGACGTGGATCGGCGGCGTCGGCGTCTTCACGCTGCTGGGCAAGATGTTCGGCGGCTGGGCGCGGGCCGGTGAGATCGGCGGCCAGCCCTGGACGCTCTGGCTCTGCTTCGTCCTGTTCTGGGTGCTCGAACTCGCCATCATCCACCGGGGCATGGACACCCTGCGCCGCTTCGAGAACTGGGCGGCGCCGTTCGTCATCGTCGGTGCGGTGGTGCTCCTCGTCTGGGTCGCGGTCAAGGCGGGCGGGTTCGGACCACTGCTGGACCAGCCCTCCGCCCTCGGGTGGGGCGCGGACTTCTGGCCGGTCTTCTTCCCCTCCCTGATGGGAATGATCGCCTTCTGGTCCACGCTCTCCCTCAACATCCCCGACTTCACGCGCTTCGGAGCCGGTCAACGGGCCCAGGTCCGCGGACAGTCGCTCGGCCTGCCCACGACCATGACCTTCTTCGCCCTGCTCTCCGTCCTCGTCACGTCCGGCTCGCAAGCCGTGTACGGGGAGGCGATCTGGGACCCGGTGCAGCTGGTGGCCAGGACGGACAACGTCTTCGGGCTGCTCTTCGGCCTGATCACCGTGCTGGTCGCGACGATCTCCGTGAACCTCGCGGCGAACGTCGTCTCACCGGCGTACGACCTGGCCAACCTCGCGCCGAAGCTCATCAACTTCCGTACGGGCGCCCTGATCACGGGGGTCGTCGGTGTCCTGATCATGCCGTGGAAGCTCACCGAGACACCCGAGCTGTACATCTTCACCTGGCTGGGACTGGTCGGCGGTCTGCTCGGCACGGTCGCCGGCATCCTCATCGCCGACTACTGGATCATCCGGCGCACGGTCCTCGACCTCCCGGACCTCTACCGGCGTGGGGGCCGCTACTGGTACACGGGCGGATGGAACTGGCGTGCCGTGGCCGCGTTCGGCGCCGGGGGCGTGCTCGCCGTCGGCGGCTCCCACTCGGCGCCCGGCAAGGGGCCGTTCCCCGACGGCGGACTGATCCCGTTCCTCAGGCCGCTGGCCGACTACGGGTGGGCGGTCGGCCTGGCCTCCTCGTTGGTGCTGTACGTCCTGCTGAGCCGCAACGCCAGGAGGGAACCGGCGTCCGGCCCGGCAGGGCACTGACGCCGGCCCCGCCCTCCGGGGGCCGGGTGGTCGTGGGCACCGGTGCGCCGAGCCGGGCAGGTCCACGGCCGCCTGCACCCCGTCGCCCTTGGGGTGGTGCCCGGGCCCTGCCGCGTGCCCGGCCGCCAGGTGTACGGAGGGTGAGGTTCGGCGCTGTTTTCGGCTACGGAACGTGGGGGAGGGGTGCCCTGAAGATCACCGGGAACGCCGGAACTCACCGGAAACAGGGGAGAGATGAACATGCACGTCAAGGGGAACGCCGTCCGCTCGCTCGCGCGCACCGCCGTCGTGGGGCTGACCCTCGCACTCGCCGTCCCGGCCACGGCGGCGGTGGCCGTCGCGCCCGCCGCCACACCGCCGGGACTGTCCTGCGACACGGGCAAGCACGCGATCGACGACTACACCGGCTACGCGCTCTGCCGGAACAACGGCTCGGCCACGCAGACCTTCTGGGTCCATCTGGTCTGCGGCTGGTCCCCGGACGTGGACGGGAATCACGTCACGCTCGGCCCGGGCCAGTCCGGTCAGTCGACCGCCCACTGCGCGGGGATCGGCACCGGCATCGGTGAGATCCACGTCCGTCCGTAGGACGCGCCGGGGGCCGCGCGCCCGTCCTCCGAGGGGCACGGGAGGACGGGCCGTGTGCCTGGTGCGGCGTGCTTGAGCGGGCCCCCACGCCTCGTTACTCTCCAGTAGATCCGCTCGGGCGGTCCCGGGGCGGCCCCGGGTCCGGTGCACGGGCGCACGCGAGGAGGCGGAAGCGATGTCCTCAGCAGACCCCACGGAGCGGACCGGGCCGGCCAGGCCGGAGGAGCCGTACACCGCGGAGCCCGGCCTCACCGACAGTGCGCGGGCCCTGGCCGAGGGCCGGACGACCTCCTCGGCCCTGGTCGCCGCGGCCCTCGCCCGCATCGAGGCGAGCCGCCACACCCTGAACGCCTTCCGTCAGCTGCGTACGGAGGCGGCGCTCGCCGAGGCCGCCGAGGCCGACCGGCGGCTCGACGCCGGGGAGCGCCTCCCGCTGCTGGGCGTGCCGGTCGCCGTCAAGGACGACACGGACGTCGCGGGCATGCCGACCTACTTCGGCTGCGACGGCGCCCTGCCGCCCGCCACCGCGGACAGCGAGGCGGTCCGCCGGCTGCGCGCCGCCGGAGCCGTCATCGTCGGCAAGACCAACTCCTGCGAGCTGGGCCAGTGGGCCTTCACCGAGGGGCCCGCCTTCGGCTGCACCCGCAACCCCTGGAGCACCGCGCACACCCCCGGGGGCTCCTCCGGCGGTTCCGCCGCCGCCGTCGCCGCCGGGCTGGTCCCCGCCGCGCTGGGTTCGGACGGCGCGGGCTCCATCCGCATCCCCGCGGCCTGGACCCACCTCGTCGGGATCAAGCCCCAGCGCGGCCGGATCTCCGTCCACCCCCAGAGCGACGCCTTCCAGGGCCTCACCGTCAACGGCCCCCTCGCGCGCACCGTCGCGGACGCCGCCCTCCTCCTGGACGCCGCGGCCGGCCCGCACCCGGCCGACCCGCACCGCCCACCCCGGATCGACGCGTCCGCCGCCGCCCGGCGGGACCCCGGCAGGCTGCGCATCGGCGTCGCCCTCCGTGCGCCGCTCACCCTCACCCGCAACGCCCCCCACCCCGAGGTCCTGCGCGCCGTCACCGAACTCGCCGAGGTCCTGGCCCGGCTGGGCCACCACGTGGAGGAGGCCCGCCCCCGCTACGGGCTCATCGGCCTCTCCTTCGTTCCCCGTGCCACCGCCGGCATCGCCGAACTCGCGGCCCTGCACCCCGAGCCGGGCCTGCTCGACCCCCGTACCCGCAGTGCGCTGCGCACCGGAACCCGGCTCGGCGGCCGGGTGGTGCGCGCCGCCCGCGCCAGGGAGGTACGCCAGCACGCGAGGCTCGGCGCCTTCTTCGACACGGCGCGCGGCCGACACGGTTACGACGTGCTGCTCACCCCCACGACGGCCACACCGCCGCCCCGCGTCGGCGAGTTCGACCGCCTCAGTGCCTGGCGCACCGACCTCGCGATGACGTCGGCCTGCCCCTACGCATGGCCCTGGAACGTCCTCGGCTGGCCCGGGATCAACGTCCCCGCAGGGTTCACCCGCGACGGCCTGCCCGTAGGGGCCCAGCTGCTGGGCCCCTCCCGCGGAGAGGCCCGGCTCATCTCGCTCGCCGCGCAGCTGGAGGCCGACCGGCGCTGGTACGAGCACCGGCCACCCGCTCCGGGGACGCCGCCGTCCGGCCCGGGCGGCGCCCGCTGAGGTGGGTGGGCCCCGCACCGCGGGTGCCGGGGCCCGGCCCCGCCTTCCCGCCGAAGGGCACGGGCCACTGTGGAGAGGGGGGCGGTCAGGAGATATCTTGATGTCAAGCAATGTTGCAGACGTGGAGCGGAGCACCCGGTGACTGACTCGACCATCATCTATACGCACACCGACGAGGCCCCTGCCCTGGCGACGTACTCGTTCCTGCCCGTCATCGAGGCCTACGCCTCGACCGCGGGTGTCACGGTCGAGCGCCGCGACATCTCGCTGGCAGGCCGGATCATCGCCGGCTTCCCGGAGCGTCTCGAGGCCGGCCAGCGTATCGATGACGCGCTCGCCGAGCTCGGCGAGCTGGCCAGGACTCCCGGCGCGAACATCATCAAGCTGCCCAACATCTCGGCCTCGATCCCGCAGCTCAAGGCCGCGATCGCCGAGCTGCAGGCGCAGGGCTACGCGCTTCCGGACTACCCGGACGACCCGCGGACCGACGAGGACAAGGACGTCCGCGCCCGCTACGACAAGGTCAAGGGCAGTGCGGTGAACCCCGTCCTGCGCGAGGGCAACTCCGACCGCCGTGCCCCCGCGTCGGTCAAGAACTACGCCAAGGCCCACCCCCACCGCATGGGTGCCTGGAGCGCCGACTCGAAGACGAACGTCGCCACCATGGGCGTCGACGACTTCCGCTCGACGGAGAAGTCCGTCGTCATCGGTGAGGCCGGCTCGCTGCGCATCGAGCTCGCGGGCGACGACGGCACGACCACCGTGCTGCGCGAGTCCGTACCCGTCCTGGCGGGCGAGGTCGTGGACGCCGCCGTCATGCGCGTCGCCGCGCTGCGTGAGTTCTTCACCGCCCAGGTCGCCCGCGCCAAGGCCGAGGACGTCCTGTTCTCCGTGCACCTCAAGGCCACGATGATGAAGGTCTCCGACCCGATCATCTTCGGCCACGTGGTCCGTGCCTTCTTCCCGAACACCTTCGCCAAGTACGGCGAGGCGCTCGCGGCGGCCGGCCTCACCCCGAACGACGGCCTCGGCGGCATCCTCAAGGGGCTCGACTCCGTGGACGCCGGCGCGGAGATCAAGGCCTCCTTCGAGGCCGAGCTCGCCGAGGGCCCGGCCCTGGCGATGGTCGACTCCGACAAGGGCATCACCAACCTGCACGTCCCGAGCGACGTCATCGTCGACGCGTCCATGCCGGCCATGATCCGCACCTCCGGCCACATGTGGGGCCCGGACGGCAACGAGGCCGACACCATCGCGGTCCTCCCGGACAGCAGCTACGCCGGTGTCTACCAGGTCGTCATCGACGACTGCCGCGCCAACGGCGCCTTCGACCCGTCGACCATGGGCTCCGTGCCCAACGTCGGTCTCATGGCCCAGAAGGCCGAGGAGTACGGCAGCCACGACAAGACCTTCGAGGTCCCCGCCACCGGCACCGTCCGCGTCGTCGACGGCAAGGGCGACGTCGTACTGGAGCAGGCCGTCGGTGCCGGCGACATCTTCCGGATGTGCCAGACCAAGGACCTCCCCATCCAGGACTGGGTCAAGCTCGCGGTCACCCGCGCCCGCGCGACCGGCAACCCGGCCGTGTTCTGGCTCGACGAGGGCCGCGCGCACGACGCCAACCTCATCGCCAAGGTCAACACCTACCTGGCCGGCCACGACACGGACGGCCTGGACATCTCCATCCGTACGCCGGAGGAGGCCACCGCCTTCTCCCTGGAGCGCATCCGCCGCGGCGAGGACACCATCTCCGTCACGGGCAACGTGCTGCGCGACTACCTGACCGACCTCTTCCCGATCCTCGAGCTGGGCACCAGCGCGAAGATGCTCTCGGTCGTCCCGCTCATGAACGGCGGCGGACTGTTCGAGACCGGCGCCGGCGGTTCCGCGCCCAAGCACGTCCAGCAGCTGGTCAAGGAGGACTACCTGCGCTGGGACAGCCTGGGTGAGTTCCTCGCGCTCGCGGTCAGCTTCGAGCACCTGGCCACCACCACGGACAACGCCCGCGCCCGCGTGCTCGGCGACACCCTGGACCGCGCGACCGGCACCTTCCTCAACGAGGACAAGTCCCCGAGCCGTAAGCTCGGCGGCATCGACAACCGCGGCAGCCACTTCTACCTGGCGCTGTACTGGGCCCAGGAGCTGGCGCGGCAGACCGAAGACGCCGCGCTCGCCGAGGCGTTCGGGCCGCTCGCCAAGACGCTGGCCGAGCAGGAGCAGACCATCGTCGACGAGCTCGTCGCCGTGCAGGGCAAGCCGGTCGACATCGGCGGCTACTACCAGCCCGACCCGGCGAAGGCGGAGGCCGTCATGCGTCCGTCGGCCACGTTCAACAAGGCCATCGCGTCGCTGGGCTGATCCCGGCCGCCGCGTCCGCGGACACGGCACCACCGCATGACGGCCGCCCCGGCAGGTGCAGACCTGCCGGGGCGGCCGTTCGCGTACCCGGAGAGGCGTGCGCGGGGAAACCGCGTGACCTGCGCGGGAAGCGTGCGCGGCCTGCGCGGGGAGCGTGCCCGGTCACCGGGGCGGGGGACCCTGCGTACGGAAGCGGGCGGGCCGCCCCGCCCCGGGCGCGTACGGTCAGCCGCGGACGAGCAGGACGAGTCCCGCCGCCACGGCGCCGAGGACCACGGCCGCGACGCCGTGGGCGAGGCGGTGGGCCCGCAGGACCGGCAGGAAGCGGTCCACGGCGAGCCGCCCCGGACCGGTGAGGGCCAGACCCGCCGCGGCGACGGCCAGCAGCAGCTCGTACTCGACGCCCTCGGGAGCGAAGAAGCCACCGCCCCACTTGACGGCCAGGGCGTTGATCATCGTGCCGAGGACCGCGGCGCCGGCGAGGGGCGTGAGCAGTCCGGTCACCAGGCCGAGTCCGCCCAGGGTCTCGCTGAGCCCGGCGATCAGGGCCATCGTCGTGCCTGAGGGGTACCCGCTCATCGTGAAGAACTGACCCGTTCCCTCCAGGCCGCCGCCGCCGAACCAGCCGAAGAGCTTCTGCGTGCCGTGCGCCGCGACGGTGAGTCCGACGGCGAGACGCAGCAGGAGCAGTCCTCCGTCGTACGCGTGGGGCGAGGTGGTGCCGGGGCCGGCAGTGGCGGCGGGCGAACCGGCGGCGGCGCGCAGCGTGGCGGACATGGAGGGCTCCTTCGTGGGGGGAACGGCACAAGCTTGAAACTTCAAAATGATTCTCGAACCTAGCAGATGCGTGAAACTTCAAGAAAGATGTCGTCCGATCGGACCACCCGTCCGTCGGCCGGTCCGCACGGCGCGGGCCGGCCGCTCGGCCGATGGGCGGGCCCCGGAGGATGCGCGAGGCTCGGAGCAGCGCACGGCCACGGGTACCGCCGGTCCCCGGGGGCCACGCCCCCGGCGGGCGCATGACCGTGAGCGGGAGAAGGACGAGGAGACGGAGGTGTCCGCGATGACACGCAGGGCGGAAGAGGCGTCGTGGGGCGGGGCGGCCGTACCCGGCCCGGTCCCGTCCACCGCGCGACGCGACGCGGGCCGTCTGCGCCGGACGCACGAGCGCCGGGGCCCGGCCGCCGTGACGGCGCTCCTCCTCACGGCCCTCGCCGGATGCGGGGCGGACGGCACGAGCCGGCCGGCGCCCGCCGGGGAGCCGGTGCCGCCCGGCCGGTCCAGCACGCAGCCCGG
Source organism: Streptomyces sp. NBC_00178 (assembly GCF_036206005.1). NCBI lineage: Bacteria > Bacillati > Actinomycetota > Actinomycetes > Kitasatosporales > Streptomycetaceae > Streptomyces > Streptomyces sp. NBC_00178. The sequence goes on from NZ_CP108143.1 coordinate 6,109,408, forward strand.
TGGCCGCGAACCGGCGCGCACGGCCGAGGGCACGCTCGTGGTCACCGACTTCGGGGCGGACACCGTCACCTTCGTCGACCCCTCGAAGCCGGACGGCGGCTCCGGCGGGACCTCGCTGAAGGTCGGTACCGCGCCCTACGGAATCGCGCTCGGCACGGACGGCACCGCATGGGTGGCGACGGCCGAGGGCGTGGCGGCCGTGGACACCGGCGCGCGCGAGCGCACGGCGCTGATCCCCTACGCGACCGACACCGGGCCCGTGACGACCGGCGAGTACCGCGGCGGAGGCATGGGCATCGCGCTCTCGCCCGACGGGCGGCGGGTGTACGTCGGAGTGAACGTCCCCGGCGGCGACGGTGTCCTGGAGGTCGTCGACACCCGGCTCCGGAAGGTGGTCGCCACCGTGCCCGTCGGGCGGAGGCCCTTCGACGTCGACGTCTCCCGCGACGGGCGGCACGTCTACGCGACCGGCCACGACTCGTTCGACGTGACGGTCGTGGACGCCCGCAGCCGGGAGAGCCGGCGCATC